>NZ_JBIWJO010000004.1:68557-483613 GCF_044765245.1 Micromonospora sp. NPDC093277
GGGACGCGGTGATGCCGTGAGGGGGTCCTGGCCCGTTCGTCCGTCGGTGACGTGTGGGCCGGGACGCGGTGATGCCGTGAGGGGGTCCTGGCCCGTTCGTCCGTCGGTGACGTGTGGGCCGGGACGCGGTGATGCCGTGAGGGGGTCCTGGCCCGTTCGGCGCTACAGCCGGCGGTTCTCTCGGACCAGGCCGCCCTCGCACCAGTCGCGGTAGACGAAGAGGTCCGGGCGGGCGAGCAGCACCCGGCTGTTGTGTGCCCAGTTGCGCATCAGCCCGTCGCCAGCTCGCTCGGCCTGCTCGACCAGCTTCCGGAAGCGGCGCTTCGGGTGGGCCCGGAAGTTCGTCCGGATGCCGTCGGCGGCGTAGATGTAGAGGCAGTGCAGGGCGAACCGGCGGGCCGGGCAGGCCGTGTCCATGGCCAACTCGAAGAGCGTCCCCACCAAGTGGTCACCGGAGACCAGCAGGTCCCAGTCCGGGGGCATCGAGGTGAGCGGCACGGAGTTGGGCTGATAGGCCCAGGCGCGCAGCTCGGCCGGCGACGGATCGACCGGATTGGCGAAGCCGCGGAACGTCCCCTCCTGCACGCTCACCGGCCAACCTTCCGTCTCCGGCGGCGGGGGCACCGGCCACCCGCGGAACCTGGCTGCTGGGGCGAAACGGTAACGCTGTTCCGCGTACCGGCGGTAGACCTTCCCGGAATCAATTCGGCAACCGTTGGCCGGGCCGGGTCGACCATTAGGCCGACCCGGCCCGACGCACTCAGTCGGTTGCCGGCACCGGTGCGGGGGGCCTGGCGGCGGCACGCCGGCGCAACCACTGCTTGAACCAGGGCATGTCCGGCAGTCGGGCCAGCAGCGGCCCGGCCACCACGGTGATCAGCACGTACGCCGTGGCGAGCCCCGCCAGCCTGGGTTCCACCGGCTGTGCGGCGGCGACGGCGAGCCCCGCGATGACGATGGAGAACTCGCCGCGCGGGGTGAGCGCGAAACCGGCCCGCCATCGACCGGGCTCGGCGATCCCGGCCCGCCGGGCGGCCAGGTAACCGGTGAGCAGCTTCGTGCCCATGGTCACCACGGCCAACGCCAGCGCCGGCAGCAGCACCGGGGGCATGTCCCTCGGGTCGGTGACCAGCCCGAAGAACACGAAGAAGACCGCCGCGAAGAGATCCCGCAGTGGCGACAGCAACTCGGTGGCGTGGTGTGCCACCGGCCCGGAGAGGGCGATGCCGACCAGGAACGCCCCGACCGCCGCGGAAACCTGGAGCTTGGCCGCGAGGCCGGCGACCAGCAGGGTCAGGCCGAGCACCCCGAGCAGCAGCGCCTCCGGGTCCTTCGCGGAGAGCGCCGTGGAGATCAGGTGGCCGTACCGGATGGCGACGAACAGCACGGCGACCACGGTGAACACCGCGACGCCGAGCGCCAGGCCGCCCTTGATCACGCCGATCCCGGCGAGCAGCGCGGTGAGCAGCGGCAGGTAGAGAGCCATCGCCAGGTCCTCGATCACCAGGACGGAGAGGATCACCGGCGTTTCCCGGTTACCGACCCGGCCGAGGTCGCCGAGCACCTTGGCGATCACCCCGGACGAGGAGACCCAGGTGACGCCGGCGAGCACCACGGCGGCGAGCCAGCCCCAGCCGAGGATCAGCGCGAAGGCGAAGCCGGGCAGCGCGTTGAGCACCGCGTCGATCAGGCCGGCGGGGGCCGCGGCACGGAGGTTGCCCACCAGTTCGCCGGCGCTGTATTCCAAGCCGAGCATGACCAGCAGCAGGATCACGCCGATCTCCGCGCCGACGGCGAAGAACTCCTCGCTGGCGTTGAGTGGGAGGATGCCGCCGGTGCCGAAGGCGAGTCCGGCGAGTAGATAGAGGGGGATGGGTGAGACGCCGAACCGGCGGCTGAGTCGGCCGAGCAGGCCGAGCAGGAGCAGCAGCGCGCCGACCTCGACGAGCAGAGTCGTGGTTTCGTGCATCCGCGCCTCAGCCGTCCGGGTCTGCTTCGGCGAGGATCGCGCTCACCCCGTCGAGGCCCTGCCGGGTGCCGACCACGACCACCACGTCACCCGCGGCGAAGCGGAAGGTGGGGTCCGGCGAGACGATCACGTCGCCGTGGCGCAGCACCGCGACGATGGACGCCCCGGTGCGGGTACGCGCGCGGGTGTCGCCGAGTCGCCGGTTGACGTACTTGGTGCCGGCGGGGATGGCGATCTGCTCGGTGAGCAGCCCAGCAGCCTGTTCGCGCAGCCCGGAGAGTTGGCTGAGCATCAGGGACGCGCCGAGGATGTCGGCGAGCGCCTCCGCCTCGTCGTCGGTCAGGGGGATGTCTGCCTGGCATGAGTCCGGATCGTCTGGATCGTAGAGGACCAGGTCGCGACGGCCGTTGCGGTGGGAGACCACGCCGAGCCGGCGGCCGGACTCCGTTACCAGATCGTGACGTACGCCGATCCCTGGTAAGTCAATCTGTTCAACACGTACTCGCACGCGGGCGAGGCTACCTTGCACTGGAGGTGTGGTGCACCGGAGACCGGGCTACGTTACGGCACTGCTGCTGGCGATGCCGCTGCTGATGGCCTGTTCGATCGGGGATGTCCGGCGTCCGCCGCCGGACCGGGCGTCCGCGTCGCCCGGGGCGGTCGCCACCGCTTCGGCCCGGCCCGCGGTCGCCGACGTCGACGAGTCCCGCATCGTCCGGATCGCCGTACCCGACCGGTACGACCCGCCGTCCATCGAGTTCGTCGACGCCGAGCAGGCGTACGCCCTCTTCGCCACCTGTGACGGCCGGCCACCCGGCCGAAACTGCCCGGCGCTGCTCTTCGCCACCCACGACGGAGGCCGGTCCTGGAAGGCGTTGCGACACCCTCGGTCGGTCGCCGAGAACCAGCAGCTCTACGCCCCGAAGGGCCTGCTGGTGCTGGCCGCCGAACCGTACGGCTGGTACGCCTCGACCGATGGCGGCGTCACGTTCACCCACTACCCGGGAGTCGCGCCGCCGCCGGTGCTGTTGGGTGCTGGTGGCCGGTTCCAGGTGACCGAGGACGCCGGAAAGGTGGCTCGCTGGGACGGTCGTCGGCTGCAGCCGTTGCCGGTCCAGCCCGATCTGCCGACCGTGAACACGGTGCGCGAGGCCAGAAGCATGCTGGTGGCGGCCGGTGCGGCCGACGGGCGGCCGTACGCCGCGATCTCGACGGACCAGGGGCGGAGTTGGGAGCGGAGCCCGGTGCCGGCACCCGACGGCGAGGTGGGCGTGCTGCGGGTGATGGCCGCGCCCGACGGTGAGATCTGGTTGATCGGGAAGCGGCCGGACGGGATGGGCTTTCCGGCGCTTTGGATTTATCGGGGTAACTGGCAGCTGATGCGAGCCGCCGGTCACCCGGACCAGGTGTATTCGGTGGCGCCGGTCGACGCCGGGCGGGTGGCGGTGACCGGGCCGGACGGCGTCGGCGTGGTGGTGGGCGGCCGGTACGAGCGGGTGAGCTGGCCGGTCGGCCCTGAGCATCAGCTTGACCTGCTCGGTGACGGCACGCTCGTGGCCAAGGCCCCGGACGAGGTCGTCCTCTCCGCCGGCCCGATCGGCAACCGCCAGTGGATCCGCGTGGTCCTGGTCCGCGACTGACAGGCCAGGGTGACTGGCATCACAGGGATAGGGTTGAGCGGAATAGACTCAACTCTGGTTGTGTCGGTTCCAGTGGACACGCCGATCCGGGGGAGCCCATGAACACGGAACGCCTCACCACCAAGAGCCGCGAGAGCATCACCGGTGCCGTCGCGTTGGCGAACCAGCGCGGCCACGCCACCGTGGAGCCCTGGCACCTGCTGCTGTCGCTGCTGGACACCGAGGGTTCGACCGCCGCCGGCCTGCTGCGCGCCGTCGGGGCCGACCCCGCCGAGCTGCGCCGGGTCGCCCAGCGCTCGGTCGACGCCCTGCCCGCCGCGCACGGCTCCAGCATCGCCGAGCCCACCCTGGCCCGCGAGTTCGTCAACGCCATCGGCGCCGCCGAGCAGATCGCCCGGCCGCTGGGCGACGAGTACACCTCGACCGAGCACCTGCTCGCCGGGCTGGCCCGGGTGGGTGGCGCGGTCTCCGTCGCGCTCAGGAACGCCGGCGCCACCGAGGAGAACCTGGTCGCCGCCTTCCCGGCCGTACGCGGCGGGGACCGTCGGGTCACCACCGCCGACCCGGAGCAGACCTATCAGGCCCTCGCCAAGTACGGCGTGGACCTGACCGCCAGCGCCCGCGAGGGGAAGATCGACCCGGTCATCGGCCGGGACTCCGAGATCCGCCGGGTGATCCAGGTGCTGTCCCGGCGTACCAAGAACAACCCGGTGCTGATCGGTGAGCCGGGTGTCGGCAAGACCGCCATCGTCGAGGGCCTGGCCCAGCGGATCGTCGCCGGTGACGTGCCTGAGTCGCTGCGCGACAAGAAGCTGGTCTCGCTCGACCTCGGCGCGATGGTGGCCGGCGCGCAGTACCGCGGCCAGTTCGAGGAACGGCTGAAGTCGGTGCTGGAGGAGATCAAGAACTCCGACGGCAAGGTCATCACCTTCCTCGACGAGCTGCACACCGTCGTCGGCGCCGGCAAGAGCGAGGGCTCGATGGACGCCGGCAACATGCTCAAGCCGATGCTGGCCCGCGGCGAGCTGCGGATGGTCGGCGCGACCACCCTCGACGAATACCGCGAGCACATCGAGAAGGATCCGGCGCTGGAGCGCCGCTTCCAGCCGGTGCTGGTCGGCGAGCCGACCATCGAGGACACCATCGGCATCCTGCGCGGCCTCAAGGAGCGCTACGAGGTGCACCACGGCGTACGGATCACCGACGCCGCGCTGGTCGCCGCCGCCACCCTGTCCGACCGCTACATCACCGACCGGTTCCTGCCGGACAAGGCGATCGACCTGGTCGACGAGTCCGCGTCCCGGCTGCGGATGGAGATCGACTCCCGCCCGGTCGAGGTGGACGAGATCGAGCGGGCGGTACGCCGGCTCGAGATCGAGGAGATGGCGCTGGCCAAGGAGCCGGACGCCGCCTCCGCCGAGCGGCTGGAGCGGCTGCGCAGGGAGCTGGCCGACAAGCGCGAACAGCTCACCGCGCTCTCCGAGCGCTGGCAGTTGGAGAAGAGCCACATCACCAAGCTCTCCACCGCGAAGGAGGAGCTGGAGCGGCTCGGCGGCGAGGCCGAGCGGGCCGAGCGCGACGGCGAGCTGGAACGCGCCGCCGAGCTGCGGTACGGCCGGATCCCCGCCCTGAAGACCGAGCTGGAACAGGCCGAGCAGGAACTGGCCCGGCTCCAGGCCGACGGCGCGATGCTGAAGGAGGAGGTCGGCGCGGACGACATCGCCGCCGTGGTCGCCTCCTGGACCGGCATCCCCGCCGGCCGGCTGCTGGAGGGCGAGACCGCCAAGCTGCTCCGGATGGAGGACTCGCTGGGCGCCCGGGTGGTCGGCCAGTCCGAGGCGGTCGCCGCCGTCTCCGACGCGGTCCGCCGCGCCCGGGCCGGCGTCGCCGACCCGGACCGCCCGACCGGCAGCTTCCTCTTCCTCGGCCCCACCGGCGTCGGCAAGACCGAGCTGGCCAAGGCGCTCGCCGGGTTCCTCTTCGACGATGAGCGGGCCATGGTCCGCATCGACATGAGTGAGTACGGCGAGAAGCACTCCGTGGCCCGCCTGGTCGGCGCCCCGCCCGGCTACGTCGGCTACGAGGAGGGCGGCCAGCTCACCGAGGCGGTGCGCCGCCGGCCGTACTCGGTGATCCTGCTGGACGAGGTGGAGAAGGCCCACCCGGACGTCTTCGACGTGCTGCTCCAGGTGCTCGACGACGGCCGGCTCACCGACGGCCAGGGCCGTACGGTGGACTTCCGCAACGCGATCCTGATCCTCACCTCGAACCTGGGCTCGTCGGTGATCAGCGAGCTGACGTTGACCGAGGAGGAGCGCCGGGAGGGTGTCCTCGCGGTGGTCCGGTCGCATTTCAAGCCGGAGTTCCTCAACCGCCTCGACGACATCGTGGTCTTCGCCGCCCTCCAGGGCGAGGACCTGCGGGCCATTGTCGACATCCAGCTCGACCGGTTGCGAGCCCGTCTCGCCGACCGCCGTCTGGCACTGGTGGTCAGCGACACCGCCCGGATCTGGCTCGCCGAGTACGGGTACGACCCGGTCTACGGTGCCCGCCCGCTGCGGCGGCTGGTGCAGTCGGCGATCGGCGACCAGCTCGCCAAGGCCCTGCTCGCCGGCCAGATCCGCGACGGCGACACGGTCCGGGTGGACCTGGCCGACACCAAGGAAGCCCTCACCGTCACCGCGTCCTGACCCACTCCCGCCCACCCGGCCGGATCCGCACCCGCGGATCCGGCCGGACCCGTCGAGGTATCGGGGCGGGCGTCGGTGGGGAAAGAATGGGGCATGGCGGAGATCGGGAACTGGGAGCGGGAGTTGGACGCGGATGTCCGGGAGCTGGTGGCGGCGGACACGCTCGCCTTCGGCGGGGTGGGGATCGCCGGCACCCTGCTGCCCGCGACGGAGGCGTACCAGCGGGTGGAGCGGGCGCTGGACGAGCATCCGGCGGAGGCCCGGCAGCAGGTCGACCGGCTGCTTGAGCAGGGATCACCCGCCGGAAAGGCGTACGCCGCCGCGTTGCTGGACACCGTCGACCGGGCAGCCGGTCGGGCGGCCTGGAGCCGGCTGCGCGCCGACGACGGGGAACTCACCACGTTCACCGGCTGCCTGATGGACCAGACCACGCTGGGCGAGTACGCCGCGGAGCGGCTCGCCGACGAGTGATCCACTCGGCACGGTGGTCGATCCGATCGGCTCTGCCGGCGGTGGCGGTCGGCCCGTACCTTGCCAACCATGACCTCCCCCACGGCTCCCGTCCGGCCCGCCCGGCCCGCCGTCGTCACGGTCGCCTTCTGGTTGCAGATCGCGATCGTCGCCGTTCTGCTCGTCCTGGTCGGCGTCGTGGTCTTCGCGGCGGTGCGCTACAACGGCCAGATCGACGAGGCGCTGCGGCGGGTCCCCGACGCCGATCCGGTGGAGGTGTCGGACGAGCGCTCGGGCAACGTCTTCACGGCCGTGACCCTCGGTGTCCCCGCGCTGCTGCTGGCGGCCTGGCTCGCCGCCACCGCGTTGCCCCTGTGCAGGGGCAGCAATCCCGCCCGGATCCTGGTCTTCGTCGCGGCCGGGGCGCAACTGCTGCTCTGCCTCGGGCAGTGCGGCGGCGGCCTGCTGATGATCCCGTTCATGCTGGCAATGGGTGGTCCCGAGTTCGACCCCACGCTGGACCCCGAGGCCGGGGGCACCGACTGGGAACAGTCGAAGTTCCTCGACGCCCTCTACGACCAAGGCGATCCGGGGGAACTCTTGGCGGTCGGCGGCCTCGGCCTGTTGCTGGTGCTGGCGCTCACCCTGGCGGTCGTGGTGCTGCTCCTGGTCCCGGAATCCGGCCGCTGGTTCCGTCCCGCGTCGGCCGCCGTGCCGCCCGTGCCGTACGGCTACTGGCCGGTCTACCCCGCCGCCTATGCGCCGGTCCACCCCGTGGCGGCATACCCGCCGGGCTACCCGGCCGCCGCCTACCCGGGTCATCCCGCGTCGGGCTATCCGTCGGCCGTCATGCCGCCTCCGGCGGGCTACCCGCTCTGCCCTGACCCGGCCCTGCACCTGGCATACCCGCCCACCGGCCCCTGGGCGTCCACCCAGCACGCCAGCCCGTGGGCCGCGCCGGGCACGGGCCCAGCGGACCCGACGCCGGGCACGGGCGCGGCGGACCCGACGCCGGGCACCGGCCCAGCGGACCCGACGCCGGGCACGGGCCCGGCGGACCCGACGCCGGGCGACGGCCCGTCCGTGGAGCCGGCCAGGGACGATGCCGGCCCGGGTGCCGCCGGGCCATCCACCGGCCCGGCTGACGGCCCGTCCGGTAGCTGACCGCGGACTCAGCGGAGGAGCTGTTTGGCGAGGCGAACCGGGTTGTTAGTCTCCGCCGACGCAGGTGGGGAGGCGGTCTGTGGACAATTCGATGGTGTACCTGGTGGCGGCGCTGGGGTGCCTGGTCGTAGTGACCGGTGTGGTGATCGCCGTGGTTGGGCGGCGCAAGGCCCGCTCCGGACCACGCCCGCGGGCCGCCGGTGCCCCGTTCCGGGACCGGGACGCCGACGTCCGGCGCGGCGACCCGCGCTGGCTCAAGCCTGGCGACACCGTGGAGATCCGCCAGGTTTCGTACACCGTCCGCGGCTCGGTGCACCTGGTCGAGGGCGGCTGGAGCTGGGCCGAGCACCTGATCGACGATGCCGGCGGGGTCAAGCGCTGGCTCTCCGTCGAGGAGGACCCGGACCTGGAGTTGGTGCTCTGGACCGCCGAGCCGTCCGCCACCGTCACCCCGGGCGCTCCCACTCTGGACGTCGCCGGCCGCCGGTACGCCTGGGACGAGTCTGGCCAGGCGCGCTACACCGCCACCGAGGGCACCGGCCTCGATCCGCGCGGCACCATGCGCTACCACGACTATCAGGCGCCCGGCGGGGCCCGGCTCTCCTTCGAGGCGTACGGGGAGGCCGGCTGGCAGGTCGCGCTCGGCGAGAGGTTGCACCCTGCCGAGGTGATGATCCATCCGCAGGGCGGCCCGGAGCAGGTGGCCTGAGCGTCGCTCAACCGGCAGAGTGTCCACGTGTTCTGCGAAGGGGTGCCCTCCGTCGGGCCGCGCGGCGGGTCCGGCTCTCGTGCCGTGCCCACCTCGACCGCGCTGGCTACGGTGGTCGTGTGATCTAGGGAAGGAGAATCATGGTCGATACCTCGGGGCCGCCGCGCCGCGTCCGTCCGGGCGTGGTGACGTCGTCCAGCTGGCTGCTCATCCTCGTCGCCGCCATCCAGGTGGTGAATCTGATCCTGACGCTGTCCATCATCGGCACGATGCGGGAGGTGCTGCGGGACGCGTACCGGGGCACCGCCGCCGAGCAGGCGGCTGACTTCGCCGCCGTGGCCGCCGTCGCCGGCGCCGTGATCTCGCTGCTGATCGCGATCGGGCTCGTTGTCCTTGCCCTGCTGAACAACCAGGGGAAGAACGGCTCCCGGATCACCACCTGGGTGCTGGGTGGCATCCTCTTCTGCTGCACCGGCCTCGGCCTGGTGAGCAACGCGTCCGGCGGACTGACGACCAGCGGCTCGACCAGCGGCGACATGCCGAGCAGCCAGGAGATCCAGCGCCGGTTGGAGGACGCCCTGCCGTCCTGGTACGGCCCGCTCACCACCGCGATCAGCCTGCTTTCCCTGCTGTCCCTGCTGGTTGCCCTGATCCTGCTGGCCCTGCCGAAGTCGAACGAGTTCTTCCGCAAGCCGCAGCCGACCTGGGAGCCGCCGGTGCCCGGCGGCACCTACCCCGGCTACCCGCCGGCGCCCGGCTACCCGCAGACTCCGGGCTACCCGCCTGCTCCGGGCTACCCGCAGACGCCGGGCCAGCCGCCTGCTCCGGGCTATCCGTCCGCCCCGGGCCAGCCGCCGGTTCCCGGCTACCCGCCCGCCGGTGGTCAGCCCGGTCAGCCGGGGCCTGGCGAACGCCGCGAACCCGAGCCGCCTTCGGGAAGCTGACGTTCCGATAACAGCGACGCCGACGATCCCTCCGAGTAGGTTGCAAGCCGACGCCTACCGGAGGGATCTGTCGTGTCGTATCCCGTTCAGGCACCGCCCCGCCGCCCCGGGGTGGTCGTCTCGGCCGCGGCGGTGCTGCTGCTGATGGCGGTCGGCGCCGTGGCGTACGCGGTCGCCAACCTGATCATCACGGGTGGCACGGTGGACCGGTTCCGCACGGCGGCGTCCGGGACCGGAGCCAGCGCCGGCGAGATCGACACCGTCGTGTCGCTGCTGCGCGCCTCCACCACGCTGGCAGCCGTGCTCGGCGTGCTCATGGCGCTGCTGCTCGTCGGGCTCGCCCTCGGCCTGCTCTCCGGTCGCCCCGGCGCCCGTACGGCCACCTGGGTCGTCTCGGGGCTGGGCCTGTTCTGCGGCTGCTGCGGCCTGGCGATACTGGTCGGTCAGCGAGCCGAACCGCTGCGCCTCGGTGCCGAGGAGCAGGTCACCGCCGATCTGCTCGCCCTCGTCGGCGACGCGTATCCGGGTTGGTGGATCCCGCTGAACGCGGCCGCGTCGGTGGCGCAGCTCCTCGGGTACCTGCTGGCCGCCGTACTGCTGGTCCTCCCCGCGGCTGGTGCGTTCTTCCGCCGCGGCACGCCCGCCGCGCCGCCCCCGGCCGGGCCCATGCCCCCTGCCGGGCCGACGCCCCCGGCCGGGCCGACCGGCGCCGGAGCCGCTCCGGGCTACGGTCCGCCGGCGGCCGCTTCGGCGCCGCCGTTCTACGGCCCGCCCGGCGCCACGTCGACCCCACCCTCCGAGGACCGTCCGTGACCGGCGCGACGCGACCCGCTTCGCGTCGTGCCTTGATCACCGGTGCCAGCCTCGGCATCGGTGAGGCGTTCGCCCGTCGGCTCGCCGCGGACGGGTGGGACCTGGTCCTGGTGGCCCGGGACGCCGGCCGGCTCGATGCCACCGCCGCCAAACTGGCCGACCGGTATGACCGCCGGATCGAGACCATCTCCGCCGATCTGTCCACCGACGACGGCTGCGCCACGGTCGAGCGCCGGCTCGCCGCCGAGCCTCCGGTCGGAATGCTGGTGAACAACGCCGGGATCAGCCTCAACACCCCGTTCGTCCGGTCGGCCGTCCAGAACGAGGCCCGGCTGCTTCGGCTGAACGTGCTGGCGGTGCTGAAACTGACCCATGCGGCGCTGGGGCCGATGATCCGGCGCGGCGAAGGGGCAGTGATAAATGTCTCTTCCGTCGCGGGTTTCGGCGTGCCGATGCCGGGTTCGACGTACTCGGCCAGCAAGGCGTGGGTCACGAATTTCAGTGAATCGATCGGCCAGTCGGTGGCGCCGCTGGGTGTGCGGGTGATGGCGCTGTGCCCCGGCTACACCCGTACCGGCTACCACGAGCGGGCCGGCATCGACATGTCCGGTACGCCGGACTGGATGTGGCTACGGGCCGCCGATGTGGTCGACGAAGGGCTGCGTGACCTGCGGAAAGGCAAACTGGTCAGCGTGCCGAGCTGGAGGTACAAGTTGGCCGTGGCGGGCCTGCGGCACGCACCCCGCCGGCTGCTGCGCGGCGTCTCGCGAGACACCAGGGGGCGGGCCGCGGGCGGTGCCGACTGACCCCGGGGCGGTCGGGTGGGTGCCCTGACGACGGCATCGGCACGCGCGACCCGGATGGACGGTTGCACAGCGTAGCCGGATATCGCCACCCTTCGGTCGCCCGCAGGGTTGACCCGGGAGGACCCGACACACGCCTCCCAGAGTTGCGCAGTACCCTCTATCGCCATGGGGGACCACGACGACCTGCGTAAATTCATCACTGACCTGGCTGTGGTCCACGGACGCGTGGTGCTCTCGTCAGGTCGTGAGGCGGACTGGTATGTCGACCTACGTCGTGTCACGCTGCATCACCGCGCGGCACCGTTGGTCGGTCGGGTGATGTGTGACCTCACCGCCGACTGGGCATATGACGCGGTCGGTGGGCTGACCCTCGGGGCCGATCCGGTCGCGGTGGCGATGCTGCACGCGGCGGCCGAAACCGAACGGCCGCTGGACGCGTTCGTAGTTCGCAAGGCAGGCAAGGCGCACGGTCTCCAGCGGCGTGTCGAGGGACCGGACGTGGCAGGTCGCCGGGTCCTGGCGGTCGAGGACACCTCGACCACCGGCGGCAGTGTGTTGGCCGCGGTCGAGGCATTGCGTGAGGCCGGGGCCGACGTGGTCGGAGTGGCGGTTATTGTTGATCGAGGCGCCGGCGACGCGGTGCGAGCCGCCGGACTGCCATATCGGGCGGCCTATACGTTGGCTGACCTCGGCCTTGTGGCGTAAAAGTTTGCCGATTCGGATTTGCTCATATGCAGGCGGATCGATGCTGCTGGTGGAAGGATGGAATACGTGGGAACTGCGTTGGCTGAAATGACCATGCCTCAGATCTCGCCGCTCGCCGGCGAGCCGATCGAACGGGCCGATGCCGAGCGGCTCGCGGGGGTGCTGAAGGCCCTCGCGGACCCCGCCCGGCTGCGGCTGCTCAGCCTGATCCAGTCGGCACCCGAGGGAGAGGCGTGCGTGTGTGACCTCACCGCACCGCTCGGCCTCTCTCAGCCGACGGTCAGTCACCACCTGCGTATCCTCACCGAGGCCGGCTTGCTGGAGCGGGAGAAGCGCGGTGTCTGGGCGTACTACCGGCTGGTGCCGACCGCGATCGCCACGATCGCGGATCTGCTCACCCCGCCGCGCAAGCGGGCCACCAAGAAGGCCCGCTGAAACCGGACGTGTCCGAGCTGGATGGTTGAAGCCGCGTCCCTAGGGCGCGGCGACGGGTGGCGTACCAGGGGTGGCGTCACCACCGGACGATGACGGCTGTCCGTCATCGGTGCCATCCGCAGGTCGACAGGTTGTTTGCCGATGGCCGGCCCCCCACCAGGGGGACCGGCCATCGGCGTTGCCGGTGAATCAGCGGCGGTGCTGGCCGCGCCCGCCGAGCCGCGGGTCGTCGTCGTCCCCCGCCTCCCGCCCGATCGCGTCGGCCGCGCCGACCATCGAGACCGACTCGCCGCGCTTGCGTGCACGCCGGTCCCGGAGGAACTCGACGAGGATCGGCAGTACCGAGATCACGATGATCAGGGCGACCACCGGCAGGATGTACCGGTCGATCTTGTCGCCGATCGCGTTGTAGATCTGATCGGCCAGCAGGTAGCCGACCAGCAGGATGCCGTCCACCCAGAGGAACGCGCCGACGACGTTCCAGAGCAGGAACTGCCGGGCCGGCATGCCGAGCACGCCGGCCACCGGGTTGAGGAAGGTCCGCACGATCGGAATGAAGCGGGCCAGCACCACGGCCTTCGCCGGGCCGAACTTCTGGAAGTAGTACTCGGCCTTCTCCACGTACTCCCGCTTGAACAGGCGGGAGTTGGGCTTGTCGAACATCCGCCGGCCGTATCGGGCGCCGAGCCAGTGGCCGAGCTGGGCACCGGCGATCGCGCAGAGCGGCCCGCCGATCAGCAGGGCGACCAGGTTCAGCCGGGTGCCGGCGCCGAAGATCGCATCCGCCACCGGCGACGCGGCCACCCCCGCCAGGAAGAGCAGCGAGTCACCGGGGAAGAAGAAGCCGACCAGCAGGCCGGTCTCGGCGAAGAGGATCACCCAGACGCCGACCAACCCGAAGGTGTGGATCAGGTCCTTCGGATCGAGCGGGTTCAGGGCGACACTCTCGGAGAGCATCCGGGTCTTCTCTGCTGTGTCCACGGCCACAAAGGGTACCCAAGCCCGGTCCGGAACCGCGCCGGACCGGGCGTACCGGTCACAGCCGGGGGTCGACCGGCTCAGATTCGCAGGCCAGGATCGCGAAGACCAGCTCGTGCCGCCGCCAGAGCGGGGCGTCCCCGGCGAGCGCGTCCAGGGCGGCCAGGCCGAGACCGTGCTCGCTCAGGGCCAGCCCGCGCTTGCGCCCCAGCGAGCGCTTACGCAGCGCGGTGAGCTGCCCGGGATCGGTGTAGCCGGGGCCGTAGATGATCCGCAGGTACTCCCGCCCCCGGCACTTGATCCCCGGTTGCAGCAGCGAACCCTTCGGTGAACGGGCCGACAGGCCGGCGTACGGCTTCACCACCATGCCCTCCCCGCCGGCCGCGGTCAGCGCGAGCCACCACTCGGTCGCCGCCGCGACCGCCGCGTCATCGGCCAGGTCCACGACCTGCCGGCGGGTCGCGGTGAAGAACTCCGGGTCCGCCGCGCAGAGCCGGTCGGCCAGCGCCAGCTGCCAGCCGTGGTCCCGGTCGGCGTAGCTCACCCCGGAGCCGGCCAGCACGGCGAACGGCGCCAGTGTCACCCCGCGCAGCCCGTCGGTGCGCCCGACGTACGCCCGGTAGGCCGCCGAGTACGCCCGCACCTCGGACTCCCGGTCGGCCATCCGGCCGCGAAGCTCCGCCACCGGCAGCCCTCGTGCGGCGGCGATGTCCAGCGCGGCGAGCACCGCCGGCAGGGCCGCCCGGCCGGCGGCACCCACCCCCGCGTACTGCTCCCGGATCAGGCTGCCCGCCTTCGCCGACCAGGGCAGCAGCTCACCGTCGAGCAGCAGCCAGTCGGTGTCCAGCTCGGCCCAGAGGCCGGCGGTGGTGACCGCCGCGCGCACCCGGGCCAGCAGCTCGTCGTCGAGCGACGGGCCGAAGAACGGCCGGCCGGTACGGGTGTGCACCACCCCGCCGTCGAACCGACCCGGCTCCCGTTCCACCAGCACCACGGCCCGCGAGCCCATGTGCTTCTCCTCGCAGACCACCCGCTCGACACCGGCCGCGCGGTAGTCCGCGAACGCCTGCTCCGGGTGCTCCAGGAAACCGTCGACGGTCGAGGTCGAGCAGGGCGCCATCGTCGGCGGCAGCCAGACCAGCCGGCCGGGGTCGACCGCGTACCGGCTCATCACCTCCAGCGCAGCGGCGGCGTTCTCCGCCGGCACGGTCAGCGACCCGTACGCGTGGGTGAGGTGCCGCCGCCCGGTGACGTCGGCCAGGTCCAGCACGGTGTCCGGGCGGGTCGCGCCGGGCGCGACCAGCGGGCGGGCCGGCGCGTACCACTCCTTCACCGCCGGGACCGAGACCAGCTCCTTCTCCGGGTAGCGCAGCGCGGTGAGCCGGCCGCCGAAGACGCAGCCGGTGTCGATGCAGATGGTGTTGTTCACCCATTCCGGCTCCGGCGTGGGCGTGTGGCCGTACACGACCATGGCCGAGCCCCGGTAGTCGCGGGCCCACGGGTAGCGCACCGGCAGGCCGTACTCGTCGGTCTCGCCGGTGGTCTCCCCGAAGAGCGCGAAGGCGCGGACCCGGCCGGACGCCCGGCCCTGGTACGCCTCCTTCAGGCCGGCGTGCGCCACCACCAGCCGGCCGCCGTCCAGCACGTAGTGGCTGACCAGACCGTCGACGAAGGTCGCCACGTCCGCGACGAACTCCGCAGGCTCCGACTCCATCTGGGCCATCGTCTCGGCCAGGCCGTGGGTGAGCCGCACGTCCCTGCCGCGCAGCTTGCGCAGCAGCTTCTGCTCGTGGTTGCCGGGCACGCAGATCGCGTGGCCGGCCGACACCATGCCCATCACCAGGCGGAGCACGCCGGGGGAGTCCGGGCCGCGGTCCACCAGGTCACCGACGAATACCGGGGTACGCCCGGCGGGGTGCACGGCGTCCACCGGGCGGCCCGTGTCATCGCGGCGCAGCGCGTAGCCCAGCCGGAGCAGCAGCGCCTCCAGCTCCTCCCGGCAGCCGTGCACGTCGCCGACGATGTCGAACGGCCCGGTCAGCTCGCGCCGGTCGTTGAAGAGCTTCTCGTAGCGGATCTCGGCGGCGTCGATCTCCTCGAGCCCGCGCAGCACGTGCACCTTGCGGAAGCCCTCCCGGGCCAGCCGCCCGTACGACTGCCGCAGGTTCCGCTGCATCCGGGTGAGCACCTGCCGGCCGTGCGTCCGGTCGGCCCGGCCCTGCGTACGCTCCCAGGCCAGCGCCTCCGGCACGTCCAGCACGATCGCCACCGGCAGCACGTCGTGCTCGCGGGCCACCTTCACCAGGCCGGCCCGGGCGTGCGGCTGGAGGTTGGTCGCGTCGACCACGGTGAGCCGGCCCCGGCGCAGCCGGAGCCCCGCGACGTGGTGCAGCGCGTCGAACGCGTCGCCGGAGGCGGACTGGTCGTTCTCGTCGTCGGCCACCAGGCCCCGGAAGGTGTCCGAGGAGAGCACCTGAGTGGGCGCGAAGTGCCGGCTGGCGAAGGTGGACTTGCCGGAACCGGAGACGCCGATCAGCGCCACCAGCGCCAGCTCGGGAATGTCCAGGCTGGTCATGCGCGGATCTCCTCCTTCCGGGCCGCTTCTTCCGTTCTGGTGAAAACCGCGAGCTGCGTGGGACTGCCCACCTCGGGGTCGTCGTCGCCGACCCCGCCGAGGGTGGCGGCGTAGCCGTGGGCCACCGCCACCCGGTCGACCCAGGCGGCGAACTCGGCCCGGGTCCACTCGAACCGGTGGTCGGCGTGCCGGAACCGGCCCGTGCCCAACCCCTCGTAGCGGACGTTGTACTCGACGTTCGGGGTGGTCACCACGACCGTTCCCGGCCGGACGTGCCCGAAGACCGCGTCCTCCAGCGCCGGCAGGCGCGGTGGGTCGAGATGCTCGATCACCTCCATGAGCACCGCCGCGTCGTACCCGCGCAGCCGGTCGTCCCGGTAGGTCAGCGCCGACTGCCACAGCTTGATCCGGTCCCGCTGCCGCTCCGGCAGCCGGTCCAGCCGCAGCCGTCGAGCGGCCAGGGTGAGCGCCTGACTGGACACGTCGGTGCCGACGATCTCGGTGAACCGCCGGTCGGCGACCAGCGCGGCGAGCAACGCCCCGCCACCGCAGCCCAGGTCCAGCACCCGGGACGCCCCCTGGTCGCGCAGCGCGGCCAGCACCGCCTCGCGCCGGCGTAGCGCCAGTGAGGCGCGCTTCCGATCCGGCTCCTCCGCCGGTCCGACCGGGTCGACGGTGTCGTCGACGGGTGCCTCGTCGGCCAGCCGCAGTTCGGCCAGGCGGGCCAGCGCCTCTCCCGCGAGGGCCCGACTGTGCGCCAGGTAGCGGCGGGTGATCAGGGACCGCTCCGGGTGGTCGGCGAGCCAGCCGGCCCCGGCCCGGAGCAGCTTGTCCACCTCGTCCGGCGCCACCCAGTAGTGCTTGGCGTCGTCCAGCACGGGCAGCAGCACGTACAGGTGGTTGAGCGCGTCGGCGACCCGCAGCGCGCCGGTGAGCGTCAGGTCGACGTAGCGGCTGTCGCCCCACTCCGGGTACGCCTCGTCGAGCGGGATCGGGGTGGCGGTCACCGCCCAGCCCAGCGGGGCGAAGAGCCGTACGGCCAGCTCGGCACCGCCCCGGCAGCGCAGCACCGGCACCCTTACCTCCAGCGGGATCGGGGTGGCGGCCAGCTCCGGCCGGTCGCGGGACTCCCCGCGCAGCGCCGACCGGAACACCTTGGCGAGTGCGGAGGAGAGCAGGCTGGACGCGGCGTACGGGCGGTCGTTGACGTACTGCCCGAGGGTGAAGCTGTCCGGGGTGGCCGCCTGCCTGCGGCCCCGACCGCCGCCCAGCTTGAACGGGTCCACCTCGACCAGCAGCGCCGCCGTGCACCGCTGCTCGTCCGCCTCGGGGTAGAGCACGTGCGCGGTGCCCGCCGGCAGGCCGAAGCTCTGCACGCGCTCCGGGTGCTTGACGAGGAGGTGGCCGAGGTCGGTCGCGGGACGGTGGGTCGTGGTCAGGGTCAGCAGCACCCGTAGATGGTGTCAGTCGCGTCGATCATGCGTCGTCCGGTTTTCCGGACGGGTTCGCCTGAAGCACCGGTACGCGTCGGCGCCCGGCTTGCCGGTGGGCTTCACCGTGCCCGCGCCGCCGGCGGCGATGGTCGTGTCGTTCATGTACCGGCCCGGCTTGACGGCCGAGTCGGCCGCAGCGGCGGGGGTGGCGGAGGCGGCGTTGATTTCCCGGTAGTGCAATCCTCGGCTGTCCCAGACCCGTCAACAGGGCGGGACAGCGGGAGGTGCAGTGACGTACGAGGAGTTCGCCGACACCCGGCTGAGCGCCCTGCTGCGGTACGCGGTCATGCTGACCGGGGATCCCCACCAGGCGCAGGACCTGGTGCAGGAGACCATGGTCAGGGTCCAGCTGAACTGGCGGCGGGTGGCCCGCAGCGACGTGCCGGAACGGTACGTCCGCCGGATGCTCACCAACCAGTTCATCGACTGGCGGCGCGGCTCGTGGGCGCGCCGGGTGCTGCTCCGTGGCGAACCGGACGAGGTGCCCGCGCAGACCGACCACGCCCAGTCCGCGGTGGACCGGGACGAGTTGTGGTCCTCGCTGTCCCGGCTGCCTCGCCGGCAGCGCGCCGCTCTGGTGCTCCGCTACTACGAGGACCTGCCGGACGCCGAGATCGCGGAGATCCTCGGCTGCGCCGTCGGCACGGTCCGGTCCTGCATTTCCCGGGCGCTGGCCACCCTGCGAGCCGAGTACGTGGAGGTCTGCTCATGATCGAGAATGACCTGCGGGCCGCCTTCGCGCGGCTGGAGGCGCTGACCCCGCCCACCGGTCCGGTCCGGACCGCCATCGAACGGACCGTGGGCCGCCGCCGGCGCCGCCGCTTCCGGCTCCGGCTCGGTGGTACGGCGTTGGCGCTGGTCGCCGCCGCGCTGGCCGGCTTCACGGCGATCGCGCCGTCGTCCCCGGAGACCCCGCAGCTGCTGGGCGAACCGTCGTCGTCGGCGACGCCCACCGGCGCGCTGAACGTGCTGTTGGTCGGCATCGACTCGACGTCGGATCAGCGCTCACCGCTGGCCGACTCGGTGCTGGTCGTGCACATTCCCGCCGACCGCAGCCGGCCGTACCTGGTCTCGCTCCCGCGCGACCTGGAGGTCGACATCCCCGGGCTGCACCAGGACAAGCTCAACGCCGCCTTCTACCACGGCGCCGGGTCCGGCCCCGCCGACCTGAGCCGGGGCTACGACCTGATCGGACGGACCGTCACCGGTCTGACCGGCGTACGCCTCGACGGCGGTGCCGTGCTGACCTACCCGGCGTTGCGGAAGGTGACCGACGTGCTGGGCGGGGTGGAGCTCTGCCTGCCGCAGAAGATCACGTCCGCCCACACCCGCCGGGTCTTCCCGGCCGGCTGCCAGCGCCTCGACGGAGCCGCCTCGGTCGACCTGTTGCGACAGCGACGGGGGCTGTCCGACGGTGGTCTGGACCGGGACCGCAACGCCCAGCGCTTCGCCGCCGGCCTGGTCCGGCGGGCCGAAGCGCAGGACGTGTTGCGCGACCCGTTGCGGCTCTCCCGCCTCATCGCCGAGGTGGGCCCGGAGCTGACCGTGGCCGGCGACTCGGTGCTGGACCTGCTGCGGGTGGTCCCGGAGTTGGCCTCGGTCGAGCCGGTCGGGCTCAGCCTGCCGGTTGAGGTGTTGGAGGGCGAGGGCCCCACCTGGCGGCTGCGTGCGGACCCGAAGACCGCCCCGGCCTTCCTCGCCGCATTCCGGGAGGACCGGTTGGCCGAGTGGGCGGCGGCGAACCCGGACCGGGTCACCCCGATCCGCTGACCGGGGGCGCCGCCCCGCGTGACCGGCCGGGCCGCGTACGCCGAGCGCGGCATGCCTTGGGTGGGCGTGCCTGCCGTCCAAAAACGGCGTCAGCGGTAGTCGTCCTCGTCGGCGACGACCACCCGGGCCTGTTCCATCGCGTCCCAGTCGCCGACCTCCAGGCCGCGGTGCGGCTCGGTCTCCCCGTCCTCAGGGTTGATCACCGCCGCCTGCTCGACGGCGTCGGCCGGCTCCGCCTCCAGGTCCCGCTCCTCCGGAGCGAGGTGGTCGCTCGGGGCGAAGTCCTCGTCGGGCTGACCCATCGTCCCTCCCTGGATCTCGGTACGGACGGTCACCACCACACCGTACGGGCTGGTTCCGGTCGCCGCTCGGTGCCGGGCCCAACGGCGTGGGCCCGGCGGTCCGGATCCGCTGGCCACGCCGGGCGACGCCACCCGGCGGAGTCGGCGGATTGTCCCTCCCCGCGCGATGCCCGTGCCAGGATGGTGAGGTGCGCTTCCTGATCCGACTGGCGATCACCGCGATCGCGCTGTGGATCACCACCGTGATCGTGCCTGGAGTGGAGGTGACTGGCCGTAACACTACGGACACGGCGGTCACCCTGCTCGTGGTGGCGTTCATCTTCGGTGTGGTCAACGCCGTGCTCAAGCCGGTCATCAGGCTGCTCGGCTGCGTGTTCTACCTGCTCACCCTCGGTCTCTTCGCGCTCGTGGTCAACGCCCTGCTGTTCCTGTTCACCGGCTGGATCGCCCGGCAACTGCAGCTGCCGTTCCAGGTGGACGGCTTCTGGGCCGCCTTCTGGGGCGCGATCGTGATGGCCGTGGTGACCTGGCTGATCAGCGTCGTGGTGCCGGACCGGCGGGAGGCCCGGTGAGGGCGTTCCCGGGTCGGTTGTGCCCGTCGCCGCCTTCTACGGGATACTGCCGGCGGTGGACAGCGCGGTCCGGCGCACCAAGGAAGACAGCGGCCTGCACGGCCGAGAGCGGTAAGTAAGGAGCGTTCGACATGCCCATCGCTTCCCCCGAGGCTTACGCGGAGATGTTGGACCGGGCCAAGGCCGGCCGGTACGCGTACCCCGCGATCAACGTGACCTCCTCGCAGACGCTGAACGCGGCGCTCAAGGGCTTCGCCGACGCGGAGAGCGACGGCATCATCCAGGTCTCCACCGGTGGCGCGGACTACCTGTCCGGACCGTCGGTCAAGGACATGGTCACCGGTTCCGTCGCGTTCGCCAAGTACGCCCACGAGGTGGCGAAGAACTACCCGGTCAACATCGCGCTGCACACCGACCACTGCCCGAAGGACAAGCTGGACAAGTTCGTCCGGCCGCTGATGGCCATCTCCCAGGAGCGGGTCAAGAACGGCGAGGAGCCGCTGTTCCAGTCGCACATGTGGGACGGCTCGGCCGTGCCGGTGGCGGAGAACCTGGAGATCGCCGAGCAGCTCCTCACCGAGGCCGCCAAGGGCAAGATCGTCCTCGAGATCGAGGTCGGCGTCGTCGGCGGCGAGGAGGACGGCGTCGAGAACGCCATCAACGAGAAGCTCTACACCACCGTCGAGGACGGCCTGGCCATGGTCGACGCGCTCGGCCTCGGCGAGAAGGGCCGCTACATGGCGGCGCTGACCTTCGGCAACGTGCACGGCGTCTACAAGCCGGGCAATGTCAAGCTCCGCCCCGCGGTGCTGCACGAAATCCAGGTGGCCGTCGGCGCCAAGTACGGCAAGGAGAAGCCGCTCAGCCTGGTCTTCCACGGCGGTTCCGGCTCCCTGCTGTCGGAGATCCGCGAGGCGCTGGACTACGGCGTGGTGAAGATGAACATCGACACCGACACCCAGTACTGCTTCAGCCGGCCGGTGGCGGACCACATGTTCCGTAACTACGACGGTGTGCTGAAGGTCGACGGCGAGGTCGGCAACAAGAAGATGTACGACCCGCGCGTCTGGGGCAAGGCCGCCGAGGCCGGCATGGCCGCCCGCGTCGTGGAGGCCTGCGAGGCGCTGCGCTCCACCGGCACCAAGATGAAGTGACCGCTTGAAAGGAAGGGCCCCTTGTTAACACCCGTCTGTTAACAAGGGGCCCTTCCTTTATTCGGTGAGCAGCCGGACCGCCTCGTGCACGTCGTCGGTGAGGTGCACGGTGGTCGACAGGTCGCCGAAGGGGGACGCGGCCAACAGCGGGCGCAGCAGCGACTCGACCCGCAGCTCCGTGGTCCAGTACTCCCGGTCCAGGAAGACGTACGCCCCGCTCGCGCCGTCCGTGCCGTAGTAGGTCTTGGTGGCCGCCTGGAACACCTCCTGCACGGTCCCGGCCCGGCCGGGTGCGAAGACGATTCCGCCCCGGGCCAGCCGCAGGATGGTGTCCTCGCGGATCGCGTTCGAGAAGTACTTGGCGATCCGTCCGGCGAACAGGTTCGCCGGCTCGTGCCCGTACAGCCAGGTGGGGATGGCCAGCCCGCCTGAGCGGGCCCACTCCGTACCGGCCGCCGCCGGCCGTGGCGTGGGCAACCCCGGGCCGGCCGAATACCGCTCGCGGACCCGCAGCGCCACCCCCGTGTACCGGTCGTGGTCGGTGAAGTCGGGAGCGGTGGCGAGCAGGTCGATCGCCGCGGTCAGCTCCTCCGCCGGCCAGGCCGCGAGGAACGCGCCCAGGTTGGCCGCCTCCATCACACCGGGACCGCCGCCGGTCACCACCAGCCGGTCGGCCCGCGCCAACTCCCAGCCCAGCACCGCCGCCATCCGGTACGCGACGCTGCCCCGCCGTACCGCGTGCCCGCCCATCACGCCCACCACGGACTGCGGTCCGTGCACCGCCAGCCAGGCGCGGGTGGCGTCCGCCAGCGCGTTGTCCACCCCGTGGTCGTGCAGCCGCTGGCCGAGCGCCTCCCGGACGTCCGGCAGCGCGCCGCCGTGCGCGCGGAAGTGCGCGTACACCCGGGTGTCGTACATCCCGGCGAAGCCCGCGTCCGCGAAGCCCGCGGCCAGGTCGTCTGCACTGTAGAGATGGGCCGGCTGGGTCGGGTAGGGCAGCCCGGAGAAGGGCGGGACCACGTTCGCGCCACGCCGAACCAGGTCCGCGCCGACCTCGCGTCCGGCGAACCGGCAGCCCACGAAGAGGGTCCCGGCGACCTCGACGCCACGCAGGTCGGGGACCGGATCGAGGTCGAGACGCAACCCCTGCACGGTCAGTCCGGCGAGGGTCCCCGCGGCGAACCGCCGGTCGAACTCGGCCCGGGTCTGGATCTCGTCGACGCTGGGGTCGTGCGGCTCGATGACGTCCGCGGGAGGTGGGGTCGGCACGGGATCATCCTGCCCGGGCCCGGCAACCCGGCCAAGCCGGCGGAACCGACCCGGCAAACCCGGCGGAACGGGCAGGAGCCCGGCGGCCTGGCCGCCGGGCTCCTGCACAACCGGTCCTGGGGAGGCTCCGGACTTTCAGTTGTAGTGGAAAACGTCGCCGCCCGGCATGGGCCACCGGTATGCGGGCCGGCACCGCAGGCGTGACGAAACCCTCAGCCGTTCAGCCCAACCGGCTGGCCCGACCCTCTCGCGTAGCCGGCCGAGATGCGGGTTGAATGGGGCGATGCAGAACCTGTTGCCTGAGCCACCGGCCACCCTTCTGCCCGTGCACGAGGAGGCCGACGCCGCGCTGGCCGCCGCCGCGGAGCAGGACACCGACGAGGCGTACGCCGAGGCCGCGGCGAGCTTCCCCAGCCACAGCGCGGCCTGGGCGGCGCTCGGGGCCCGGTCGCTCGCCGCGGGCCAGGTCATCCCGGCGTACGCGTACGCGCGGACCGGCTACCACCGGGGCCTGGACCAGCTGCGCCGTAGCGGCTGGAAAGGGCACGGCCCGGTGCCCTGGTCGCACGAGCCCAACCAGGGCTTCCTCGGCTGCCTCTACGTGCTCTCCCGGGCCGCGGGCGAGATCGGCGAGGCGGACGAGGCGGCGCGTTGCGCCCAGTTCCTCCGCGACTGTGATCCGGCTGCCGCGGACGCCCTGGCCAGTCACTGACCCGCGTCGACGGCCGGTCCGGCGATCAGATCGGACCGGCCGTCGCAAGATCGCGCTCAACCCGTGAAGTAGTCGCCTCCAACCACTTCGGAGGCCGCTGTTTCCGCGATCTTGTTGAACGGAGCTTCCCCCATCCAGGGCGCCCTAGAGCCCCTCGGCGACCGCGGCTGCGATCTTCAACCAGGCGTCCCGGGTCGCCGAGGAGAGCTGGCCGTACCGGATCGGCTCGCCGGTGTCGATGAGCCGCTCGTACGGTGCCAGCAGCACCGCCCGGGTCCGGGCCGCGAAGTGCTGCTGGATCGCCGGCAGGTCGATCTCCTTGCGTGACGGCGGCATCGACACCACCGTCACCGCCTGCCGGACCAGTCGCTGCCGGCCGCTCTGCTCCAGGTGGTCGAGCATCCGGGCGGCCGTCTCCGCCGAGTCGTTACGGGCTGACATGGTGACCACGAGCTGGTCGGTGGCGTCCATCGCGGCCTGCCAGTTCTGGGCCCGGACGTTGTTCCCGGTGTCCACGAAGATCAGCTTGTAGAAGCGGCTGACCACCTCGCGGATCTCGGCGAACGCGGCGGCGGTGAGCATCTCCCCACCTGTCGCCGACTCGTCCGAGGCGAGCACGTCGAACATCCCCTCGCCCTGCGAGCGGACGTACTGCGACAGGTCCCCGACCCGGCCGTGCGGGCCCTGGAACTGTCCCAGGTCGCGCAGCATGTCCCGGACCGTACGGGAGTGGAAGTCCTGCTGGGCCCGCATGCCCAGGGTGCCCTGCGTCTCGTTGTTGTCCCAGGCCAGCACGTATCCGCCACGCTTCTGGCCGAAGGTCATCGCGAGCAGCAGAATGGCGACGGTCTTGCCCGCGCCGCCCTTCGGGTTGACCACGGTCACCTGGCGCAGCCCGCCGAAGTTGCGCCGGACCATCTCGATGTCCCGCTTGGCCTCCTGCTCGTGCCGCCCGGGCGGGAGCCGCACCAGCCCCATCCGGTTCACCACCGCCCGTACGCCCATGGTGGCCACCGGGTCGGCCGGTCTGGCCTGGCGGCGGCGGGCGAAGTCCTCGGCCGTCGGAGTGGCCCCGCTCTCCGGGGTCCAGACCGGCGCCGGATACGTGGTGGCGGGCGCCGGCTGCTGCGCGGCGGGCGGGCCGGGCTGCTGAGGCGCGGCACCCTGCTGCGGCCAGGCCGGCGGGTACTGGCCCGGTGGCGGGGTGGGCCCGCCCGCCTGCGGTGGCGGCGGGTACGCCGGTGCCCCGGGGTGCCCCGGCTGTCCGTACCCGACCGGTCCCGGCGGGTACGCCGTGCCGTCCCCGTACGGCGGCTGGCGCAGCGGTACCCCCGGCGCGGGCGGGAACGGCCCGAGTCGCGGCGCCGATCCCACGCCGCCCGCCGCGTCAACGTCCGCCGCCGGGTCGGTGGCGGCCGCCGGCCCGGGATCGGCTGGCCCGGCTGCCGGTGGCCCGGGAACCGTCCCGGCTGTTGTCGGCCCGGGATCGGCTGGCCCGGGTGTTGCCGCCTCGGCTGTCGTCTGTTCGGGAGTTCCCACCTCGGCTGACGTCGGCCTGGCTGTGGTCGCGCCGGCGGCCGGAGGCGTCACCGGGCCGGCGGCGGCGTCCGCCGGTGGCGATGCCGGGGTTCCGCCGGGCGGCTCGCTCGCCGGGTTGCTGAGCCGCTGCGGCGGCTGCGTCCACGGCGACTCGCTCCGGCTGCCCGCCGTCGCCGCGGCGTCACCGCCCTGGCCGGGCCCGTCCGCCGCCCCGCCAACCGTGGGTGGGATCGCTGCCCCGGCTGCGGCCTCGCCGGCAGTGGGTGGAGTGGCCGCCTCGCCAGCCGCGAGCGGGGTGGACGCCGCCGGGTCGGCCGCGGGCGGAACGGTCACCTCGCCGGCCGCCCGGTCGGCCGTGGGCGGGATGGCTGCCCCGGCCGCCGCCTTGCCGGCCGTGGGCGGGGTGGCCGCCTTGCCGGTTGTTGGCGGGCCGGCCGCCTCGGCTGCCGCCCCGTCGGTGGTGGGCGGGGAGGCAGCTCGGGACGAGTCCGCCGCCCGGCAGTCAGGGCCGGCCAGCGGGTGGTCGAGGGTGAACGGCAGGTCCAGGTCGATCGAGGGCTGCACCGTGCGGGCGATGCCCGTGCCGTTGGCGGTGTCCGGCGGAGTCCGGTCGGGCCGCGGTCGGCTGGTCGGATCGGTCGGCTGCGGCGGTGCCGGCGGCCAGGCGGTCGACGCGGGCGGGGTGGGCCAGGCCGGCGCGGCCGGCTGGGCGGCCGCCCACGGCGGGGCGGCGGTGTTCGGGTCGGTCGGATCCGGCGGCCAGAGCGGTTCGATGTCCCGCTCGGGCACCTGCGGTTGGCCCGGTACGTGGGCCCGGTCGGCGTTCTCGTGCACCACGGTTCCTCCCCATTCCTCCTGCCGAGGATAGGCCGTCCGGTTGACCGAGGGGTCGGACCGAATCGACGGAGGTCAGACCGTCCAGACCGCCCAGGTGCCCGGCTCGACCCACCAGGACCGCTTACGGCTCAGCTCGCCCTCGACGCCGTCGTCGAGGAAGGGGACCTTCTCGTCGCGGGGCACGACCGCCACCGCCCGTCCTCGTGCCCGGCGCACCTCGAGTCGTACCCGCTTCCGGCCCAGCGCGGACCGGGTCACCACGGGCACGGCCACCGCCACCTCGACCCGGCCGTCGGTCGGGTCCGGGTCGGCCAGCAGCGCCACGTCGTCCAGCCGGGCGTACCCGCCGGCGTTGCCGATCGCGCAGGCAAGGATCGGTCCCTCGCCGTCGGAGAGGACGGCGCTGTCGACCTCCACCCGGGCCCGCCAGCGCAGCGGTTGGCCCGCCTCGTCGGCCGCGCCGAGCAGCGCGCCGTCCAGGGTCACCGAACCGCCGTCGTTGCGCAGCAGGTCGAGCCGGCGGACGGTGCCGTCCAGCACCGCGCCGGCCACCGCCGCCGGATCGCGGGGCAGCCCGAGCTGCTCGGCCAGGTCCCGCGCCGTCCCGCCCCGGGCCGGGTCGAGCGGGAGTACGCCGACCGGCGGCAGGTCGGGGACGGTCCGGTTGTCGGCCAGGTCGGCCGGACGGCGGCTCGGCGGCGGAGCGTACCGCCGGACCAGCCGGCGTAGCACGGCGCGCAACTGACCGTCACTGGCCGTGGCGACCACCAGCCGGGTCTTGCTGTCCGGGTCCGGCCAGGTGAGGCCGTCGGGACGCGGCGGCCCGTCGAGGCGGGCGAGCACCTCGTCGATCTCGGCGTCCGAGCGGGCGGTCACCGTCACCACCCGGGCACCCCGGGCGGTCAGAGCGTCCGCGCAGGCCAGCACCGGTACGCGCGGCGTCTCGCAGCGCTCCGCGGTCTTGGCGTCGGGGGCGGCCTCGTCGGCGCCACCGCAGCAGGCTCCACCGCTGCCGCAGCCCCCGGACGCATCCCGCTCCGAGCCGAGGGTGAGCAGCACCACGTCGTACACGAAGGAGCCTCCTGCTTCTCGACGAACCCCTGCCGGTTCCGCCGTCCTTACTTGTTAGCCTGACACCCCGGGCTCGCCAACCGGTCGCCACCTGGCACCCGAGCCTTCTGGAGGCGGAGAAGATGCCAGCGATCGTGCTCATCGGTGCTCAGTGGGGCGACGAGGGCAAGGGCAAGGTTACCGACCTGCTGGGCGGGCGGGTCGACTACGTGGTGCGCTACTCCGGCGGCAACAACGCCGGCCACACGGTGATCACCCCGGACGGCCAGAAGTACGCGCTGCACCTGATGCCATCCGGCGCGCTCTCGCCCAGCGCGATGATCGTCATCGGCAACGGCGTGGTGGTCGACCCGAAGGTGCTGCTGGAGGAGATCGACGGTCTCGCCGAGCGGGGCGTGGACGTCTCCCGGCTGCGGATCTCCGGCGACGCGCACCTGATCATGCCGCACCACCGGGCGCTGGACCGGGTGGTGGAGCGCTACCTCGGCTCGTCCCGGATCGGCACCACCGGCCGGGGCATCGGCCCGGCGTACGGCGACAAGGTCGCCCGGATGGGCATCCGGCTCCAGGACCTGCTCGACCCCGGCATCCTGCGCAAGAAGCTGGAGCTGGCGCTCCGCGAGAAGAACCAGCTGCTGTTCAAGGTCTACAACCGCAAGGCGATCGACGTCGACGCGACGATCGAGGAATATCTGGGCTACGCCGAGCGGCTCACGCCGTACATCGCGGAGACCCGGGTGATGCTCTGGGACGCCTTGGACCGCGGCGATACGGTGCTGCTGGAGGGTGCCCAGGCGACCATGCTCGACATGGACCACGGCACGTACCCCTTCGTCACCTCGTCGAACCCGACGGCCGGTGGGGCGTGCGTGGGCGCGGGCATCCCGCCGACCGCGATCACCAGGGTCATCGCGGTGAGCAAGGCGTACACCACCCGGGTGGGCTCGGGCCCGTTCCCGACCGAGCTGTTCGACGACAACGGCCAGCACCTGCGCAAGGTCGGCCACGAGTACGGTACGACCACCGGCCGGGAGCGCCGCTGCGGCTGGTTCGACGCCGTCGTCGCCCGGTACGCCTGCCGCCTCAACGGCGTCACCGACCTGGTCATCACCAAGCTGGACGTGCTCACCGGCCTGCCGAAGGTGCCGATCTGCGTCGGCTACGAAATCAACGGCAAGCGATTCGATGACATGCCGATGACGCAGACCGACTTCCACCACGCCACCCCGATCTACGAAGAGCTGGACGGCTGGTGGGAGGACATCACCAAGGCGAGAACCGAGGACGACCTCCCCGAAAACGCGCGCCGCTACATCGCCCGCATCGAGGAGCTCTGCGCCACCCGGGTGAGCGTGGTGGGCGTAGGCCCAGGCCGCGAGGAAAACGTCCTCCGCCACCCCCTCCTCCCCTAACCCCGCCACCGCTTCGTCGATCATGAGGTTGGCGGCAGGATCGTAGATCCATCTCACCGTCAACCTCATGATCGACAAGTGAGTGCCTCTGGGTTTTCCACAGGGCGGGTGGGTTGTCCACAGGGGTCTGCGTGGGGTGGGCGGGGGGTGGAGCCTGATGCTCCGTGGATCGTCGTCAGATTCTCGGGGCCGTCGCCGTCCGCCAGGGCGGGGTGGTGACTCGGGAGCAGGCACTCGCGGCCGGGTTCAGCCGCCACGAGATCGACAACCAGGTTGCGATGGGGCGTTGGCGTCGAGTCGCCCGAGCGGTCTACCTGGTTGCCGTCCCGAGCGAAGAGGCGGTGCTGCGTCGGAGCCGGATTCGGGCTGCGGTGCTGTCGTTGGGCCCGGCGGCTCATGCGGTTCTCGCGACGGCTGCCGAGCTTCATGGGATAGCGGGCCTGCGAAGGTTTGACGAGATCCATGTCTGTCTGCCGGGACGGGCGGCCAGGGGTGCTCGCATTCGGGATCCCGCCATCATCGTGCATCAGCTGGATCACCCGCCCCACGCGGTGACGGCGGTTGACGGCATCCCCGTTACGGCTCCCCTGCTGACGGTGGCCGAACTCATCCTCAGGCAACCTCGATACCCTGCCGTTTCAGTGCTTGATTCCGCCTTGAACCGAGGGCTGGTCAGGGACGACGAACTGCCTTCCATTCTCTCGATGATCAGGGGGCGCCGAGGCGCGGTAGCCGCTCGCCGCTATCTGACCGAGGCCAACGGGCTCGCGCAGTCCCCGCTGGAGACGCGGACCCGCCTCCGGTGCGTCGACGGACGGGTGCCGCCCGACTGCCTCCAGTTGGAGGTCAGGGATGATGACGGTTACCTGCTCGGTGTCGGGGACATGGGCTGGCGTGCTTCGCGGGTGATAGCGGAGGCTGACGGCCGGGAGGCACACGAGACCCCGAACGCCCTCTTCGGCGACCGGCATCGACAGAACCGACTGGTCAACGCCGGCTGGACTGTTCTCCGCTTCACCTGGGGCGACACGCTCCGCCCCGACTGCATCCCCAGCGTCGTCCGCCGCGCTCTGGCGGCACGACGGGCGGGTTGATCATGAGGTTGGCGGCGGAGTCGATCTCGGTAAGTGCCGCAAACCTCATGATCAACGAGGCGGGGTGGTAGGGACAGTAGGATGCGGGGTCGTGCGGGTATTGCTTTTGGGTGGTGGAGGGCGGGAGCATGCGCTCGCGCTCGGGTTGGCCGCGGATCCGGCCGTTGACGTGCTGGTGGCGGCGCCGGGGAATCCTGGGATCGGTGGCGTTGCCTCGGTGCGGGAGGTGAACGCTTCCGACGGGGCTTCCGTCGCGGCGCTCGCCGTGGAGCTCGGTGCCGACCTGGTGGTGATCGGGCCGGAGGCGCCGCTGGTGGCCGGGGTCGGCGACGCGGTACGCGCCAAGGGCATCCCCGTGTTCGGTCCGTCGGCGGAGGCGGCCCGGCTGGAGGGCTCCAAGGCGTTCGCCAAGGACGTGATGACCGCTGCCGGCGTGCCCACCGCCCGCGCGTACACCTGCACGGACCAGGAGGGCACCGCCAGGGCGCTGGACGAGTTCGGGCCCCCGTACGTGGTGAAGAACGACGGGCTGGCCGCCGGCAAGGGCGTGGTGGTGACCGACGACCGGGCGGTCGCCGAGGAGCACGCAGCGGAGTGCGGCCGGGTGGTGGTCGAGGAGTACCTGGCCGGGCCCGAGGTTTCCCTCTTCGTGGTCACCGACGGGGAGGCGGCCCTGCCGTTGCTGCCGGCCCAGGACTTCAAGCGCGTCGGCGACGGCGACACCGGGCCGAACACCGGCGGCATGGGGGCGTACGCGCCGCTGCCCTGGGCGCCGCCCGGCCTGGTCGACGAGGTGATGCGCGACGTCGTGCACCCGACGCTGGCCGAGATGCGCCGCCGGGGCACCCCGTTCGCCGGCCTGCTCTACGTCGGCCTGGCGATCACCGCCGCCGGCCCCCGGGTGATCGAGTTCAACGCCCGCTTCGGCGACCCGGAGACCCAGGTCGTGCTCGCCCTGCTGGAGACGCCGCTCGCCGGGCTGCTGCACGCCGCCGCCACCGGCACCCTCGCCGCGCATCCGCCGCTGCGTTGGCGGGACGGCGCGGCGGTCACCGTCGTGGTCGCGGCCGAGGGATACCCGGCGGCACCGCGTACCGGCGATGTGATCAGCGGCGCGGACCGCGCCGGGATCATCCACGCCGGCACCCGACGGGACGCGGACGGCACGCTGCGCTCCGCCGGGGGCCGGGTTCTCTGCGGTACGGCCACCGGCCCCGACCTGGCCGCCGCGCGGGACGCCGCCTACGCCCTGGTACGCGGCGTCGAGCTGGCCGGCTCGCACCACCGCACCGACATCGCCGCCGCCGCGGTGGCGGGCCGGATCACCGTGCCGTCCTGACGGGCCGCCTGACGTCCACCTCCTGGCCCGACGATGCGGTTCGCCGCCGGACGTCGGGCAAGCCGGAGCGCCGCACGCCGAGCCTCAGACCGGAGCGCCGCACGCGGAGGAGCCTCAGAACGGAGCGCCGCACGCGGAGGAGCCTCAGACCGCGGAGGCGGCGGAGGTGCGGCCACGCTGAGAACGGGTGATAGCCGGTCCGGAAGCGGCGGATCAGGCCCGAGCCGGAGGGCCCGCTCAGGCCCGAGCCGGAAGTGGTCGATCAGGGCCGGGCCGGAAGCGGTCAATAGGGCCCGGGCCGGACGCGGTCGATCATGGCGGGCCGGAAGCGGCGGATCAGGGCCGGGCTGCCGGTGTGGGGGGAGTGCCGCCGGCGCCGCCCGACGAGCGACTGATCATCCGGTCGAGCACGTTGGCGGTGGCTCGTTCGATCCGTTCGTCCCGGAGTTTCGGTCGGTTCAGCGCCATGGTCCAGCCGAGGGTGCCGGCGGCGAAGACCACCGCGCCCTGCGGCGTCTCGTACACGTGGGTGTTCTGTACGTGGGTTCCGCCCTGCCGCACCTGGTACGGCGACGCGCTGAGGATGGTGGCGTCGACTTCGGTGGGCCGGGCCACGTTTGCGTGGAGGCCGTCCGCCTCGCCGGCGACGACGTTGGGGATCCGGTCGCCGTCGGCCGCCCCGGTCCCCGCCCACACCCAGTGCTGCGCCGACCGGACGATCAGCGGCTTCGGGGACCGGATGATGCCGTTGTACTGCACGCCGAGCAGCGCCTGCTCGGGGTGCCCGGCCCTGCGCCAGGTGACCGTCGGGCCGAACCCGTCTTCGCCCGGGTCGGGCAGCGTCTTGCTGCAGGCGACCACCCGGTCGGGCCGGCCGTCGTCGGCCGGGCGGACCCGGATGCGCCAGTAGACGCTGTTCGCGCCGAAGTAGGCGAGGCTGGTGCCGCGGGCCAGCGCCGACTCCGCCGCCCGGCGCATCGCCCAGGACCAGTACTCGTCGTGCCCGCAGAACACCAGCCCGAGGTGCCGCCGGGGGTCGAGCCGCCCCGAGTGCAGGTCGAAGCTGGTCGCGTAGCTGACGTCGTAGCCGTTGCGTTCCAGCCACTGGATCGCGTCACGGTCCCGGCTGAAGTGGCTGGGCTCGCCCGCGTCCGCGTACGGCCGGTCGAAGGAGACCTCCCACGCCCGCAACGCCGGGTCCCGCCGCCCGGCGGGGTCGTACCCGTTGTAGAGGCTCTTGCCGGTCGCCGCGTTCTCCGGCCACTGGTTGTACGCCTGCCAGGTGGTCACCGGCAGCACGACGCAGAGCGCGGCGGCCCGCCGGTCGTCGCGTACGACGAACGGGGTGCTCGCCTGCCAGCCGGCGGCCGAGGTGAACACCGCCTGGTAGAGGCCGGAGGTCCAGTCGTCGGGCACCGGGAGGGTCCAGGACACCGGCCAGCGACAGGCGATCATCCCGGTCTTCGGGTCGGCGAGCGGCACCGGCTGCGGCGTCCCGGCCAGGTCAGGACTGGCCAGCATGGTGCGCGCCCCGGCACCGCCGTACCAGCCGAGGCGGTGGATGGTGATCCGGAACTGGCCGGCCGGGTTGACCGCGACGTGGAAGTCGATGGACTCGCCGGGGGCGACGCTGGTCGCTGAGGCGTACCCCTGGATCTGCCGCTGGCGGTCGTCGGAGGAACGGACACCGACCGGCGGCGACAAGGGCTCGCCGGCCGCCTGGTTCTCCACCGCGACGGGTGCCGGCCGGTTGTCGACCTTGACGGGTGTGGGCTGGCGGCGGGTCAGGGTGGCCTCGCGGCGCCGGCCGAGGCCGGGCTCAACGGCGCCGAGCGCGCCGGCGGAGACTCCGCCCAGCAGGAGGCCGAGTGCCCAGCGCCGGCGAAGTCGGACCATCGGACTGCTCCCGGTGGAGTGAGCGAACCTGCCGGAACAGCCGGCGGAGGAAAGGTACCACTGGTGGATTGGTCCCGTCTGTCCCCTGTGGTGTCCGACTCAGCCGTAGTAGCGGCGCAGTTCGCGGACGAGCACCTTGCCGGTGGCGTTGCGCGGCAGGTATTTCACGAAGACCACGTCCCGGGGCACCGAGAAGCGGGCCAGGTAGTGCCGCACGTACTCGCGGACCGCCTCCGCGTCGAGCGTCTCGCCGGGACGCAGGGCCAGGAACGCGGCGAGCCGCTCGCCGTACTCGGGGTCGGTTACGCCGATCACCGCGACCTCGCGGACCTGGGGCAGCCGGGCGATCAGGTCCTCCACCTCGGACGGGAAGACGTTCTCACCACCGGAGACGATCATGTCGTCGACCCGCCCGTCGACGAAGAGCAGGCCGTCGGCGGTGAGCCGGCCCAGGTCGCCGGTGTCCAGCAGGCCGTCGTGGCGTTCCCGGCCCGCCCCCGAGGTGTACCCGTCGAAGAGCATCTCGTTGCCCACGAAGATCCGCCCGACCTGGCCGTCGGGGACGGGGGCGCCGCCCCGGTCCAGGATCCTCAGGAGGGTGCCGTGCGGGGGCCGGCCAGCGGTGTCGGGTGCTCGGCGCAGGTCGGCCGGGTCGGCGATGGACGCCCAGGAGACCTCGGTCGAGCCGTACAGGTTGTGCAGGACGTCGCCGTAGCGGTCCATGAACGCGGTGGCCAGCCCACCGGGGAGCGCGGAGCCGCTGACCGCGACGACCTTCAGCTGCGGGCGGGGATCCGGCGGCGGCACCTCCATCAGCCGTTGCAACATCACCGGTACGGCGAACAGCGCGTCGCAGGGCTGCCCCGCCAGGGCGGCCAGCGTGGCGGCCGGGTCGAACCGGCGGTGCAGCACGATCGTGGCGCGCAGCGCGAAGGCCACCTGGAGGGCGGCGTACCCCCAGGTGTGGAAGATCGGCGCGGCGATCATCACGGTGTCCCGGACGTGCAGCGGGATCCGGTCGATGATGGACACCAGCGGGCCGAAGCCGTTCGGCGTGGGCCGCCAGGCGCCCTTGGGCGTGCCCGTGGTGCCGGAGGTGAGCACGATGGTCCGGCCGTCCTGCTTCGGTGGCTGGAGCTGGTCCCCGGGGAGGGCACCGGTGATCAGCTCCTCCTGGCCGCGTTCGTCGATCCGAGGCACGTCGGCGGGGAGGCCGAGGACCTGCTCGGCGAACTCGGCGTCGTGCACCAGCACGCGCAGCGCCTGCTCCTCGGTCACGCCGGTGAGCTGCGCCGCGGAGAGCCCGGTGTTGACCAGTACGGCGTCCGCGCCGAGCAGCGTCGCCGCGACGATCGCCTCGATCAGCCCGTGGTGGTTGCGGCACAGCATGCCGATCCGGTCGCCGGCCCGGACGCCGAGCCCGGCCCGCATCGCCCGGGCCAGCCGCTCCGCCCGGTCCAGCAGTTCCTGGTACGTCAGCGTGACCCCGTGCTCGTCGACCACGGCGGTACGCCCCGGATCGCGCGCGGCGGCCTGGCGCAGCTCGCCGGCGAGGCCCCAGCCCCACCTGCGCAGCGCGCCGAGCTGGGCGGCGACCCGGACGGGACGGCCCGGGTTGAGCAGTCCACGTCGGGTCAGCGTGGCGACGACGAACGGCAGGTCCATGCCGCAGCCCTCCCTCGGGGACCGGCGGTCAGCGGATCTGCATCCCGGAGATGGCCCGGGAGATGACCAGCCGCTGGATCTCGGAGGTGCCCTCGAAGATGGTGTAGATCTTGGCGTCCCGGTACCAGCGCTCGACCGGGTGGTCACGCAGGAAGCCGGCGCCGCCGAGCAACTGGACGGCCTTCTCGGTGACCGAGACGGCCACCTCGCCGGCCTTGAGCTTGGACATCGAGCCCTCGCCCGCGGTGAACGGCCGGTTGTTGCGCCCCATCCAGGACGCCCGCCAGACCAGCAGCCGGGCCGCGTCGATCTCCGTCCGCATGTCGGCGAGCGCGAACGCGACCGCCTGGTTGTCGATGATCGGGCGGCCGAACTGCACCCGCTCCCTGGCGTAGTCCAGGGCGTACTCGTACGCGGCGCGGGCCACGCCGAGCGCCTGCGCGCCGACGGTAGGGCGGGACAGCTCGAAGGTACGCATCGCCGCCTGGCCGGAGGCGCGCTGCCCGGAACGCGCCCGGTCGAGCCGGGCCAGCAGGGCGTCCCGCTCGCCGAGCAGGCAGCGCCCCGGCACCCGTACGTCGTCGAGGAAGACGTCGGCGGTGTGGGACGCGCGCAGCCCGAGCTTGCGCAGCTTGCGGGTGGCGGTCAGCCCCGGCGTGCCCGGCGGTACGACGAACGCCGCCTGCCCGCGCGAGCCCAGCTCCGGCTCGACCGAGGCGGTGACCACGTGCACCCCGGCGATTCCGCCGTTGGTGGCGTACGCCTTCTGTCCGTTCAGCACCCACTCGTCGCTGGCCGCGTCGTAGACCGCCCGGGTACGCATGGCTCCGACGTCGGAGCCGGCCTCCGGCTCGGTGCTGCAGAACGCGGCGACCGCTGGCTGGTCGACGTCACCGAAGCACTGCGGCACCCACTCGACGAGTTGGTCGGGGGTGCCGGCGCCGTAGATGGCGGCGACGGCCAGCGAGGTGCCGAAGATGCTCAGCCCGATGCCGGCGTCGCCCCAGAACAGCTCCTCGCTGGCGATCGGCAGGGAGAGGCCGGTGGGGTCGGCCCAGCAGGTGGCGAGGAACTCGAAGCCGTACAGGCCGACCTTCGCCGCCTCCTGGATGATCGGCCAGGGGGTCTCCTCGCGGGCGTCCCAGTCGGCCGCGGCCGGGCGCACGACGTCGCTGGCGAAGCCGTGCACCCAGTCGCGGAGGTCCCGCTGTTCCTCGTTCAGGTCGAGCGAGAACTCGGCCATCTCAGGCCTTGGGGATGTCGAACAGGTTGGCGATGTTGGCGGCCAGCCCCAGGTCGCCCTTGGCCTTGAGCTTGCCGGTCATGAACATCATGACCGGGTTGCCGCCACCGGAGACGATCTTCAGGAAGTCGACCGGGCCCATGGTGAGGCCGAGCTTCGGGTCCCGCTCCGGGGCGTCCGAGACGGTGCAGGCGCCGTTCTCGATGACGATCTCGTAGGTGTCGGTGCCGCCGTCGGCCCGGCCGGTGATGTTCCAGTGAATGACCGCGTTGGTGGCGCCGGCACGGTCGGCCCGGAACAGCGACGGCATGCGGCCGAAGACCTCGTTGAGGATCTTGCCACGCTTCTCGCCGGACATGACCTCGGCGATTTTGTCGTCGGGGGTGGACTTGACCAGCTGCGCGAACTCCTTGGGGCTGACGTTCGCGAAGTTGGCCGGGTCGAAGTCCGTCATGGGGTTGCACCTCTCGGGGCGGGCAGACGTGGTTACTCAGGCGTAACCCTACGCAGGAGTAGGTATGCTCGCAAGGTGTCCGGCACGCCCGCCTTCAAGCGCCTTCCCCGGGCCGTACGCGAGCAGCAGATGCTCGACGCGGCGGTCAGAGTGTTCTCACGTCGGGGTTTCCATGCGGCCAGCATGGACGAGATCGCCGACGACGCCGGCATCTCCAAGCCGATGGTCTACGCGTATCTCGGCACGAAGGAAGAGCTCTTCATCGCCTGCCTGCACCGGGAGGGCACCCGGATGACGGCGGCCATCGCCGGGGCGGCGGCCCCCGACCTGCCCGCCGACGAGCGGCTCTGGCGCGGGTTGCGCGCCTTCTTCGGCTTCGTCGGGGGACACCGGGACGGCTGGGCGGTGCTCTACCGGCAGGCCCGCGGCTCCCAGCCGTTCGCCGCCGAACTGGCCGCCATGCGCAACCGCCTGGTCGAGGTGGTGGCCGGCATGCTCGACCACGCGCTGCGGGCCCGGGGGCGCGAGGTGCACGCCACCGACCTGGAGGTCGTCGCGTACGCGCTGGTCGGCGCGAGCGAGTCGCTGGCCGACTGGCTCGCCGACCACCCGGAGGCGGACCCGGAACGGACCGCCGGCCGGATGATGAACATCGCCTGGCTCGGCGCCGACCAGCTCCTCCGCGGCGCTAGCTGGGAAGAAGGAAGGGCACCTTCATAACGCCTCCGGTAGAGAAGGGAACCCCGCTAACGGACTTGTCTTTGGCGGTGGGGCCGTGGGAGGCGAGTACCAGGGGGGTTTGCAGGGCGTCAGCCACCGCCGTGGGCCAGTGGGTGGGTGGGGTGTCGTAGACCGGGCGGGCCGACAGCAGGCGGGCGGTGAGGGCGGCCTGGCGGTCCAGGTCGCCGGGCGGGCCGGGGGTGAGCCGGTCGAGGGTGTCGTAGCGGCGGCAGATCCGCAGCTCCGGGCCGGCCAGGTCGAGGTGGGTGAGCGCCAATCCGTCCACCCCGCCGACCACGTCGAGGGCGTACCGGTGGGCGACCGCGTCGAAGTGACCGAACCGGAACCGGCCCTGCCAGGGGTTGGTCGGGTTGCGCGGGTCCGTGTACGGCAGCGCCGGGTCCTCGGTGACCAGTGGCCCGGGCCCGTGCCGGGTGGTCATCACCCGCAGCACCCCGAGCCTCTGGGCGGCGCCGGCCAGGCCCGCCTCGGCGAGCAGCGCCTCGGCGTTGGCGAAGGTGGTGGTGCTCCACGTCGTGTACGGGTGGAAGCCGTGCCACTCGTCCAACAGCACCCCCTGTGCCCCCTCGAAGACGCAGGTCCCCGCCCGCAGCACCCCGGCCAGGTAGCCCCGGTCCACGATCGCCACCCGTTCGGCGAACCCGGCGTACGCGGGCAGGCAGTCCTCGACCGGCGGGGCGTCCAGCGGGCCCAGCTCGGCGGTGAGCCGGTCCCGCAGCGCGGCGAGCCGGCGGCGCAGCACCGCCGGGCGGCGGCAGTCCGCCACCCGGGGTGCCTCGTCGGGGTGGGTGAGGCCGTACGCGACGGCCTCACCCACGCCCAGCCCGCAGGAGCCGTGCCGGTCGGCTCCCCGGGCGATCTCCCGGGCCCGGTTCGCGGCCCGGTGGTACGGGGTGGCCAGCAGCGCCTCGCCGTCCACGGACAGCCGGCCGAGCGCGTCGGGCACGCCGACCGCCGCGAGGTGGTCGGCCTCGGCGGCCAGCGCCAGCGGGTCCACCACCACGTGCCGCGACAGGTGGGTACGCACCCCGGGGCGGAACGTCCCGGCGCCGAACTGCGCGAACGTGTGGTGTCGCCCGTCGCGCAGCACGACGTTGTGCGCCGCCTGCGCGCCCCCGTTGAACCGGACCACCGTGTGCACCGGCCGGCTCGCGCAGAGCCAGTCCACGACGGTGCCCTTGCCGGCGTCGCCGTAGCCGAGGTCGACCACCATCACGTGCCTCACAGCCGGGTGACCCCGCTTCCGCCGGTCGGGGTGAACGGCAGCGCCGCCCCCGACGTCGGACGGCCACCACGCAGCGTCGCCAGCGCCTTGGAGACCGTCCGGCCGGCGGTCGAGCCGGCCCGGTCCAGGTCGCGCAGCCCCTCGTCCAGGTCGATGGCCTGCTCGCCGAGGCCGACGGTGAGCGCGATGGTCTCGCAGACCGCGTCCAGGTCGTCCAGTTCGACGGCGTTCTGCCCGAGCAGGCCGCGCCAGAAGTCCAGCACCTTGCGGCTGCCGGCGTACGCGCTGCCGGCCGGGAGCAGGTAGTAGGTGTCCCAGCGCCGGGTCACCTCGTCGACGATCTGCCGCAGCGGCACGCTCTCGCCCAGATCGTCGCCGATCAGCCGGGCCACCTGCCGCCGGTCCACCCGCTGGTACGCCAGTTCGTCGCCGATGATGAACAGGTAGCCCCGCCGCCCGCGCTTCTCCCAGCAGTCGGTGACCGTGTGCCGGGCCATGAAGTACATCGCCAGCTCGTACGACTCGGACATCTGGCCGCCACCGCCGCCTTCCAGCACGATCCGGCCGAGGTCGTCGTCCATCCGGTTGTCCGACTCGAACTGCCCGACCTGCAGCGGCACCCGGTCGCAGGTGGCGTCGCCGATCGCGCCGAACATGAGCTGCGGGTCGCGGGCGTACCCCTGGCGCAGCAGCAACCCGAGCAGCTGCGGCAGCTTGCTCTGGAGCACCCGGGGGACGTGGCCCATCGAGCCGGTCACGTCGAACAGCACCGCGATCGCGGTCGACTGCGGGTGCTCGTCGGAGTCGCGGCTCTCCCGGACCGCACCGCGGGGGTCGAGCGTCGGGTGCACGCTCCGCGCTCCGCTGTCGCTGTAGGAGAAGGCGCTCGCGCCGGTGGCCCGACGGTAGCGGTCGGCGGCGTCGTACACGTCGGTGGACCAGATTCCGCTGCCCATGGCAGCCTCCCTAGGGGTTGAGGGTGAAGGGCCGGAAGGTGCGGGGGCCGTACAGCCGCTCCAGCACCTCGTCGAGTTCGCCGAGCAGCCGCCAGGCGTCGTCGGGCCGGGCATCGAGCGCCGGTCGGGCGCAGCCGGCCGCGAAGGCGTGCAGCTCGTGCGGGGTGCGGTCGCCCATCAGCCAGGTCAGGCAGCGGGCGGCCATGGCCAGGTCGGTGCCGGGGCCGCAGGGCCGCCGCCCGGTCACCTCCGGCGGGTACCAGTCCTCGTCGCCGGGGACCAGCGCCGGGACCACGCCGCCGTCGGCCACCGAGAAGCACCAGTCGGCCAGCACCAGGCCGTGCGCGTCCGGCTCGATCAGCACGTGCCGGGGGAGCACCGCGCCGTGCACCACCCCGGCGCGGTGGGCCAGGCCGAGGGCGACCAGCAGCCGCCGCCACATCCAGGCCGCGTCGCGCGGGTCCAGCCCGTCCGGGTACGCCCGGCGCACCTCCTCCAGGCTGCGCAGCCCGGGCACGGCGGCCAGCACGTCGGCCAGCCGGTCCGCCCCGGTCGCCGCGTCCCGGACCCGGAACGAGTCGACCAGCCGGGGCACGTACGGCAGGTAACGTGGGTCGCCCCGCTCCGCGATCACCCGCAGGGCGTGCGCCTCGCGGGTCATCAGGTCGTTGTCGGCCGGGTCGCGGGGCAGCTTGAGCAGCCGGTCCGCTCCGACGTCGTACAGGTCGGCCAGGTCTCCGGCGTACGCCAGCCGGCGGAGCGTGTAGTCACCGAGCATCATGCCGCCTCCTCCCCGCCACCGGGTGGTGACCTCGATCAGCGCGTCGGTGGCCGCGGCGCGTACCGCCGGGTCGGCCGTGCCCAGCCGGTCGGGGTGCAGGGCCGCGACCAGCCTGCGATAGCGCTGGTTGGACATGTCGGCGCCGAACAGGTCGGCGTCGGTGCGGGCCGCCGCGACCATGCGGATGGCCTCCTCGGTCCTCACCGGACCGTCTCCTCGCGGGCGGGACGCAGCAGTGCCGGGTGCAGCAGCCGGGCGTCGCCGGCGCGGTAGAGCTTGGCCCGGGGCCCGCCGCGCGCGCCGCCGCGCTCGGTGCTGGCGCCGGTGCTCTCCACGAAGCCGGGCACCGAGAGCACCTTGCGGTGGAAGTTGCCGGCGTGCAGCGGATGCCCCCAGACCGTCTCGTAGACGGCCCGCAGCTCCGTGACGGTGAACTCGGGTTCGAGGAAGCGGGTGGCCAGCGGGGTGTACTCCAGCTTGGAGCGGGCCCGCTCCAGCCCGTCGTCGATGATCCGGGCGTGGTCGAAGGCGAGCTGCCGGCTGGTCAGCGCGGTCACCGGCAGCCAGACCGCGTCCTCGGCGTCGGTGCCGGCGGCCGGGTCGGGCAGATCGGGAGCGAACGCCAGGTGGGCGACCGAGACGATGCGCATCCGGGGGTCGCGGTCGGGAGCGCCGTAGCTGCCGAGCTGTTCCAGGTGTACGCGGCGCAGCCGTTCGCCGCCGAGCCCGGTCTCCTCGGCCAGCTCCCGGCGGGCGCCGGCGGCCAGGTCCTCGTCTGGGTGGACGAAGCCGCCGGGCAGCGCCCAGTGCCCCTCGTACGGCGGGGCGCCCCGACGGATCAGCAGCAGGTGCAGCGCGCCCTCGCGGATGGTCAGGGCCACCACGTCGACGGTGACCGCGACGGCCGGATAGTCCCGGGGGTCGTACGCGGCGAGGAAGTCCTGCTCGTTCACGGCGTCCCTCTCGTTATGAGAACAACTCAATATGAGAACAACTTAGCGCACGGGACGGCGAACGCCAACCCCCTCCCTTCCTCAGCGGACGGTGCCGACCAGCTGCGGCGCGCCCGACCGCGCGTCGTGCAGGGCGAAGTCCCAGGCCCCGCCGGTCGCGGTGGCGCCGAAGGCCACCATCGACGGCAACGGCACCGGCAGCTTGAACGCCACGTCCACCGTGTACGCCTCCGGCAGCCGGCCCGCCAGCGCGGCCAGGCAGCGGGCCTTGCTCCACATGCCGTGCGCGATCGGGCCGGGGAACCCGAACAGCCGCGCCCCGAGCCGGGAGGTGTGGATCGGGTTGTGGTCGCCGGAGACCCGGGCGTAGTCGGTCCCCACCCGGGGGGTCACCTGCCACTGCGCCGAGGGGGCCGGCGGGGCCGGGCGGTCACCCCGGTCGCGCCGCGGGCCGCCGCCCGCCGTCCGCTCCTTCACCAGGTACGTCGAGACGCCGCGCCAGACCTCCTCGCCCCCGACCGAGCCGATCAGCACCACGTCGAGCTGCCGGCCCCGTTCGTGCGGGCGCAGGTGCTCCGCGTACGTCCGGAAGTCCAGGGTCTCGCCGGCATCCACCGGCCGGTGCACGGTGATCCGGTTCGCCACGTGCACCATTCCGATCAACGGGACGGGGAACTCCGCCACGGTCATCAGCCGCAATGCCAGCGGGAAGCCCAGCACGTGCGGGTACGTGGCCGGCAGCCGGTCGGCGAGCCGGAACCCGCAGACCCGGTCGTAGTCGGCCAGGTGCGCCCGGTCCACGGTCACCCCGCTGACGGTCAGCTCCACCTCGGGCAGGTCCGGCCCGCGCCGCCCGCCCGTACCGGGCAGCGCCCCGAGCAGGGCGCGCCGGTAGAGCGCCCCGGCCGCCGGCATCCGGGGCAGGTCGATCCGGACCCGCTCGCCGGCCCGTACGGCCGTCCCGGCGACCACCGCCAGCTCCCGGGTGACCGCCGCGGCCGGCCCGGACAGGTCCCGGGTGGCGTCGGCGGCCAGGCCGGAGAGGTCCTGAGTGGCTTCGGCGGCCAGGCCGGACAGGTCCTGGGTCTCGTCGGGCGCCTGCCTCGGGCCGCCGCCAGCCGCCGCGACCGCGTTCCGGGCCGCGGTGAGATCCTGGGTCGGGCCCTCGATCAGCTCGTGCACCGACAGCTCCTCGGCCGGCTCTTCCGCCCGCCGTTGCTTCCGCCGCGCCATCACGCCCCCAGCAGACTCTGGCCGCAGACCCGGATCAGGTTGCCGGTGACCGCGCCGGTCGCCGGCCAGGACAGCCAGCCGATCGTCTCGGCCACGTCGACCGGCAGGCCGCCCTGGGCCATGCTGTTCATCCGCCGGCCCGCCTCGCGCAGCCCGAGCGGCATCCGGGCGGTCAACCGGGTCTCGATGAATCCGGGCGCGACCGCGTTGAGGCTGACGCCGCGCTCGTGCAGCACCGGGGCGAGCGAGTCGACCAGACCGATCACGCCGGCCTTGCTGGTCGCGTAGTTGGTCTGCCCCCGGTTGCCGGCGATGCCGGCGATCGAGGAGACCGAGACGATCCGCCCGCCGGCCGGGATCAGGTCGCGTTCCAGCAGCACGTCGTTGATCCGCTCCTGGCTGGAGAGGTTCACGTCGATGACCGAGTCCCAGCGGTCGGCGTCCATCCGGCCGAGGGTCCGGTCCCGGGTGATGCCGGCGTTGTGCACCACCGCGTCGACCCGCCCGTGCCGGCCGGCCAGGTGCTCGGCCAGCCGGGTCGGTGCGTCCGGGGCGGTCAGGTCCAGCTGTATCGCGCTGCCGCCGATCTCGTTGGTGACCGCGGCCAGCGCATCCCCCGCGTCGGGGACGTCCAGCGCCATGACCTGGGCGCCGTCCCGGGCGAGCACCCCGGCGAGCGCCGCGCCGATGCCCCGCGCGGCCCCGGTGACCAGGACGACCTGCCCGTCCAGCGGCCGATCCCAGTCGGCCGGCACGGTGGCGGTGCCGGTGCCGACCCGGACCACCTGCCCCGACACGTACGCGGACCGGCCCGAGAGCAGGAAACGCAGGGTGGCCTCCAGGCTGACCGGGGTGCCGGCGTTCCCGGCCGGCGTGACGTACACCAGTTGGGCGGTGACGCCCCGGCCGAACTCCTTGCCGATGCTGCGGGTCAGCCCCTCCAGGGCGCGCTGGGCGGTCGCCTCGCGGGGCGAGCCGCACTCGGCCGGCGGGGTGCCGAGCACCACCACCCGGCCGCTGGGCAGCACGGCCCGGGCCTGCGGGTGGAAGAAGTCGTAGAGCTGGCGCAGCTCGGTCGAGTCGGTGATGCCGGTGGCGTCGTACACCAGAGCGGCGAAGCGCGAGGCGGCGCCGGGGGTGGCGGTCGGGTCGGCCAGCTCGACCCCGGCGGCGGTGAGGATCTTGCCGACCGGCTCGGCGAGCCGGCCGCCGGTCGCGGAGCCGAGCAGGACCGGCCCGGGAACGAGCGGATCACCGGGTGTGTGCCGGCGCAGTCGAGGCGGGTCGGGCAGCCCGAGGCGCTTGACCAGCGCGCGACCGGCCCCCGATTGGACGAAGCTCGCGTACCTGTCGGTCATAGGCGTAGCCTACTGGCGAGTAGGGTACGGGCAACAGCTTAGAGGAGGCCGATCGTGCAGAGTGTCCGGCGGGTCGCGGTCATCGGCGGCAACCGCATCCCCTTCGCCCGGTCCAACTCGCGCTACGCGCAGGCGTCCAACGCGGACCTGCTCGGCGCGGCGCTGGACGGCCTGGTCGCCCGGTTCGGCCTGGCCGGGCAGCGGGTCGGCGAGCTGGTCGCCGGGGCGGTGCTCAAGCACTCCCGGGACTTCAACCTCGCCCGCGAGGTGGTGCTCGGCTCGAAGCTCGACCCGCACACCCCGGCGTACGACATCCAGCAGGCCTGCGGCACCGGGCTGGAAGCCGCCATCCTGGTCGCCAACAAGATCGCCCTCGGGCAGCTCGAGGTCGGCATCGCCGGCGGCGTCGACACCACCTCGGACGCGCCACTGGCCCTCAACGAGGACCTGCGCCGCACGCTGCTCCAGCTCAACTCCGCCCGGACCGTCGGCGAGCGGCTGAAGGCCGCCGCGAGGTTCCGCCCGCACCAGCCGTTCAAGCCGGAGATCCCGCGCAACGCGGAACCGCGTACCGGACTGTCCATGGGCGAGCACGCCGCGCGGACGGCGCTGCGCTGGCACATCGACCGGCAGGCCCAGGACGAGCTGGCGCTCCGCTCGCACCAGCGCCTCGCCGCCGCGTACGAGAAGGGGTTCTTCGACGATCTGATGACCCCCTACCTGGGGCTGACCCGCGACCAGAACCTCCGCCCCGACAGCAGCCTGGAGAAGCTCGGCTCGCTCAGGGCGGTGTTCGGCACCGGCGGGCCGGACGCCGAACAGGCCACCATGACCGCCGGCAACTCCTCCCCGCTCACCGACGGCGCGTCGACCGTGCTGCTGGCCAGCGAGGAGTGGGCGCGGGAGCACCACCTGCCGGTGCAGGCCTGGTTCTCCTGGTCGGAGACGGCCGCGGTCGACTTCGTGCACGGCGACGAGGGGCTGCTGATGGCCCCCACGTACGCGGTGCCCCGGATGTTGGCCCGGGCCCACCTGACGCTGCAGGACTTCGACTTCTACGAGATCCACGAGGCGTTCGCCTCGCAGGTGCTGGCCACCCTGGCCGCCTGGGAGTCGCCGGAGTTCTGCAAGGAACGACTGGGCCTGGACGCGCCGCTCGGGCCGATCGACCGAGGCCGGCTCAACGTCAACGGCTCCTCGCTGGCCGCCGGCCACCCGTTCGCGGCCACCGGCGGCCGGATCGTGGCCACCCTGGCCAAGCTTCTCGCCGAGCGGGGCAGCGGGCGCGGCCTGATCTCCATCTGCGCCGCCGGCGGCCAGGGCGTGACCGCGATCCTGGAGCGCTGAGCCGGTCTGGTCCCAGGCCGGGTTCGTCTGCCGGCGGTAGAACCGCACCAGTGCGCTGGTGTCGACCAGGAAAGCCTCGCTCACGCGGCGGCCGGCCGGTGCTTCTCGGACCCGTCCATCCGCAGAAGTGATATCAAGATTCGGTGGCTCGCGGCGAGGGGGCAGGCGTGGCCTGACTCTGGACCGCCTTCACCGGTCGATCCGGCCCGTCCCGATCCTGTCCCAGCCAGCCGAGAAAGCGCGAATAAAGAGCGTCGGCCGGCGCGTAGCGCAGATCTGCCGCCGCATCCGCCAGGTGCAGGCTCAGATAGATGCCGAGCGCCGCGTGATTCTTCGCGTACTCCTTGAGCAGACGCCGCCGGCGATTCGGGCACGGCCAGTCGTGGCCACAGGCGGCGCAACCCCAGCCAGGGCGGGTGGGCACATGCGCCGACGGAGCGGGAGCCGGGCGGACCCGTACGGCGTCAAACCCGGCGAGTACCCGTCGCTGGCGCGGGCCGGCGGGATGGCCCAACTCGATGCCCCGCAGGTTGATCCAGATCCCGTCGCTGTGCCGCTCGCGGCGACCCACCTCGATCAGCCGCAGCGTCAGCGTGCCCAGGCCGTAGCAGTAGTGCTGCTCCGGTATCGCTACGACGTCACCCACACCGAACCGCGCAGCACGTCGGCGCGTCACAGCGTGATCCAGGCGTCCGATCCGGCTGCAGGCGCGCCGAGCCGGAGCACCCAGGCGAAGGTCAGCAGCGGTGCTCGCCGGGGCATCGTCCGCCGCTGCGGCCCGAGCCAGCCCCGCCAGCCGCTACGCCGACGCCTCGGCTCGTCCGACGGTGGCACCGGTCGGCCCAGGTCGACCAGCCGATTCGCCGCCGCATTCGCCGGCCGGCATGGTCCGGGCACCAGGCAGATCGCGCAGAGGTTGCTCTCCGGATCGGGTATGTGGCTGTTCAGAATCTCGCGTGCCGCCTCGGCTTCCGCCTCGTCGCGGCACCACAACCGGTTGTTTGTTGACTGGTAGACGCCCATCTTCCACTCCTGTCCGACGGAGGGGCGGGCGCACGGCGGGGTCGCCGGCCGCAGGGGGAGTGCGCGGCCGGCGGCGGGTCGCTGCCGTACGACGGGCCGTACGCCCGCCCCGTCACGGTCCGGCGTCGCGTCGTCGGGTCGGCGCGGGCACCGGATTGGTCGGGAGCGGTCACGGCTGGACGCGCCACACCACCGCCCGGGTACGCGCGAGCGCGTACGGGTGGTAGACAGAAGGGGAGTCGTCCCCGGGACGCGATCCGGCTGTGGTTGCTCCCTTCGACTCATGCCGGACCGGGAGTGGGAGAGGCCGCCAAACCAGCCCCACCCCGGTCCGTTTTCTTTCGAGAACAACCTTACTGCCTTTTGAATAAGGTGCCAAGGATGCTGAAGATGCGACACGCCGCCGGAAGAGATCTACCCTTGCCGGACGGGTGGCACGGACGGGAGGCGGGCGATGAATGACCGGGCGTGGCTCAGCATGTCGATGCCGTACGTCCTTCCCGCATCCGCCGGACAGGGCGATGTCTGGGCTGCTGACGCCGCACAACAAGGCGGCGTGGGCGCCCAGCGCCTACTTGAAGTCGCGGAGATCGTGCCGGTGGCCGAGGTCGCCGAAGCATTGCAGGTCGAGCCGGCCACGCCGGTCGTCGTCCGTCGGCGACTGATGCTGTTGGACGATCGCCCCGTGGAGCTGACGGATTCGTATTACCCGACTTCCATCGCTCGGGGCACGGCACTCGCCGAGCCGCGCAAGATACGTGGTGGAGCGGTTGGTCTGCTCGCCACGCTGGGCTACGAACCCGGGCTGGTGCGAGAGGACGTCTACACGCGGATGCCTGACGAGGCCGAACGACGCGTGCTCGACCTGAGCGGGCAGGAGTGGGTGCTCGGCCTCACACGGCTGCTCAGCACTCATCAGGGAGTGCCGATCGAGGCCAGCGTGATGACGATGGTGCCGCAGGGCCGGCGCCTGCGATACGAGATGACAATCAACGATCCTGACGGGGGGAGCTGAGGTGACCGACGGGCGCCCTCGACACGAGCAGGTCGCGGCGGACCTCCGCGCTCGCATCATGTCCGGGGAGTTCGCGCCTGGCTCGCAGTTGCCCTCGATCCCGAGCCTGGTGACCCGCTATGCCGCCGCGACGGCGACGATCCAGCGAGCCCTCGGTGCACTCAAGACGGAAGGCTCGATCTACAGCGAGGTCGGCAAGGGGGTCTTTGTGCGTCGACGGCCGTCACAGGTGGTGACGGCCTCGGCCTATCTCACTCCCGGATCCAGCGGATATTCGTACCGTTTGCTGGACGTGTCGGAGACCGTCCCGCCGCCGGAGGTCGCTAACGGCCTGAGCCTCGGCGAGGACGAGAAGGTGGTGCTGCGCCACCGCCTGTTGCTGCAGGGCGGCGAGCCCGTCGAGGTGTCGTGGTCCTACTACCCGAGTTCCCTCGCGGCCGGTACCGAACTCGCCGAGCGCAAGAAGATCAGCGGTGGTGCGGGCGGCGTCCTGGCGGAACTTGGCCTGCCGCAGGGGCAAATGATCGATCGGGTGTCGGCGCGGATGCCGACGCCCGATGAGGTCGAGATGCTGAACCTGCCGCCGTACGTCCCGGTGATCCGTCAGCACCGCGTGATCTATGCCGCCAGCGGACGACCCGTCGAGGTGTCGGTGCTCGTCAAGGGCAGCCATCTCCACGAGCTGCGCTACGAACAGCAGCTTTTGTCGGGGCCGACGTCCGCGACGTGATCCCGCGCCAGGCAACCCCGGCCAGGGGTCCCTCCGTCACCTGGGCATGAGGCGAACGAGGGATCCCGGGTCGTGAATCGGGCTGACGAGGACGAGTACCGGCAGTTCGTGGTCGCCCGGCTGGAGGCGTTGCGCCGGACGGCGTACCTGCTCTGCCGCGACTGGCACACGGCCGACGACCTGGTCTCCATCACCATCGGCAAGCTCTACCGGCACTGGCGGCGGGTCCGTGCGGCGGAGAACGTCGACGCGTACGTGCGGGGGATGCTGACCAACGCCTGGCTGGACGAGCAGCGCCGGCCCTGGCGGCGCGAGTGGGCGACGGACGAGGTGCCGGACCACGCGGACATTGTGCTGCCAGAGCCTTCGCTGGCTGATCGGGAGATGCTGCTGGACCTGCTCGGGCAACTGCCGCCCCGGCGGCGCGCGGTGCTCGTGCTCCGCTTCTACTGCGATCTTTCAGTGGAGGAGACCGCCGACACCCTCGGTATCAGCTCCGGCACCGTGAAGAGCCAGGCCGCCCGCGGCCTGGAGACGCTGCGCCTGCTGATGGCCCCGTCGGCCAGTGGGGAGCTGTCATGACGTACCAGCAGCTGTTCGACGACCTGATCGGCGATGTCCCGATCTCCACCGTGGACCTGGACCGAGTGATCGGCCGGGAGCGCCGTGTCCGCCGGCTGCGGATCGGCGCGGGCACCACGGCGGTCGCGGCGGCGGTGGCCGCCGTCGCGTTCGGTACGACCGCCTTGATTGGCAAGCCGCACGCTCAACCGGCCAAGCCGAAGCCGACCATCACCACTGTCCCCGGCACCGACCAGGACCTGGATCGGATCGATGCCGCCGTGGTCGCCGCCCTGCTGCGCGCGGAGCCCCGGCTGACCTGGGCGGCGGAGGGCACTCTCGCCAGCACGACTCCGAACTGGGAATCCCAGCCCAGTGGCGGCGCGACCCTGGCCTCCGGTTACCTGGGGGAGGGCGGCGTCCGGATCGGGGGCGTGGACGTATCCGTCCAGGTGCAGATCAGACGCGACGGCGCGGCCTCCTGGGAACGGGAGGGAGGCACCTCGTGCAGCAAGAACGCGGACGAGTGCGGGGAGCGGAGCGGCCCGCACGGGGAGAAGATCAAGTTCGAACGGGGGTCCTGGGAACGGCAGGTACCGCCGGACTTGCGTGACCGCCTTCCGCGCCGCAGCGAGAAGGGGAGGGTCGCGGTCCTACGGCGGGACGGATCGCTGGTGTTGGTGAACGCGACGACGACCGGCGAGGACTCCCGGCTACCGCTAACTGTCGAGCAGCTCACCACGGTCGCTCTCGACCAAACGATCGTCCTCGCCCCGATGCCGCCCCCTTCCCCCGCCCCGAGTTCGACCGTCACCACCGTCGCCGGCACGCAGCAGGATGCCGCCCGGCTTGAAACCGCGCTGACGGCCGCCTTCCGCAAGCAGGCGCCCGGGTTCACCTGGACAACCAAGTGGGGCGGCAAGGACAGTGCCGGGCCGGTTGACGACGCCAGGACACGGCTGAATGTGGACGAGCCAAGCCTGGGTGCCTGGTTCCGAGTGGGTAACCGAGGGGGAAATGTCATCTTGCGCCTGGTTCGGGAGGGGCAAGCCGTCTGGGAGAGTGCGCCGCCCTGCCCCGTCGCCGGCCCGGCCGGGCTCAGCTGCACCGTCACGACCGGACCGGGCGGTGAGAGGATTCGGGCCCGGCAGCTGTTGAGAGGCTTCGGCTGGGCCGGTGACCTGCACCGCCCTGCAGCGGACGGGAGTCTCCTGGTCGAGGTGCTGCGCCCGGACAACAGCCTGGTGTACCTGTCCGTCGGGCAGGACAAGCCGGCGCTGTCGCTGGCACAGCTGGTCGATGTCGCCCTCGACCCCGCGCTTGTGCTGGCGCCACCCCCGCCTCGTGGCACCGTCAGTGGCCAGGGCTTCGGCGGTCCTCGGCAGTACTACAACGAGGCTGAGCTCACGGCCGCCGGCACCGCCTTGGACGCAGTGTCGCCCGAGGGCACGATCTTCGTCAGTCCCTCCCATGCCGAGTTCGACGGACTGAACCGCACCAGTGCGGTGTCGTTCGTCTTCCTGGTGCAGCGGGCCGGGTTGGCCGGTGACGGGGAGATCGTCGTTCAGCGCCGTATGGGATTCGCAGTGAGCTGCGAGATGGTCCGGTCGATCTCGTCGCAGCTACACGAGCGGCACCCGCACGGCGGTGAGTGCACCGAATCGACCCGTCCGGACGGCAACCGGGTTGTCGTCATCGTGTCGCGCTCGTCGGGGACGGTTGCCTACGACGTCTTCGTGCAGCGGCCGGACCGGGGCACGGTCGAGGTGGTGCTCGACAACGTGCCGAACAGCGGGGCGGCCACGGACATGCCGGAGAGCCAGGACCTCGTGCACGTGTGGCCGAAGGGTGTGCAGGGCGGGACGAAGCCCCCGCTCACCCTGCACCAGGCGACCGAGTTGGCGGGCCATCCGGACCTGCTCAACCTGCTGCCCTGACCGCCGTCGCACCCGGGGTCGGCTCACACGCCGACCCCGGGCAACGCCGGATCAGGCGGTTGCGCCGCCGTCGATGGCGATGGCCGCGCCGGTGATGTGCCGGCCGCCCTCGCCCACCAGGTGGCTGATCGTGGCCGCCACGTCGTCCGGCGTGCCGTACCGGCCGAGGGCGATGTGTGACCGCTGCTTGTCGGAGGTGCCGCTGTCCGACGGGTTCATGTCGGTGTCGGTGGAGCCGGGGAGGACCAGGTTGACGGTGATCCCGCGGGGACCGAGCTCGCGGGCGAGTGCCCTGGTCAGGCCGTTGACCGCGGTCTTGGTCATGGCGTAGACGCTGACCCCCGGGTCGGGGACCCGGCTGGCGAAGCTGCTGCCGATGTTGACGATCCGCCCGCCGTCGCCCATGTGCCGCACCGCCGCCTGCGTCGCCAGGAACGCCCCGCGTACGTGCACGGCGATGGCCAGGTCGAGGTAGTCGAGGCTGACCTTGTCGATCGGCCCGGCTGAGAAGACTCCGGCGTTGTTGACCAGGATGTCCAGCCGCCCCAGCTCGGCGACGGTCCGCTCGACCGCGTCGACCACCGCCGTACCGTCGGCGCTGTCGGCCTGGATCGCCAGGCCGGTGCGGCCGTACGACTCGATGTCGGCGACCACGGCCTTCGCGCTGTCCTCGGCCGAGCGGTAGGTGAACGCGACGTGGGCTCCGTCTTCGGCCAGCCGGCGTACGACGGCGGCGCCGATCCCGCGGCTCCCGCCGGTGACGAGGGCGACCCTGCCGGTAAGTCTGGACACGCTTCCCCATTCCTGTCGGTCGACTCGGGAGGATGATCACCCTATCCGGCTCGCCGGGCCGCCCGATCGGTCCGCCCTGGGCGTTGGGGTGACTCGGGATGCGGCACATCGCGGTCTTCTGGAGGCCGGATACCCCCACATGCCGCATATGGAGTGGATCATGCCGACCCGGCGGGGGCGACCAAGATCGCCCTGGTCGGTGCGGGAGAATGAGGGCCGTGACGACGATCCCGAACGTGCTCGCCCACCGGTACGCCTCGCCCGAGCTGGTCGCCCTCTGGTCGCCCGAGGAGAAGGTACGGATGGAGCGGCGGCTCTGGCTCGCCGTACTCCGGGCCCAGCGGGACCTCGGCGTGCCGGTGCCGGACGGGGTGGTCGAGGCGTACGAGCGGGTGGTCGACGAGGTCGACCTGGCCTCGATCGCGGCGCGCGAGCGGGTCACCCGGCACGATGTGAAGGCGCGGATCGAGGAGTTCAGCGCGCTCGCCGGGCACGAGCACGTGCACAAGGGGATGACCTCGCGGGACCTCACCGAGAACGTCGAGCAGCTCCAGATCCGTGCCTCACTGGAGCTGATCCGGGACCGGGTGGTCGCCACCCTGGTCCGGCTTGCCTGGCACGCCCACGAGTATTCCGGCCTGGTGATGACCGGCCGGTCGCACAACGTCGCCGCGCAGGCCACCACGCTGGGCAAGCGCTTCGCCTCCGCCGCCGAGGAGCTGCTGATCGCGTACGAGCGGCTGGAAGATCTGATCGACTGGTTCCCGCTGCGCGGCATCAAGGGTCCGGTGGGCACCGCCGCCGACCAGCTCGACCTCTTCGACGGTGACGCCGACAAGGTGGCCGAGCTGGAGCGCCGGGTCGCCGAGCACCTCGGGTTCAGCCGGGTGCTGGACAGCGTCGGGCAGGTCTATCCGCGCTCGATCGACATGGCGGTCATCGCCGCGCTGGCCCAGGTGGCCGCGGCGCCGTCGTCGCTGGCCACCACGATCCGGCTGATGGTGGGCCAGGAACTGGTCACCGAGGGCTTCAAGCCCGGCCAGGTGGGCTCCAGCGCGATGCCGCACAAGATGAACACCCGCTCATCGGAGCGGGTGAACGGCTTCGCCGTGATCATCCGGGGCTACCTGTCGATGGTCGGCGAGCTGGCCGGCGACCAGTGGAACGAGGGGGACGTCTCCTGCTCGGTGGTCCGCCGGGTGGCGCTGCCGGACGCGTTCTTCGCCGCCGACGGGCTGTTCCAGACCTTCCTCACCGTGCTGGACGAGTTCGGGCCGTACCCGGCGGTGATCAACCGGGAACTGGAGCGCTTCCTGCCGTTCCTGGCCACCACCAAGATCCTGGTGGCGGCGGTCCGGCGCGGCGTCGGCCGGGAGGTCGCGCACGAGGCGATCAAGGAGCACGCGGTCGCCGTGGCGCTGGCCATGCGGGAGCAGGGCGCGGCCGGGAACGACCTCTTCGACCGCCTCGCCGCGGACGCCCGCCTCGGCCTGACCCGCGCCGACATCGACACCCTGGTCGCCGACCGCAACGCCTTCGTCGGCGCCGCCGCCACCCAGGTCGACCGGGTAACCGCCCGCATCGCCAAAATCGTCCAGTCCCACCCCCAGGCCGCCGCCTACACCCCACCCCCCATCCTCTAACCGCCCACCCCCCGGCCCGAACCTGATTGATCATGAGGTTGGCGGTGAGGTGGATCTCTGATTCCGCCGCCAACCTCATGATCGACGCCGCTGGCGGCCGGTCAGGAGTTGCGGGTGGGGGTTTCGGCGGCGGAGCTGAGGTTGGGGGCGCTCGGCGGCTCGGCGACGCCGCCGGGAGCGGTCGCGATTTCCGGTTCGTGCGCGGTGTCGGCCGCGACGATGGGCTGGTCGGGGGGCATGACCTCGGGCATCTTGGGTACGACGACCACCGCCGTGCCGTACGCGCAGATCTCCATCCACATCTCGCCGCAGTCCCGGCTGTCGAAGCGCATGCCGATCACCGCGTTCGCGCCGAGCCGCTGGGCCTCCTCGCCCAGCCGCGCCACGGAGTCCGTACGCCAGCGGGTGAGGTTGTCCGGTGCCATCGGGTCGTACGCGCCGCCGCGGAGGTTCTTGACCCCCTCGCGGTAGGGGTTGCGTGTCCTCGCCAGCGAGGAGACCACTTCGCCGAGGATCTGGCGGATCTCGTAGCCGGGTAGTTGATCCGTCGTCACGACCAGCACGGTTCCGATGCTGTCAGTCGGGCGGTGACCCGATCGTCTGCCGTGGCCACGTGATCGGATGCTGCAAAAGGGGTCGGCGCGGACGGTCGGCGCGCTGCCGACCATCTGCGTGGCGCGCGGCGTCAACCGGCCGTCACCTCGCAGACGGACCGCCGGAGGGCCGGACGGTCAGACTCGGGCCACGGAGGTTATCCGGACCCGGTTGGATCCGACTTCTGGACGTTCTGGGTCGAATAGTATCGAGCTCCGCCGATGCGGAATGGGGATCGTCCGTTGCCATTGCAAGGGATTGATCGGGATTGGTGGATGTAACGATTTGGCGTCCTCCGGCGCGGCGAAGCCCCTGCTCGGGGGACGTTCCGGCAAAGCGCGGACATCCCGCATTCCCGCACCCCGCCGGTAATGTCGATCACTGCCTGAACTGTCCCCGGCCGGTGCGGTCGAGGCGGAATCTGCCAGGTAGGCTGGCTGGGCTCGCCCGTTGTTGGGCCGGCACCCAACTGCGTACACAGTCAGGAGTGCCCAGTGCCTCGCGTCGTCGTCGACGTCATGCTCAAGCCCGAGATCCTCGATCCTCAGGGCCAGGCCGTCGCAAACGCGCTGCCCCGGCTCGGCGTCAGCGACGTCGCCTCGGTCCGGATCGGCAGGCGGATCGAGATCGAGTTAACCGGTGAGCCGGACCTGGACCGGGCCCGGGAGATCGCCGACCAGCTGCTCGCCAACCCGGTCATCGAGGACTACACCATCCGACTTGTCGAGGCCGACGAGACCGTGGACGCGGGCCGGTGACCGCCCGGGTCGGTGTGGTGACCTTCCCCGGCTCGCTCGACGACGGGGACGCGGCCCGGGCAGTCCGGGTCGCCGGCGCCGAGCCGGTCCGGCTCTGGCACGGGGATCCGGGGCTCTACGGGGTGGACGCCGTGGTCCTGCCCGGCGGCTTCTCCTACGGTGACTACCTGCGCTGCGGAGCCATCGCCCGGTTCGCCCCGGTCATGGAGACGATCGTGGACGCCGCCCGGGGCGGCCTCCCGGTGCTCGGCATCTGCAACGGCTTCCAGATCCTCTGCGAGGCCCACCTGTTGCCCGGGGCGCTCACCCGCAACCAGCACCTGCACTTCCGTAATCGGGACCAGTTCCTCCGCATCGAGGCCGTCGGCACCGCCTGGACCAACGCGTTCCAGCCGGGCCAGGAGGTGCTGATCCCGGTCAAGAACGGCGAGGGCTGCTACGTCGCCGACCCGGCGACGCTGGACCGGCTGGAGGCCGAGGGTCGGGTCGTCGCCCGCTACCTGGGCGGCAACCCCAACGGTTCGCAGCGCGACATCGCCGCGATCACCAACGAGGCCGGCAACGTGGTCGGCATCATGCCGCATCCCGAGCACGCGGTGGAGGCGCTCACCGGCCCCTCCCTGGACGGTCTCGGCTTCTTCACCTCGGTGCTCAAGCACCTGGTGGGGGCCCCCGCGTGACCGTTCGCGGCGGAATCATCGGTCGGCTCCCCCGCCCGTGCGGCGGCGAGCGCAGCGAGGAGAGGTCATGACCACTCATCCGGACCCGGCCCTGCGGGAGACGCCGGGCGCCTTCCCGGCCGACCCGGCGGAGCCGCGTACGGCCGCCGTGCTGCCGCAGGCCGGCCCGGCCGACGACTGGGCCCCGGGCGTGGACACCGTGCCCCGGGCCACCGGCACGCCGGACGAACTCCAGCCGTACGCGGAGCTGGGCCTCCGCGACGACGAGTACGACCGGATCCGGCACATCCTCGGCCGCCGGCCCACCCAGGCCGAGCTGGCCATGTACTCGATCATGTGGAGCGAGCACTGCTCCTACAAGTCGAGCAAGGTGCACCTGCGTCAGTTCGGCGAGAAGGCCCCGCCGAGCGATCGGCTGCTGGCCGGCATCGGCGAGAACGCCGGTGTGGTCAAGGTCTCCGACGAGCTGGCGGTGACCTTCAAGGTCGAGTCGCACAACCACCCGAGCTTCGTCGAGCCGTACCAGGGCGCGGCGACCGGCGTCGGCGGCATCGTCCGCGACATCCTCGCGATGGGCGCGCGTCCGGTCGCGGTGATGGATCCGCTGCGTTTCGGCGCGGCCGACCACCCGGACACCGCCCGGGTGCTGCCCGGCGTGGTCGCCGGCGTCGGCGGGTACGGCAACTGCCTCGGCCTGCCGAACATCGGCGGCGAGGTGGTCTTCGACCCCTGCTACCAGGGCAACCCGCTGGTCAACGCGCTCTGCCTCGGCGTGCTGCCGGTCGACCGGCTGCAGAAGAAGGAGGCCGCCGGCCCCGGCAACGTCGTGGTGCTGATGGGCGCCAAGACCGGCCGGGACGGCATCGGCGGCGTGTCGGTGCTGGCCAGCGCCACCTTCGACGACGAGAGCCAGCAGCGCCGTCCCTCCGTGCAGGTCGGCGATCCGTTCATGGAGAAGCTGCTGATCGAGGCGTGCCTGGAGCTGTACGACGCCGAGCTGGTCGTCGGTATCCAGGACCTCGGCGGTGCCGGCCTGACCTGCGCGCTCACCGAGACCGCCGCGGCGGCCGGCACCGGCATGCGGGTGTGGCTGGAGCGGGTGCCGCTGCGCGAGCCCTCGATGGAGCCGCACGAGATTCTGGCCAGCGAGTCGCAGGAGCGGATGCTGCTGGTCGTCGCCCCGGACAAGCTCGAGGCGGTGCTCAAGACCGCCGAGAAGTGGGGCGTCTGGGCCACCGCCATCGGCGAGGTGACCCCGCCGGCCGCCGACGGGCAGCCGGGCCGGCTGGTCATCACCTGGCGCGATCAGCTCGTGGTGGATGTGCCGCCGGGTTCGCTGGTCGACGACGGTCCGGTCTACGCCCGCCCGATGCGTGAGCCGGCCGACCTGATCCTGCTCCAGGCCGACCGGGCGGAGACGCTGCCCCGGCCGAACAACCCGGAGGCGCTCCGGGAGACCGTGCTGCGCATGATCGCGTCGCCGAATCTGGCCGACAAGACCTGGGTCACCGAGCAGTACGACCGGTACGTGCTGGGCAACACCGTGCTCGCCCAGCCGGAGGACTCCGGCGTGATCCGGATCGACGAGCGGACCGGCCTCGGCGTCGCCCTCTCCGTCGACGGCAACGGCCGGTACGCGCGCCTCGACCCGTACCACGGGACGAAGCTCGCGCTGGCCGAGGCGTACCGGAATGTGGCGGTGACCGGCGCGAAGCCGATCGCGGTGACCAACTGCCTCAACTTCGGCTCCCCGGAGGACCCGGGCGTGATGTGGCAGTTCGCCGAGGCCGTCCGCGGCCTGGCGGACGGTTGCCTGGAGCTGGGCATCCCGGTGACCGGCGGCAATGTCAGCTTCTACAACCAGACCAACGCGGCGGCCATCCACCCGACTCCGGTGGTCGGCGTGCTGGGCGTGCTGGACAACGTCGCCGAGCGTGTGCCGATGGGCTTCGTGCCGCGTCCGGGTGGCAACCACGACCAGCTGTTCCTGCTCGGCGAGACCAACGTCGAGCTCTCCGGCTCGGAGTGGGCCTGGGTGACTCACGAACACCTGGGCGGCATCCCGCCGCGGGTCGACCTGGCCCGCGAACGGCAGCTCGCCGAGCTGTTGGCCGCCGCGGCCCGGGTGGGGCACCTCAGCTCCGCGCACGACCTCTCCGATGGTGGTCTCGCCCAGAGCCTGGTCGAGTCCTGCCTGCGGCGTGGCGTCGGCGCCCGGGTGGTGGTGCCGGAGCACTTTGCCAGCGGGTCGATGCCGTTCGTCTTCCTGTTCAGCGAGTCCGCCGGCCGCGTGCTGGTCTCGGTGCCCCGCGGGCAGGAGAAGGCGTTCACCGCCCTCTGCGTCGAGCACGGGGTGCCGTGGGAGTTCATCGGGGTCACCGACCCGACCGGCGGGGGCCTGGAGGTGCACGACCAGTTCCGGATCGGCCTGGACGAGCTGCGCGCCGCGCACAGCGAGACCCTGCCGCGCCTCTTCGGCGGTTCGGAGGCGGCCCCGGTCGGCGGCCCGGCCACCGTCGAGCAGCCGGTGGACGTAGCGGCGGATGACCAGCCGACGCAGGCGGTGACCGAGCCGACGCAGGCGGTGACCGAGCCGACGCAGGCGGTGACCGAGCCGGCAGTGGCCCAGACCGATCCGGCCGAGGCCCCGGACGCTCCGGCGGCGAGCGCGGACAGCTCGGCGGCGGTCGTGCAGGCGCCGGCAGAGGCCGAGGCTGGCCCGACGCAGGCCGACTCGACGCAGGCTGGTCCGCTGCGGACCAGCTCGACGCAGGCCGGTCCGATGGAGCCGTCGACGCAGGGCGCGGACGCCCCGGCGGAGGCGGCCGGCGACATCCCCGCCAACCCCGTCGAGGCGGCCTCCGAGGCGACCTCCGCTCCGGCCGAAGCCGGGCCGGCGGACTCCGCGGCGACTCCCGGTGACCCGGACCCGGCGCCGGACCAGCGCTGAGGCCCTGGCCTTGGCCGTTTTCGCCCAACCCGGCGCCGGCGCCCGGTTCGACTGGGGGCTGACCGGGGCGGCGGAACTCGGCCGGGTCTGTGCCGCCCTGGTGGTGGTGGACGTGCTCTCGTTCACCACCGCCGTCGAGGTGGCGGTCGGGCGGGGCATGCGGGTGCACCCGTTTCCCTGGGGGGAGCAGGCGGCCGACTACGCCCGCCGGGTGGGTGCCGTTGCCGCGGTCGGCCGCCGGCAGGTGACCCCGGAACACCCGTGGTCGCTCTCGCCGGCTGCGTTGCGGACCGCGCCGGTCGTCGCCGACCTGGTCCTGCCGTCCCCTAACGGCTCGGCGATCAGCGCCGCCGCGAGCGCCACCGGGCTGCCGGTGGTCGCGGCGTGCCTGCGTAACGCACGCGCCGTCGGGCGATGGCTGCGCGCCGAGGGGTACGGCTCGACCCACGCCCCGGTCGGGGTGGTGGCCGCCGGGGAACGCTGGCCGGACGGCTCACTGCGCCCCTGCGTGGAAGACCAACTCGGGGCGGCCAGCGTGCTGGACTCCCTGTCCGGCGTACCGGGCGGGCTCTCGGTGGAGGCGGCGATGGCACTGGCCGCGCTGGCCAGTACCCCCGATGTGCCGGCGGCGGTCCGGGGATGCGTCTCCGGCAAGGAACTCGCCGAGAGCGGTTTCGCCGGAGACGTGGAGGTCGCCGTCCAGGTGGGCGTCTCCGACGTGGTGCCGGTGCTCCGCCAGGGCTACTTCGTCGCCGGCTGATTCGCGCGCCGCGCCGCACTCGCCACCCGGTCGTCACCCCGCCCGCCCCACGCCCTTGATCCACTCCATGTGCGGCATGTGGTGGTCTCCGACTGCCGGGAGACCGCAACATGCCGCATCTTGAGCACCACCCTCCCGCCAAACAGACGAAGTGGCCGCCCGGCGGAACCGGGCGGCCACTGTCGATGTTGGCGAGGCGCTCAGGCGATCAGTCGTCCAGCCAGTCGAGGCGGCGACCGCGGTCCTGCGAGCCGTCCTGGCGGCCCCGACCGGCCTGGGCCGGATCGTTGTAGTAGCCGCCGCCCTGGTCGTAGCCCTGGTTGTCGTAGCTGCCGCTGCGTTGCTGCGGCGGCTGCTGCTCCTGGCCGTAGCCGCCCTGCTGGCCGTAACCACCCTGCTGCGGCTGGCCGTAGCCGTCGCCACCGCCGTAGCCGCCACCCTGCTCGTAACCGTTGTAGCCCTGCTGCTGGCCACCGTCGTAGCCGCCGGACGGCCCGTTGTCGTAGCCGCCGGCACCGGCACCGGCACCGGCACCGGCACCGTAGCCGCCACCCGAGCCGTAGCTGTTGCCCTGGTCCGCGCCGCGCCCGTACTGGTCCTGGCCCGGCTGGTCGTAGCCCCGGCCCTCGTCCGGCTGATAGGTGCTGGTCGGGTACGGGTCGGCCGGCGGCGCGTACTGGGTGCTGTCACCGGTGTACCGGCCGGTCGGCTCGTCGTAGCGGTCGTTGCCGTAGCCGCCGCCCTGGGCCGGCGGGTAGCCGCCGGCGCCGGCGCCAGCGCCGTAGCCGCCCTCTCCGTAGGAGGCGCCGCCGTAGCCACCACCGGAGGCGGGAGCGTTGCCGTAGCCGCCACCGGAGGACGGGGCGTTGCCGTAGCCACCGCCCGAGGAGGGGGCGTTGCCGTAGCTGTTGTTGCCGTAGCCGCCCTGGCCGGCCGCGTCGTCGCCGTATCCGTAGCCGCCCTGGGCGCCGCTGCCGTACCCGGGGCCGGGGGGCGCGCCGTACGGGTCCGGCGGGACGTCGTCCACGACCGGGCGGTGCATCATGGTCGGCGCCTCGCTGAGCGCGGTCCCACCGACCATCGTCGGCGCGGCCCCGGCACCCATGCCGTTGACCACCCGGGTCTGCTCGTCCGCGCCCCGGTAGGCACCCCGGGAGGCCGGCACGGGGCCGCCACCCGGGCCACCCGGACCGGCCGGGTCGTCCCCGTCGTCGCCCTCGTTCTTGCGCCGCAGGTAGAGCAGCACGATGGTGCCCACGCCCACGGCGACGAAGAGACCGCCGACCAGGATCAGCAGCCAGTTGCCGGAGCCCGAGTCCTCCTGAGCGGTGTTCGCCGGGGCGGCGGCCCCATCGCTGGCGGCGGCCTCCTCGGTGGTGGTGTCCTCCTCGGTGGCCTCCTCGGACGGAATGGCCTCCGCGCTCTCCGACGGCGTGGCGCTCGGGGTGACCTCGACCTTCACCGGCACGCTGATCCGCAGGCCGGTCACGGCCTCACCGGCTTTTGCGTTGATCGACTTGGTGCCGGGTTGGGCGTCGCCCTTGCTGGCGCCGAGGTCGATTCGACCGGGTGCGATCGGGTCCGACATCGAGCCGGTGAAGCGGAAGTTCCCGCTGCCGTCACTGGTGGCCGAGCGCTGCTTGCCGTTGGCGTCCCGCAGCATGACGAGGGCGCCCGAGATCGGGTCGCCGTTCGCCGCGACGACGACCTTGCCGGAGATCGACTTGACCGTCTGCGCCTGCTCCTGGGTCGGCGGAGCCGCCTTGCCCTTCACCGTCAGCTGGAACGACGGCGTGGCGGGATCGGAGCTGTCCGGGACCACCCGGACGGTCACGTTGGTGTTGGCGTCCTGTGCGTTGTCGTTCGCCTTGATGGTCAGCAGGACCGTCTTCGACGAACCGGGCGGCCCGTTGAACTGGAAGCTGCCGCAACCACTGGAGCAGCTGATCCCCGACGGCAGGCCGGTGAGGCTGATCTCCCCGCTCTTGTCACTCAGGTCGGGCCTGATGTTGACACGCACTGTGGCGTCGCTGCCGGCGCTGATCGTGATCGAGCCAGGGCTGACCGAGGCATCCACGGCCAGTGCGGGTGTGGCGGGGACGGTGAGCAGCGCGCCGATGACCAGCGCTACGACCACACCCGCCCGCTGCTTCCAGGCACGTCGGTGTGTTGACACGTCCACCGCCTTCCGGGTCCGACCTCCCCGCCGGCCGGGTGCCGGGCCGGGGAATGATCACTCACGGTACGAATACGCCGTCGGCAACTATGCCTTGTCTGGCCGGCACATCTCTACCCAGGGCCGGCATCGACCGAAATGCCGTCGGATCGTATCGTCCCTTCGTGTCCTCTCCGTACACTAAGTCCGCCTCGGTGGCGGCGGCGCTGGCAGCGCTGGACGAGGGGCGTACGCCCGACCGGACGGTGTTCCGGGAAGCGGTCCGTACGCTCTTGGCCGTCCTCGCGGAGCGTGCCCCCGGCCGATCGGTGGAGGTGCGGGTTCCACCCTATGGTGCCGTGCAGTGCGTGGCCGGGCCGCGACACACCCGAGGAACGCCCCCGAATGTGGTGGAAACGGACCCGGTTACCTGGTTGGCGCTGGCCGTCGGGCGCCTGACCTGGGCAGACGCGGTCACCGAGGGTCGCGTACGGGTGAGTGGGAGCCGCGCCGACCTCTCCGCGTACCTCCCGCTCTAGCTGGGCGTACGCCGGAGAGTGTGTCACTCTGGGCAGGCACACCGTGACTGTCGGTGTCGAGTCGATTCGCGTACACTGTCAGGCGACGAGGTCCCGGCCGTACGTGCGGAGCTGCCCCCCGACTCCGCCGGGCCGGTCCAGACCAGCAAGGGAGCGGCAGGTGCCCCGAGGCGATGGCCGGCTGAGCCACGACCTTGACCCCCAGCGGCCCGGCCCGCAGGACGCGTGTGGCGTCTTCGGCGTCTGGGCGCCGGGCGAGGAAGTCGCCAACCTCACCTACTTCGGGCTCTACGCCCTCCAGCACCGGGGCCAGGAAGCGGCCGGCATCGCGGTGAGTGACGGCTCGGGCGTGGTGGTCTTCAAGGATCTCGGCCTGGTCGCCCAGGTCTTCGACGAGCCGACCCTGGCCAGCCTGCGCGGGCACGTCGCGATCGGCCACGCGCGCTACTCCACCACGGGCGGCTCGACCTGGGAGAACGCCCAGCCGACCATCCGGGCCACCAGCGCCGGAACCACGATCGCGCTGGCCCACAACGGCAACCTTGTCAACACCGCCGAGCTGCAGCGCGAGGCGGCCGAGCGGCGGCTCGACTCCGACGGCGCGACCAACGACACCTCGCTGGTCACCATGCTCCTGGCCAGCCGGCCCGACCTCTCCGTCGAGGCGGCCGCCCTGGAGGTGCTGCCCCGGCTGCGCGGCGCGTTCAGCTTCGTCTTCATGGACGAGTCGACCCTCTACGCGGCCCGCGACCCGCACGGCGTACGCCCGCTGGTGCTCGGCCGGCTGGAGCGCGGCTGGGTGGTGGCCAGCGAGACCGCCGCGCTGGACATCGTCGGCGCGAGCGTGGTCCGCGAGGTCGAGCCGGGCGAGCTGATCGCCATCGACGAGGACGGGCTGCGCTCCAGCCGGTTCGCCGCGCCCGAGCCGAAGGGCTGCCTCTTCGAATACGTGTACATCGCCCGCCCGGACGCCACGATCGCCGGTCGTAACGTGCACTCCGCCCGGGTGCAGATCGGCCGCCAACTCGCCCGGGAGCACCCGGTCGAGGCCGATCTGGTGATTCCGGTGCCGGAGTCCGGCACCCCCGCCGCGATCGGGTACGCCGAGGAGTCCGGCATCACCTACGGCCAGGGGCTGATGAAGAACCCGTACGTCGGGCGCACCTTCATCCAGCCGTCCCAGACGCTGCGCCAGCTCGGCATCCGGCTCAAGCTGAACCCGCTGCGGGAGAACGTCCGGGGCAAGCGCCTGGTCGTGGTGGACGACTCGATCGTCCGCGGCAACACCCAGCGGGCCATCGTGCGGATGCTGCGCGAGGCGGGCGCGCTGGAGGTCCACGTCCGGATCTCCTCCCCGCCGGTCAGCTGGCCCTGCTTCTACGGGATCGACTTCGCCACCCGGGCGGAGCTGCTGGCCAACGGGCTGGACAACGACGGCATCCGGCGGTCGATCGGTGCTGACACGCTGGGTTACGTCTCGCTGCCCGGTCTCATCGCCGCGACCGAGCAGCCGAAGAGCCGGCTCTGCCGGGCGTGCTTCGATGGGGAGTACCCGATCGAGCTGCCGGCCGGGCATCTGATCGGTAAGCACGTGCTCGAAGGGGTGGGCCGCCGGGTCGCCGCCGAGGCGTCCGACCCCACCGCTGATCCCACCGCCGCAGCCAACGACAACGTCCGCTCGGCTGGCGGCCACAATTCGGCCTCCGCGCCGCTGGGCGGCATTCCGGGCCGAATGGCGGCCGATCTGACGCCGTCGGCCGCCACCCAACGCCGGTAGCACCACCGACGCGGGTCCGACCCCACCGGGACGGCCCCGCGAGAAACACAAAGGGGAGAACCGTGACGCACGTGTCCGAGCGCAGCGGCGCAGGAACCAGCCCGACGGGCGCCGGCGGCGACCGCCAGCCCTGGTCGGCCGGCACCAGCCGTACGGCGCGTAAACGCGCGGTCTCCTACGCCGACGCGGGGGTGTCGATCGAGGCGGGCGACCGTGCGGTCGAGCTGCTGAAGTCCAAGGTCAAGCAGACCCGGCGCCCGGAGGTGATGGGTGACCTGGGCGGTTTCGCCGGCCTGTTCCGGCTGGACACGCAGAAGTACAAGAACCCGATCCTCGCCTCCTCCACCGACGGCGTCGGCACCAAGCTGGTGATCGCCCAGCAGCTCGACATCCACGACACGGTCGGCATCGACCTGGTCGCGATGGTGGTGGACGACCTGGTCGCCTGCGGCGCCGAGCCGCTGTTCCTGCTCGACTACATCGCCACCGGCGAGGTCGTGCCGGACAAGGTCGCCGAGATCGGCGCCGGCATCGCCGACGGCTGCCGCTACGCGGGCTGCGCGCTGCTCGGCGGCGAGACCGCGGAGCACCCGGGGGTGCTGCGCCCCGACGAGTACGACATCTCCGCCACCGGCGTCGGTGTGGTGGAGGAGAGCGAGATCCTCACCTCTGAGCGGGTCGAGGTGGGCGACGTCGTGATCGCGATGCGCTCCTCCGGCCTGCACTCCAACGGCTACTCTCTGGTCCGGCACGTGCTGCTGGGCGCCGGCCGGATGCGGCTGGACGTGGTGATCGACGACTTCGGCCGGCAGCGGACCCTCGGCGAGGAGCTGCTCACCCCGACCAAGATCTACGCGCAGGACTGCCTCAAGCTGATTGCCGAGGCCGAGGTGCGGGCGCTGGCCCACGTCACCGGCGGTGGCATCCCGGGCAACCTGGTTCGGATTCTGCCCGAGCACGTCGACGCGGTGGTGAACCGTTCCACCTGGAGGCCGCAGCCGATCTTCGACCTGATCCAGTCCAAGGGCCGGATCGAGGACCCGGAGATGGAGGCGACGTTCAACATGGGCGTCGGCATGTTCGCCATCGTGTCCGCCGAGGACGCGGACCGGGCGCTGGCCACCCTGACCGGGCGTGGCGTGGACGCCTGGCAGGCTGGCGAGATCATCGAGGGCACCGGCAACGTGCAGATGATCGGCCACCACACCCGCGGATGATCACGTTCTGTTGATCATCCGGCCACCTGATCGGGGGTTCACCCGAGTGGCCACCGCCGCCTAGCCTGAAGGGCGCTTCGGCTGACGGGGGAGGGTTGATGGCCGCAGGTGTGCACACGGGGATGCGGGGTATCGCCGCCGTCCCCTCGTACGTGGTGATGCAGCCCACGACGCTCTGTAACCTCGACTGCGCCTACTGCTACCTGCCGATGCGGGCGGCGGACCGGCGGATGCCGGTCGAGGTCGCCGAGGCGGTGGCGGCCTCGGTGAACCCGTGGGCGGCGGCGGGGCGCTTCTCCGTCGTCTGGCACGGCGGGGAGCCCCTGACGGCCGGCAGGGAGCATCTGGCGGCCCTGCTCGCCCCGTTCGGGCCGGAGGTGGAGCACCACGTCCAGACCAACGCGACGCTGATCGACGACGCCTGGTGCGAGTTCTTCGCCGAGCACGGCGTACGGGTGAGCGTGAGCGTGGACGGGCCGCGCGAGCGCAACGCGGAGCGGGTCACCCGGGGCGGTCGGGCCGCGTACGACCGGATCATGGCCGGGGTGGCCGTGCTGCGCCGGCACGGGCTGCCCTTCTCGGCCCTCGCCGTGGTGTCCCGGCCCGGTCCCGGCCTCGCCACCGAGTTGTACGACTACTTCCTCGACCTCGGCTGCGACGTGCTCGGCGTCAACATCGAGGAGACCGAGGGGGTCAACACCAGGAGCAACGCCCGGGACGCGGCCGCGGTGACCGGGTTCTGGGCGGAGCTGGTCGGCGCGTGGCGCCGGGATCCCCGCATTCACCTGCGCGAGGTGGAGTGGTCGCTGCGCTACGCCGGTGCCGTGCTGGCCGGCACGGCGGACGAGCTGCTGCCCCGCCAGCTCGACCCGATCCCCACCGTCGCCCACGACGGCTCGGTGGTCGTGCTCTCCCCGGAGCTGGCCGGCTTCACCGATCCCCGCTACGGCGACTTCGGCAGCGGCAACGTGCTGGCGACCCCGCTGGCCGAGATCCTGGCCGGGTCGGGGCGGACTCCCTGGGTGGCGGAGTTCCTGGTCGGTGTGGAGGCGTGCCGGTCGTCCTGCCCCTACTTCGGCTTCTGTGGTGGTGGCCACGCCGCCAACCGGTACTTCGAGCAGGGGCGCTTCGACGGTACGGAAACCGAGCACTGCCGCAACAGCAAGATCCGTCTACTGGAGGGAGTGTTGGAGCATGCCCGAGACCACCAGTCACCGGCAGTCTGAGCGGGTCGGGGGAGTCGGCCCGGACCCTGTCGTCGAACGGGTACGGGAGGCCGCCGTGGGGTTGACCGCACTGCTCCACGAGGCCGAGGCCGCGCGGCTGCTGCGGGCGGAGGTGTCGGGCGGCGACGGGGCCAGCGCGGTGTGCGCGTGGAACCATTTCGAGAACATCCCGACGTTCTACAACTGGAACAACCGCCCCCGCTGAGGGCGCGAGTCCGCGATCAAGGACCTGCCGGGCGTGTAGGGATGTCCCTCGGTGCGGCAGGTCCTTGATCGTCGGTCGTACGCCGGCTTCCGCAGAGCACATGCTTGAGCACGCGGGGCTTACCGCGTGCTCAGATGTGACCGGAGGTCAGCGGGCCGGACGGGCCCAGGTGCCCGGGTCCTCGTCCGCGTGGTCCTCGTCATCGTCGTCGACATACTCTTTGTAGTCGTCGTCGAATTCGTGGTCCGACTTGCCGCTGCCGCCGAGTTCTCGCTGCAAGGCGGCGAGGTCGGTGTTCGGGGAGTGGTACTTCAACTCCCGGGCCACCTTTGTCTGCTTGGCCTTAGCACGGCCGCGCCCCATGGCTCGACCCCCTCGCACAGAATGCGGGGCAGCCCGAAGGCGGGCCCCGATGACGTCAGGCATCTCTCGTGGCTCTTACGGTACATGGGGATGCCACCGTTCGGCACCTCGGGTTACCGTCAGCCGGCCCTGCGCGTCGCAGTGATCCGGCCGTCACAAAGTGTACCCGGTAAGGGGTGGGTGCCGTGAGCGGCCGTGACAGCGGTCAAATCGACCTTAAACGCCCCAATTTCCAGCTTAACGCCAGCCGGACGGTCGTATCGCGCCGGGGGCGGAGCCGGTGCCCCGCCCCCGGCGTGATGTTCACCGCACGCGGATGGTGCGGAGCCGGCCGACCTCGGCCATCCGTCGCTCGGCGAGCCGGTCCGCGGCCACCGCGGGCGGCACGCCCTCGTCGTCGGCGAGCCGCAGGATCTCCCGGGTGGTGTCGAAGATCCGGGTGGCGCGCAGCTTGGCCCGCTCGAAGTTGAAGCCCTCGATCTCGTCGGCGACCTGGATCACGCCGCCGGCGTTCACGACGTAGTCGGGGGTGTAGAGGATGCCCCGGTCGGCGAGGACCTTCTCGATGCCCGGGTGGGCGAGCTGGTTGTTCGCCGCCCCGGTGACCACCTTGGCCCGCAGCACCGGCACGGTGTCGTCGTTCAGGGCGCCGCCCAGCGCGCACGGGGCGTACACGTCGATGTCGGCGGCGATCAGGGCGGCGGTGTCGTCGACCAGCTCGACCTGCGGGTGGGTGGCGCGCACCCACTCCAGGGCCTGCGGGTTGACGTCGGTCGCCACGACCTCGGCCCCGTCCTCCAGCAGGTGCCCGGTCAGGTACTTGCCGACCTTGCCCAGGCCGGCCACGCCGACCCGCCGGCCGGCGAGCGTCGGGCTGCCCCAGGCGTGCTCGGCGGCGGCCCGCATGCCCTGGAAGACGCCCCAGGCGGTCAGGATCGAGGAGTCGCCAGCGCCGCCGTGCTCCAGGCTGCGGCCGGTGACGTACCGCGTCTCACGGGCGATCACGTCCATGTCGGCCACGTAGGTGCCGACGTCGCAGGCGGTGTAGTAGCGCCCGGCCAGCGACTCCACGAAACGGCCGTACGCACGCAGCAGCGGCTCGCTCTTGATCTGCTCCGGGTCACCCCAGATGACGGCCTTGCCGCCGCCGAGGTCGAGACCGGCCAAGGCGTTCTTGTACGCCATGCCGCGGGACAGATCGAGCACGTCGGCGAGAGCCGCCTCCTCGCTCGCGTACGGGTAGAACCGGGTGCCGCCGAGCGCGGGGCCCAGCGCCGTGGAGTAGATCCCGATGATCGCCTTGAGACCGGACTGCTTGTCCTGGCAGAACACGACCTGTTCGTGACCGGTGGACCCCGGGTCCTCGGTGGTGGCGAATACGCCCATGGCTGACTCCTGTGACGGTGTGCGCCCTTGTGAGGCGCGGACCTGGTGACGCGCCGGCGGGATGCTGCCGGTGCTGCTGAGCCTAATATCGGCCGAAGCCGTACTGTCGCGCACGGCAGGTCCCCATGTCACGCCGGCAACGTACGGGTCTCGACTCGTGGGAGGATCGCGCCGTGCCGTCGCTTTTCGCTTCTTACCTGCGCGTGTACGAGCCGCTGACCGCCTTCGACCGGGACCGGCAGTCGTTCTGGCGCCGTTACGTCGACGACGGCCGGGCCGTCGCGCCGTTGGAGGGGCCGGTCCGGCAGCGGACCGCGGTGATCGAGGCGCTCGGCGCGGGCTGGACCCGGCTGCCGGACCTGCCGGACGAGGCGTACGTGCTGGAGTCCGACGACTCGCTGCTGATCTGCCCGTGGAACCTGCGGATCCGGGTGGCCGAGGCGGCGCTGAGCGCCCGGGACGGGGTGCCGACGGTGCTGGCCGACGCGTTCGTCCCGCCGGTCCTCGCCGGCCAGGCCAAGGCGGTGGTGGAGGACTGGCGCAGTGGGGCGCGGGTGCTGGAGCACGGGGTGCCGCGGGTGCACGAACAGATCGCCACCTGGGGGGTGCCGCTGCGCTGGTTCGTGCTCTTCGACGCGCAGGAGCGGCACCTGGTGACGGCGCCGGACCGGCGGGCGCTGCGCTACCGGACCGAGATCTCGAAGGCGCGCCGACGGTCGTCCCGGGCGCTGTCCGTGTTGCGCAAGTCGGTCGGGGAGGCCCCGATCACCGAGGCGGTCGAGGAGGCCGCCCGCTGGCTGGAGGAGTTCCACCCGCGCTCGGTCGTCGAGCTGGACTACGGCGGCCTGGTCCAACTGCTGCCGGACGAGACCCTGCTGGCCGACGACTCGCCCGAGCTGGTCGCGACCGGGCTGGCCGGGCTCTCCCGCGGCGAGGCCGAGGAGGCTTCGGAGGCGTACGACAAGCTGGTCGCGCGGTGGCGGGCGGTGCAGTTGCTGGAGCGCTGCAATTAGCCGGAATTATCCGGCCGAGGCCCTTTCGAGGCGAGAGTGTCTCGTAGTTGATGCATCACGACCCGTGATCATGAGTCCGAATAAGGTACTTTCTGCCGCATAAAAGTAGTAAAAATCGGGCATGGTTCATCCGTCCGTCTAGGGACCTTCAGCCGTTCGGCCCATGTCGGACATCGGGGACTAGCCGGACCATGGGAGACGCGTCGGCCGGCGGGACCCCGGCCGATGTCTATACATGTGGAGGAGAGACCCCGATGGCATCGCGAACGCATGAACCAGAGCCGCTACTCACACCGGCCGAGGTGGCGTCGATGTTCCGTGTCGACCCGAAGACGGTGACCCGGTGGGCCAAGGCCGGCAAGCTTAGCGCGATCCGGACCCTGGGCGGACACCGCCGTTACCGCGAGTCGGAGGTTCGGGCCCTGCTGCAGGGGCAGATCCCCCAGCAGCGTCAAGGGGACTGACGACCCGGACGAATACTCAGGCGTTCCGATCAGGGGCGGCCGGACGTACGCGACAGCGACGATCCGCCGCCCTTAGTCGTCTCCGGCGCTCCTCACCCGTCTCCGGGGCTCGCCGTCGCCGCCCGATCCTCCAGCACGATCCGCAGCCCCACCGTGCCACACTCCCCCCGGCGCAGCCGGCTGCCCAGCAGGCCCAGCCGGCCGATCAGCCGGTACTTCTGCTTCAGCAGCCCCCGGATCCGCCGCGTGCCGACCAGGTCGCTGACCGCCGCGCGTCCCGGCACCGCCGCCCCGCGCGGCCGTCCGCGCACGTCGCACGGGGCCACCGTCACCCGGCCGTTCCGCCGGATCCGCTTGACCTTGCCGGTGTCCGACGCGGTCCACACCGCCAGCGCATCCCCGTCGCGCACCGCCCAGACCGGCGTCGGCACCGCCCGCCCGTCCCTGCGGAACGTCGTGAGCAGCACATACTTCTCCGCCGCGAGGCGGTCCAGGTCGGTCACGCCGCCCAGGATAAGGCCGCGACAGGCCAGCCGAGCCCGGTTAGCGTGATCGCTGTGACCGGGGAACCCACGATCGGCGACGTGTTCGGCGAGATGATCCGTGACGCGTACGCCGTCGCCACCGGCGTCGGCCCCCGGCCGCTGGCCGGCGGACGGCTGCCCCGGCCGGTCATCGAGATCATCGAGCGGGACGACGGCCTGGTCAACGGCGCTCCCGCCGGCCACTATCTGGACCCGCCGGAGGCATGGCAGCCGTACGACCACCGGGCCGTGGAGCGGGTACGCGGGCACGCGCTGGACGTCGGCGTCGGCGCCGGCCGGATCGCGCTGCACCTCCAGCAGCGCGAGGTGCCGGTCACCGGCCTGGACACCTCGGCCGGCGCGCTGCGGGTCTGCCGGCACCGGGGCGTACGCGACCTCGTGCACCGCACCGTCGACCAGCACGTCGCCGACGGCCGGCGGTACGACACCTTCCTGCTGCTGGGCAACAACCTCGGGCTGATCGAGGGGCGGGAGCGGGCGGCCGGGTTCCTGGCCGCCCTCGCCGCGCTGGCCCGTCCCGGCGCGCAGGTGATCGCCCAGGGCACCGACCCGTACGGCACCACGGACCCGGTGCAGGTCAGCTACCACGAGCGCAACCGGCGGCGGGGCCGGCTCGGCGGCCAGCTCCGGCTTCGGCTGCGCTACCGGCTGCTCGGCACCGAATGGTTCGACTACCTGGTCTGCTCGGCCGACGAACTGGCCGGGCTGGTCCACGGCTCGCCGTGGCGACTGGTCGACGTGGACGACCGCGACCACCCCTACTACCTGGCCACCCTCCAACTGGCCTGAGCGCGGGCTCGGAGGGTCAGGAAGGGCACCCTGCAATCGCCAGGCGTCAACACGGTGCCCTTCCTTTCGGCTCAGGCCTGGACGGTCGGGGAGTGCTGCTCCGGCGGGAGACCGCCGTCGCCGTCGACCACCTCGTCCGGCGTCCCGTCCTCGTCGATGTCGACCATGGTGATGTCCACCTTGCCGTCACCGTCCGTGTCGAACTGGAACACGTCGGCCTTCCCGTCGCCGTCGGTGTCCACCACCCACACGTCGGTCCGCCCGTCGTGGTTGGTGTCGGCGCGGAGCAGGTCCACCCGCTCGTCGCCGCGCGTCTCCACGCTCTGCGCGTTCTCCGCCTGACTCATCTCGATCCTTCCGTCGGCTTGGCCGTCGTCTGTACCCGGTGCGCCGCGCCCCCACGCACGCCACTCCGGTCGGCCCTGCATAGGGTCGCATCCAGGAACGAGCGGAGCGGGCGGCCGGGCGCGGCGGAGACCCCGTGCGCCACCGCACGCGGCGAGGGGACGTCATGAGTGGTCGTTTTGTGGTCGTCGGGGCCGGCACCATGGGCCTCGGCATCGCGTACGTGGCGGCCGGCGCCGGGTACGCGGTCGAACTGGTCGAGGTGGACCCGGCGCGCGGCGACGCCGCCGTACGGCGCCTCGGTGAGCTGTGGGAGCGCGGGGTGCAGCGCGGCAAGCTGACCGTCGAGGAGGCGGCGGCGAACCGGGAGCGGGTCACCCTGCGGGCCGGGCTGGCCCAGGTTGCCGAGGGGGCCGACGTGATCGTGGAGGCGGTCCCCGAGCGGCTCGACCTCAAGCGTTCGGTGCTGCTGGAGGCCGAGGCGCGGCGTCCCGCCCTGCTCGGCAGCAACACCTCCAGCATCCCGATCGCCGAACTGGCCGAGGGGCTGGCGCGGCCCGCCGACTTCGTCGGGCTGCACTTCTTCAACCCGGTCTGGGCGATGGCGCTGCTGGAGATCGTGGTCGGTCCGGCCACCGCGCCGGAGACCACCGAGGCGGCCGTCGCGCTCGCCGGCCGGCTGGGCAAGGATCCCGTCGTCGTACGCGACATGCCCGGCTTCGCCACCTCCCGGCTCGGGGTCACCCTCGGTCTGGAGGCGATCCGGATGGTCGCCGACGGGGTGGCCAGCCCCGGCGACATCGACAAGGCGATGGTGCTCGGCTACCGGCACCCGGTCGGCCCGCTGGAGCTGACCGACCTGGTCGGGCTGGACGTCCGACTCGACATCGCCCGCACCCTCCAGGCCGCGTACGGGGACCGGTTCGCGCCGCCCCCGCTGCTGGAGCAGATGGTCGCCGAGGGGAAGCTCGGCAAGAAGTCCGGTCAGGGCTTCTACACCTGGGAAGGCGGGGTCAAGCAGTGACCGGTTTGCGGGTCGAGGAGCTGCCGGACCGGCTGGTGGTCACGCTGGACCGGCCGGAGAAGCGCAACGCCATCGACGCCGACCTGATCGCCGAGCTGCATGCCGTCTGCGCCGAGCTGGAGGCGCGGCCCCGGCTGCTGCTGCTCACCGGCGGGGCGGAGGGAGTCTTCGCCGGCGGGGCGGACATCGGCCAGCTCCGCGAGCGCGGTCGGCTGGACGCGCTGGCCGCGATCAACCAGGCCGCCTTCGCCCGGATCCGGGCACTGCCGATGCCGACCGTGGCCGCCGTGGACGGCCCGGCGCTGGGCGGCGGCGCCGAGCTGGCGTACGCCTGCGACCTGCGGGTATGCACGTCGCGTGCGGTGTTCGGCCAGCCCGAGGTGCGGTTGGGCATCCTCGCCGGCGCGGGCGCGACCTACCGGTTGCCGGCGCTGGTCGGCGAGGCCCGGGCCAAGGAACTGCTCTTCACCGGCCGCCGGGTGGACGCCGACGAGGCGCTGCGGATCGGCTTGGTCAACCGGGTGGTGGCGGAGCCGGCGGAGCTGCTGCCCGCCGCGCACGGTCTGCTCGACGAGATCGCCAAGGGCTCGGCGCTGGCCGTGCGGCTGACCAAACTGGCCGTGGACGCCCCGCCCGCCGCCCACCCGCAGCTCGACCTGCTCAGCCAGGCGGTGCTCTTCGAGGACGAGGAGAAGCACCGGCGGATGACCGAGTTCCTGGAGCGGCGCCGGCCCCGCTGACCGGGCCGAAAAGGACGAGGGCCGCACCCGTTCACCCGGGTGCGGCCCTCGTCGTCGGTTCATTGCCGGAGCTGTGTTCCGGCGTCGGCCAGCGCGGTGATCACGTGCGCGGACTCCGCGAAACCGATGATGAGGACGGCATCCGCCCCGTAGTCCTTTATCTCCTTGGCGCCGGCGGAGAAGTCCACCGGGGTCTGCGGGTCGGCCGGCGGCTCGTAGGCGAGCAGCTTGACCCGGTCGGCGCCGAAGCCGACCCGTTCCAGCTCGACGCGGACGTTCTCCTGGAGGCCCTCGCCGTAGGAGTCCTTGCGGGCCACGATGGCGATCTTGTGCGGGCCGTCGCGCACGATCACGTCGGCCAGCGCCCGGCCCTGGAGAGTGTCCGGGGGCGCGGTGCGGAAGTAGAGACCGTTGTCCTCCACCTTGCTGAGCCCGGCGTCCGTGTTGGACGGGGAGAAGAGCACCCGGCCTGCGGCGACCACGTCCGGCAGGACCGCGCGGGTGACGCCCGAGGCACCCGCGCCGATGATGACGTGCACGCCCCTCTGCACGTGCGAGGCGACCGTGGCCTTGGCGACCTCCGGGCTGGTGCCGTCGTCGCCCTCGATCCAGACGGCCGGCTTGCCGAGCACGCCGCCGGCCGCGTTGATCTCCTTGATCGCGAGCGCCGCGGCGGCCCCCATCGACGGGTAGAGCAGCGAAAGGTCACCGGTCATCGGCAGCAGCCCGCCGAAGACCAGCGGGGCGTCCGCGGCCTTGTCACCGGCGCGTTGCTTCTTCGCCGGGGGCGGCGTCTCGGTGCTCGCCGCCGACTCCTCACCGGCGCCGACGAATTCGGTCTTGCCGTCGTCGAGCTTCTCGTGGTCGAAGTGCACGGTGGCGTAGCTGGCCGTGGACGGCTCTCCGGCGTCGGTGAACCCGGACCGGGTCACCGACACCCCGCGGTACTCGATGTCCCGCCCCTGCCGGGCCAGCTGCAGGCAGGACGCCGGGTCCTGGCAGCGCTCACCGTCGGTGGTCACCCCGACGATCTGCTTGGCGATGGCGGCCGGGTCGGTGGTGCCGGCGAGCTGGGCGGCCAGGGCGCCGATCACCATCGCGTCGTACGTCTCACCGGCGTAGGTGTAGTCCGTCAACTTGGGATCTACGCTGCGGAGTCGTTCCGTGAAGTTCTCCTGCAGCGCGGTCATCGGCATGGTTCCCTTCATGCCGTTGACCAGGCTGGCGCGGCCCGCAAGTTTCTCGGCAAACGAGTTCGCCATGTTGCCATCGGTGCCGTAGAGGCGCACCTGGGTGTCGGTGGTCGCCTCCTCGGGCTGGTCGCCCCCGCAGGCGCTGGTAGCGAGCAGGAGCACCGCGCCGGCCGCAGCGATGGCTGCGCGCGACGCGCGAAACTTGGGCATGGTCGTCCTTCCTCCGCCGAAGGTCCGCTGCGCACATTAGCGTGCCGCTGCCGGTGGCGGGACCGTGGATGGCGCTCCGTCAGGAGCTTGACTGCGGATATCACCCAGCGTGACGGGTGGGCTGTTTCGGGGTCACGGCTTGACCCTCCGTCCTACTGTTCGGCAGGTGACCGACGTAGCACAGCAGACGCTGGACGACGCGACCGCCGTGCTCCGCTCGGCCCTGGCCGGCGACGGGGACGCGGTGGTGGGCGCCTTCGACGCCGTGGTGGACCGGTCCGGCCTCGCCGGGGCGTACGGGGTGGCGTGGTGCCTGGCCGCCACCATGCTCGGTGACGACGCTCCGGCCGGCGGCTGCGCCCTGGACTTCCCCGACATCGACCGAGCCGACTACGACACCCGCTGGGTGGCCCGCTTCGTCAGCGCGTACGCCAACGACGACGCCGACACGGGTGAGGCCCTCTTCGGGGCCGCGGCGGCCGATGGGCTGCTGCCGGACTGCCTGCTCACCCTCGCCGGGTCGACGGTGGCGACGCTGCGCAGCCGGGCGAGCTGAGCGCCGCGACGGATCCGGGCTGTGGTAGCTCTGGAGCATGTCCGAGGCGATGCTGAGCAAGGTCCGCAAGCTGCTCGCGCAGGCCGAGGACCCGGCCTGCACACCCGCCGAGTCGGCGGCCTTCATGGCCAAGGCGACCGAGCTGATCGCCCGCTACGGCGTTGACCGGGCGCTGCTGGCCGCCCGCGAACCGGCCACCGACCCGGTCGGCGACCGGATCGTCGAGGTGGTCGCTCCGTACGCCCGGGACAAGGCCGGCCTGCTCGCGGCGGTCGCCGACCCGCTGCGCTGCCGCTGCGTACGCCGCCGGGAGGGCACCGGCTTCGCGATGCACCTGTTCGGCTTCGCCAGCGACCTGGAACGCGTCGAGCTGCTGTTCACCTCGCTGCTGGTGCAGGCCGCGCACGGGCTGGCCGGCGTACCTGTACCGGCCGGGGAGCATCCGGCCGCGTTCCGTCGTAGCTGGCTGGCCGGCTTCGCCCACACCGTGGCGGACCGGCTGCGCGTGGCCGAGGCCGACGCGGTCGCCGGAGCCGGCGCACCCTCGACGGCGCTGGTGCTGGCCAACCGCTCCGACCGGGTCCAGCGCCGGCTCGCCGACGTGTATCCACGGCTGCGTACCGCGCCGCCCCGCCGGCTCGCCGGCACCGGCTTCGGCTCCGGGGTGGCGGCGGGCCGTCGGGCCCACCTGGGCGGCACCACAGTCACCGGGCGCGGCGCCGCGGCACGGGACATCGAGCGATGACTCCTCCATCCCGGTGGTTGAGGCCGGGCGGCGCGATCGCCGGTTTGCCGCCGCTCAGCGACTGCGGGCGACCGTGGCGAGGTAGCGGCAGAGGAGCTCGTGCCAGCCGGCGGTGAGCGCCTTGCGGTAGCCCTCGGCGGCCGCGCCGTGCCGGTCGAAGTACCGGTGCTCGACCTCGACCCGGGTGCGCTCCGACCCCTCGGATAGGAAGAGCACCTCCACCTCGCTGGCCTGCGCCGGGTCCGGCACCGGCACCCGGTCCGGCCCGATCTGCCAACTGAAGACGAGCCGGCGGGGCGGGTCCCAGGTCAGCACCCGGCCCCAGTCGCTGCGGAAGCCGTACGGGCCGATCTCGTAGAACATTCCGCCGGCCCGGGGCTCGACCCCCAGACAGGCCAGCGCCGCTGGCCCGGACCAGGTGTATTCGCGTACCCACCAGTCGGCCAGCGAGCCGGTGAAGACGGCGAACGCCCGCTCGGCGGAGGCAGGGACGAAGAGCATGCTACGGAGGGAGAAGCGATCGAATTCCTGGCGGACCTCATCCGGATCGACCATCTCCTGTCCCATAGGCCGGACCATACCGGCTGCTGCCCCCCGGTGCAGCCGGCAAACCGACGCCTACCCGTCATCGATAGGGATGGCTCCCGCCCAGCCCGGTTGATCAAGAACTTTGCGTCCGGATCACGCCGATTTTCAGACGCAAGCTCCTTGATCAACAAGGGTGGTGGGGCGGCCGGGGCATATACAGCAAGATCCCCACCGGCGTTTCCGCTGGTGGGGATCTCTGTAGCCCGGCGAAAGGCTATGTGGCCAGGGGCGGGGTCGAACCGCCGACCTTCCGATTTTCAGTCGGACGCTCGTACCAACTGAGCTACCTGGCCGTGGTGCTCGGCTCATGCTACCGCACGGGCCGATACGCAGAACGCCGCGCGTAGTGCGCGGCGTCAGCGCTTGCGGTCCTGACGGGACTTGAACCCGCGACCTCCGCCTTGACAGGGCGGCGAGCACTCCAACTGCTCCACAGGACCTGGCTGGTGTTGCATCCGGCTGAGCCGGACCGTGCCCCCAACGGGATTCGAACCCGTGCTACCGCCTTGAAAGGGCGGCGTCCTGGGCCGCTAGACGATGAGGGCGGCCCCGCCATCATTGCACATCGCAAGTTCTGGCGGACTTGCTCCCATCCGGCCCCGCCGGAGGCATGAGAAGCATATGCCATGCCCCGGCGGTCGACCAAACCGGTATCCCCCTGCTCCAATCACCGGGCGAAACCGCAGGTCAGTGGGCCGGTCAGGGGAGCGGGGAGATCCCGTACCGCTTCTTCAGGTCGGGAATCAGTTGCCGGCAGGCGGCCATGGTCTGCTTCCGGTCACCGCCCCCGTCGTGCATCAGCACGATCGAGCCAGGGCGGGCCGCCGCCTCCACCCGCTTGATGATCGTCTTCGCGTTGGGGTGGTTCCAGTCCTGCGGGTCGACGGTCCAGTGCAGCGGGCGCATGCCGAGCTCGCGCGCCACCGCCACATCCTCCCCCGTCCATCGGCCGCCGGGCTGACGGAACCAGGTGATCTTGGCGTTCGGCACGGCGGCGCGGATCGCCCGGTTCGTCCGTGTCAGGTCGGCCTTGATGTCCGCCACCGGCCGCCGGCCGAGGTTGAGGTCGTGCCGCCAGCTGTGGTTGCAGAGCTGGTGGCCCTCCCGGGCGATCCGCGCCACCAGCTCCGGGTAGCGCTCGGCCTGCTTGCCGATCAGGCAGAACGTCGCGGTGACGTGGGCTGCCCGCAGCTGGTCGAGGATCTGCGGCGTCCACCGCGGATCCGGGCCGTCGTCGAAGGTCAGCGCCACCGCATGGTCACCGCTGCGGCGGTGCAGCCCGGCGGGGAGGGTCTTCGGCAGCGGCCGCAGCTTCGGTTTCGGCGGCGGCGTGGTCCGGCTGGGCTGCGGGGTGGGCGTCGGCGTCGGCTCCGGGGTGGGCGAGCCGGAGGCAGGTTGGCCGGCCGCCCGGGGTGGGGTCTTGCCGGGTCCGCCACAGCCGGTGACCAACAGCACCAGGCCAAGGGCGAGCGCCAGCACGGCGCGTGAACGCATCGTCGCTCCCGAGAGGGGGTCGGGGTTACGCGGACCTCCGACCGTAGCCGAAGTGGGTCAAAAGTGGGAGAGGTGGTCAGGACATCGGCAAGCGGTCCTGCGATTCGCGTACGGCCACCGCCAGCGAGACCGCCTCGGCGAGATCCACCGGACGGACCACGCCGACCGGCAGCGTGTCGGCCCGCCAACCCGGCCCGGCGGCGAGCACCAGCAGGGGCCGGTGGGGGGCGGCGAGCAGCGTGGAGAGCTGATCCGGGTCGGCGGTCGCCCGGGTGTGCGACCAGAGTACGACGGCCGCCGGTCCGGTCCGGGTGACCGCCTCGACCAGGGCCGGCACGGGCACCCGCGCGCCCAGTATGCGACAGCCCACGCCCACCTCGGCGAGGGCGGCGCCCAGCGCGTCCAACGGCAGCGTGTGCTGCTCCTCGTCGGCGCAGGAGAGCAGGATCCGGGCCGGACCGGTGGCCGGGTGCACCCGGGTCATCGCGGTGAACGCCTCGGACACGCACCGGGACAGCAGATGTTCCACCTCGATCAGCCCGGCGGTGACGGCGTGCCGTTCGCCGATCCCGGCGAGCACCGGCCGGAGCAGCGTGTCCCAGGTCGTCACCACGCCGTCGGTGGCGAGAGCGTGTGCGATCGTCTCGCCGATGGCCGCCGAGTCGAGCCGCATCGCGGCGCGGGCCAGCCCGCGGGCGACCGGTCCGGCCCGGCCGACCGGGATGGTCGTCCCGCCGCCGGCCCGGGTCCCGTCCGGCCGGGTCGAGCGATCGGCATGTTCGGGTGGGGTCAGCGCCGGCGCCCGGCGGGCCCAGCGGGCGGCCTCCGCCGGGTTCACCCCTTCCGCGGTGAGCCGCCGCATGATCTCCAGGCGGGAGAGGTCGGTCGAGGTGTAGCGCCGGTGGTGCCCCGGTACGTGCTCGCTGGGCCCGAGTCCGTAGCGCTGGTGCCAGGTACGCAGCGTGGTGACCGCGACGCCCAGCGTCCGCGCGACGACACCCGCGCTCAGCGCCTCATCGGCCACCCGACCGCTCCGGAGCCCCATCGGCCGGCCCGCCGGACAAGACTGCGCCGCCGGACGAGGCTGCGCCGCCGGCCGCGCCCGGGGCCGTGCCGCCCGCGGTCGGGCCCGCCGAGTTCGCGCCGGGTCCGTCGGCGGTGGGGGCTGTGGGACGCAGCAGCCGGTCCACCACCCCGCTCAGCCACGGCGCGTACGCCTGGGGGGTGACGTCGAGGTCGGCCGCGAGCTCGTGCGGGTCGACCCAGCGCAGGGTGGCGATCTCGGCCGGATCGGGACGGGTGGGCAGGTCGGCCGGCACGTCGGCGCGCAGGACGTGGTCGTACTCGAACTCGACGCGGCCGGTGGTCGGGTCTTCGGCCTGGTAGAGGTGGACCCCGACCTCGGTGAGGTCGACGGGCGCGACGCCCAGTTCCTCGGCCAGCCGGCGGTTGGCGGCCTCGGCCAGGGGCTGGCCCGGCAGCGGGTGGCCGCAGCAGGAGTTGGCCCAGCGCAGCGGGAAGCGGGTCTTCACGGCGGCCCGCTGCTGGAGCAGGATCCGCCCGTCCGGGTCGACCAGCAGCACCGAGAACGCGCGGTGCAGCCGGCCCGGCGGCTGGTGGGCGGAGGCCACGGTGTCCGCGCCGATCGCCTGCCCGGCGTCGTCGACCAGCTCGACCAGGTGCGCTTCACGGGAGGTCACGGCACGGGCCCTTCCTTTGCGAACGCGGCGCTCACCGGGTGGCCCCGGTGATCCGCGAGGCGGCCAGCTTGCCGCTGATCAACACCATCGGTACGCCCACCCCCGGCTGCGTGCCGGAGCCGACGAAGACCACGTTGCCGAGCGCCCGGTGCAGGTTCGACGGGCGGAACGGTCCGGTCTGCCAGAAGTTGTGCGCGGCGGCGAACGGGGTGCCTGCGGCCATGCCCTGCTCCGCCCAGTCGGCCGGGGTGACCGTACGCAGCACCTCGACGCCGTCGCCGAAGCCGACGTAGCCCCGCTCCTCCAGCGTCTCGACGAGCTGGTCGGCGTAGCGGCGGGTCAGGTCGCCCCGCCAGGGCAACGGTGCCCGGTCGAGGTTCGGCACCGGGGCGAGCACGTAGTAGGTGTGCCGCCCGGCCGGGGCCACCGCGGGGTCGGTCCGGCTTGGGTTCGTCACCAGCAGCGACGGGTCGGTCATCAGCTCGCCGCGCCGGATCACCTGGTCGAACGTGCCCCGCCAGGACCGCCCGAAGTGGATGTTGTGGTGGGCGATCCGGGTGTAGCCCTGCGTCGACCCGACGTGCAGCACCACGCAGGAGGGCGAGTAGGTGAGCCGGCGCTGCCGGCCGGCGGGGAGCAGGTCGCGGTAGGCGACCGGCAGGTCCGGGTTGAGCACCACGACGTCCGCGGGGACGAACTCGCCGTCGGCGGTCACCACGCCGGTGGCCCGGCCGTTGGCCGTCTCCACCCGGGTCACCGTGGTGCCGTACCGGAGCTGCACACCGTGCTTCTCGGCCGCGCCGGCCATCGCCCGGGAGACCGCGTGGACGCCGCCGCGCGGAAAGGACACCCCGGCCACCGAGTCGAGGTACGCGATGACCGCGTAGATGGCGAGCGCGTCGTGCGGCGCGAGGCCGGCGTACATGGCCTGGAAGGAGAAGATCCGCTGGGTACGTGGGTCGTGGAAGAACTGGTTGATCTTCGTCTGGAGTCGCCGGAACGCCCCGTTGGCCAGCAGCTTCACCAGGTTGGCGGTGAGCAGGTCGGTCGGCGCGTCCAGGTTGCGTTCGATGAAGTCGGCCCGCTCCCACCGCCACAGGTCGCGGGCGTAGTCGACGAACCGCAGGTAGCCGTCGGCCTCGCGGGGGCCGCAGACCCGGGCGATCTCGGCCGCCATCCGGGTGGTGTCCGTGATCACGTCCAGCGTCGACCCGTCCGGGTAGTACGCCCGGTACGCCGGGTCCAGCGGGGTCAGGTCGAGCCAGTCGGTCAGCTCCTCGCCGACCGCGCCGAGCGCCTCGGCGATCAGGTCGGGCATGGTGAGCACGGTGGGGCCGGTGTCGAACTCGTACCCGTCGACGCTGAGCCGGCCGGCCCGCCCGCCCGGCACCGCCTCCCGTTCCAGGACGGTCACCTGCCGGCCACTGCCGGCCAGGTGCAGCGCGCAGGCCAACCCGCCAAGGCCGGCGCCGACGACGACCACCCGGTCCGTGCGTCCGGTCACGATCCGCACGGGACCACCTCCCTTACCGAGGCCGCGCGGCGCGGAACGCCTCGGCCGTGACCGCGCCGTTGGCCACGCGGCGAGCGTACCTTAGGGTACGAGTTGCGTCGATTTTTGCGTCGAATCTGGGGGAGGGTCGGTGGACACCGATCTCACGGCTGCCTACGACCGCTGCCGCGAGCTGCACCGACGCCACGGCCGGACCTACTATCTCGCCACCAGTCTGCTGCCCGCATGGAAACGGCGGCATGTCCACGCGTTGTACGGATTCACTCGCTACGCCGACGAGATCGTCGACCGGACCGAGGAGTTGCCGCCGGACGAGCGCGCCGACCAGCTACGGGAGTGGTCCGCCCGCTTCGCCGCCGGGCTGCGGGGTGAGCCGGTCGACGACCCACTGCTCCCGGCGGTGCTGCACACCATCGCCGTCTTCGACCTGGACCACGCCGACTTCACGTCGTTCCTGGGCAGCATGGCGATGGACCTGACGGTGGCGTCCTACCCGACCTACGCCGACCTGCTCGACTACATGGAGGGCTCGGCCGCCGTCATCGGCACCATGATGCTGCCGATCCTGGGCAGCTCCGACCCGGCCGCCGCCCGCGAGCCGGCCCGCCAGCTCGGCCTGGCGTTCCAGCTCACCAACTTCATCCGGGACGTCGCCGAGGACCTGGGCCGGGGGCGGACCTACCTGCCCGACGAGGACCTGGCCCGGTTCGACGTCACCCGGGACGACCTGTACGCGGCCCGGGCGGCCGGGCACGCCACTCCGAAGATCCGCGAGCTGGTCGAGTACGAGGTGACCCGTGCCCGGGCCCACTACGCGGCCGCCGCGCCGGGTGTCCCACTACTCACCGCCGCCTCGCAGTCCTGCATGCGCACCGCGTACGTGCTCTACGGCGGGATCCTCGACGAGGTGGCCGCCCAGCACTACGACGTCTTCGTGCGGCGGGCCCGCGTATCCGGGCGGCGGCGGCTGGCGGTCGCCGCGCGCTCGCTGCTCACCCCGGCCGGCACCCCGGTCGCGGGAAAGGAAGGGCCTCTTGTTAACGCCTAGCGTTGGATAAGGGCCCCTTCTTCCTTACTCGTCGGGCCACGGTAGGCGGTCGGTCCGGTGGCCGGCTCGGGAATTCCGGCGCGGCCGGGTCGCGGCCGATGCCGGGGTGCGGAATGCTGGCGGGATGGCGGAGCCAGAACTGGTGGACGTAATCGTGGTCGGGCTCGGCGTCGGCGGCGAGGAGGTGGCCGGGCGGCTCGCCGAGGCCGGCCTCACCGTCGTCGGGATCGAGCGGGACCTGGTCGGCGGCGAGTGCCCCTACTGGGGCTGCGTACCGAGCAAGATGATGATCCGGGCGGCGAACGCGCTGGCCGAGGCGCAACGCGTCAGTGTGCTCGCCGGTTCCGCGCAGGTCCAACCGGACTGGGCGCCGGTGGCGAAGCGGATCCGCGAGGAGGCCACCGACACCTGGGACGATCGGGTGGCGGTCGAGCGGTTCACCGGCAAGGGCGGCCGGTTCGTCCGGGGCAGCGGCCGGCTCGACGGCCCGGACCGGGTACGCGTCGGCGAGCAGGTCTTCCAGGCCCGGTACGGGATCGTGCTGGGCACCGGCACCCGCCCCTCGGTCCCGCCGATCGACGGCCTGGCCGACACCCCGTACTGGACGAACCATCAGGCGATCGAGGTCGAGGAGCTGCCGGAGTCCCTGCTGGTGCTGGGCGGGGGCGCGATCGGGCTGGAGTTGGCCCAGGTCTTCGCCAGGTTCGGTGTCCAGGTGACGGTGATCGAGGCGGCCGACCGGGTGCTCGCCATCGAGGAGCCGGAGGCGTCCGAGGTGGCCGCGCAGGCGCTGCGCGCCGACGGGGTGGAGATCCACACCGGCGTACGGGCCGGGCGGGTCGACCATGACGGCGGCCAGTTCACCGTGCGCGCCGACGGTGCCGAGTTCACCGGCGAGCAACTGCTGGTGGTGACCGGCCGCAAGGCGCACCTGGAGGAGTTGGGGCTGGACACCGTCGGCGTGGACGCCGCCCAGCGTTACCTGCCGGTCAACGCGCGGATGCACGTCACCGAGGGGATCTGGGCGGTCGGCGACCTGACCGGCGAGGGCGCGTTCACCCACATCGCCATGTACCAGGCGGCGATCGTCGTCGCCGACGTGCTCGACCACATGCGACGGATGAAGGGCGGCCCGGACGCCAGCGGCACCGCCAGCGTCGTCGGTGGCGCGGCCGGGGTGGTCAGCGCGGTCGGCGGGGCGATGAGCGCCGGCGGGTCGACCGCCGCGCCGGGCAGCGTCCCGTACGCCGACTACCGCGCGCTGCCCCGGGTCACCTTCACCGACCCCGAGGTCGGCGCGGTCGGCCTCACCGAACGGCAGGCCCGCGAGCGCGGCGTCAACGTCCAGGTCGGGTACGCGGACCTGACCGCCTCCGCCCGGGGCTGGATCCACAAGGCCGGCAACGCGGGCTTCATCAAGCTGATCGCCGACGCCGACCAGGGCGTGCTGATCGGCGCCACCTCGGCCGGCCCGGCCGGTGGCGAGGTGCTGTCCGGGCTGGTGGTGGCGGTGCACGCGGCGGTCCCGATCAGCCAGCTCCGGCACATGATCTACGCGTACCCGACGTTCCACCGGGCCATCGAGGACGCGCTGCGCAGCCTGCGCTAGCAGGTTCGCGGCAGATGGCCTGACGGTCGCCTGGAGTCTCGCCACCGCCCGGGTACGCCGTGAAGGCTGGGCGTTCACCGGCCCGCGGAACGGCCCCGGCGCGTGCGCGCCGGGGCCGCCCGGTGTGGCGTACCGGGTCAGCTCAGGCTGGACCAGAACGCGTACTGATGGTCGCGGACGAACTCGGTCGCCTGCCAGCGCCCCGAGGTCAGCGACTGCACGTGCGGGCGCTGGTCGGTGAACCGCTGCCAGCCGCCGTCCCCGCCGCCGTTCGGGTTGCCGCCCTCCGCGAACCGGGTCCACCCGCCGATCATCTGGTCGGCGAGCCGGTCCTGCTGTCGCGTCCGCGGCACGAAGAGGTCCAGGTCGAACAGGTACGCCAGCTCGGCCATGTGCTGCGCCCGCCACGGGAAGCTCGGCTCGTCGTAGCCCACGAACCACGGCGTCTTCTCCTCGGCGAACTCGAACATGTACGTCGTCGTCCACCTCGACAGCAGCTTCGCGGTGTCGTAGGTCGGCTTCGCCCAGTTCCGGTCGGTCCCGATCGTCGACAGGGCCAGCCCGGCGGAGTTGTCGTGGTCGGACAGGGGATAGTGGGCCAGGACCGCGTCGGCGTCGGCGCCGTACTGCTCACGGAGCGTCGGTTCGTACGCCTCCGCCGGGATGGGCGTCCCACCCGGGCCGATCTCCAGCCCGGCGTACCGGCCGTTCTCCTCGTCGTGGTTCACCCCGACGAGCACGGGGACGCGGTGGAACCGGCCGGCGCGGAACGCCTCCGCCGGGCTCAGCGGCAGTAGCGGCGTGCCGGATACCGGGCGCGGCTCGGCCCACGGCCCGTACGCGGCCAGCAGCTCGGCCACGGTGGTCTCGGACGACCGCAGGCAGGCGGCCACGTCGGCGGCGTCGTCGCAGCCGACGGCCTTGATCACGCCGGCGCTGTCGGCCTCCGCCTCGGCGCGGGTGCGGGAGCCGCCGGTGGCGCAGGGTGCGCTCTGGATGATCGCGCGGTCGAACAGGCCCGCCGACATCGGTGAGGCGAGATGGTCACAGACCGCGTACCCGCCGCCGGACTGGCCCATGATCGTGACGTTGCCGGCGTCGCCGCCGAACCGGTCGATGTTGGCACGCACCCAGCGCAGCGCGGCCTGCTGGTCTTCGAGGGCGAAGCTGCCCGAGCCGTTCGCCGAGCCGGCGTCGAGCGACGGGTGGGTGAGGAACGCCATGACGCCGAGGCGGTAGTTCATCGACACCACGACCGCGTTGGCGGCGAGGCGGTCCGGCCCGTACATGTCGCCGGTGCCGAACATCATGCTGCCGCCGTGGATCCACACGATCACTGGCAGGTCGTCGCCCTTGCGGCCGGGCGTGGTGACGTTCAGGTGCAGGCAGTCCTCCGCCTCGCCGGGTACGCCGACGGGCAGGCCGGCCGGCTGCGCGCAGGCCGGGCCCGGGCGGGTGGCGTCGCGTACGCCGGACCAGGGCGCGGTGGGCTCGGGTGAGGTCCAGCGGCCCGGCGGCGCGGCGTACGGGATGCCCTGGAAGGAGCGAAGGCCACCGTGGACGGTGCCGCGCACGCCGCCCTTGTCCGTGGTGACGACGGCGGGGTCGCCGGGGGTGGCGGTGGCGGGCGGGGCCGCGCAGATCGCGGCGGCGGCGAACGCGGCGGCGGCAAGGCACCCGAGGGTGCGCTTTCGAAATCGACCGGGGGTGTCCATGGTGGCTCTCCTGTGGTGGACGGGGACCGGAAGTAGTCGTGCCGGGAAACCGTAGATCAAATTTGGGCGATCGCGCAAGACGTTTGCCTGAGACGATTGCCTGAGACGGTTGCTCCAGGGATTGCTACCCTGCTGGCCATGGGAAACCGCGAAGCGCTCCTCGCCGGGGCCAGGACCTGCCTGCTCGACAAGGGCTTCGACCGCACCACCGTGCGCGACATCGCCACCACTGCGGGCGTCAGCATGGCCGCGATCGGCTACCACTTCGGCTCGCGGGAGAACCTGCTGTTCCAGGCCCTGTTCTCGATCCTCGACGAGTGGGGTGACGTCGCCGGGCGTGCACTCGTCCCCGCCGACGAGCCCGGCACGAACCCCGCTGAGGCGTACGAGCGAATGTGGGACGAACTCCTCGCGCAGGCCCACGCCCACCCGAAGATGTGGCTCGTCTCCATCGACCTGTTCCTGCGGGCGCAGCGGCAGCCCGACCTGCTGCCTCAGCTCAGCGAGGGCATGCGGCAGGGACGCAGCGGCATGGCGGCGATCCTGGAGAGCGTCCCCGAGACCGAGGTGCCGGAACGGTCCGTACGCACTCTCGGCATGGTCCAGCTCGCGCTGATGTCCGGCGTGATCATGCAGACGCTCTCCGACCCCGACAACCCCGTAACCGGTGCCGACGTGGTCGCCGGGCTGCGTGCGCTGGCGAAGATCACTGGCTGACAGCCGGCCTTCCCCGCCTCGCCCCGTTATTCGGGCGCGCCGCCGTGGCGGCCTGCGCCGGCGGTGAACCGGCTCGCGCCCCTCATCCCGTCGGTGATCAGGGACTCCATGCCGAAGGCCAGCTCGGTGGCCATCGCCTCCGGCTCGGGCAGTCCGGCGTTGGCGAGCAGCGCCGCCCGATCGTTGCGCAGGCAGGTCTGCGGATGCCGGGCGATCTCGGCGGCCAGCCGCTCGGCCTCCGCCCGGGCCGTACCCGGCGCGACCAGCCGGTTGACCAGGCCCATCGCGTACGCCTCGGCGGCGGGGACCGGACGGCCGGTGAGGATCAGGTCCATGGCCCGGCTCTCGCCGATCAGCCGGGGCAGCCGGACCGTTCCGCCGTCGATCAGCGGTACGCCCCAGCGGCGGCAGAACACGCCGAGCGTCGCGTCCGACTCGGCGATCCGCAGGTCGCACCAGAGCGCGAGTTCGAGGCCGCCAGCCACGGCGTACCCGGATATCGCGGCGAGCACCGGCTTGGACAGGCGCATCCGGGTCGGCCCCATCGGGCCGTCGCCCTCCGGTTCGACCCGGTTGCCGCGCGGCGTACCGATGGCCTTGAGGTCGGCGCCGGAGCAGAACGTGCCGCCGGCGCCCCACAGCACGGCGACCGCCGCGTCCGGGTCGGCCTCGAAGGCGCGGAAAGCGTCCGCGAGGGCTCGCGCGGTCGGGCCGTCGACGGCGTTCCGGGCCTCCGGCCGGTCCATGATCACCGTGGTCACCGGCCCGGCGTGCTCGACGCGTACCCCCATCGGGTCAGCATGCCCTCGACGGCGCCCGGAGCGCCAGGGATCGGCGCCGGTGCCGCGCGGGCGGGGCGGCCCACTGGCGGGCGGCGGATGCGGTGGGTGGGGTGCCGCTACTTGACGGTGTGCGGCGGGTTGGGTGCCGCGCGGAAGCAGGTTTCCGCGGGCCGACTCCGGATCTTGGACAGTTGCCGTCCGCCGGGAACGGCAACTGTCCAAGATCTGCGAACGAGCGGTGGATGCGTCAGGCGCGGGTGGGCGGCTGGGTGAGGAAGGCGCGCCAGACGGTGGGGGCGAAGGTGAGGGTGGGGCCGGTCGGGTCCTTGGAGTCGCGGACGGCGACCAGGCCGGGGAGGTTGTCGGCGACCTCGACGCAATCGCCGCCGTTGCCGCTGCTGCGGCTGCTCTTGCGCCACCGGGCGTTCGTCAACTCCATGTCTCCGCCACTTCCCTGATGAGATCGACCGACTGCCAGTGGGAGAGCGCCTCGCCGCGCACGTTCTCCCAAGCGGCCATTATTGCCGCGAGGTCATCGACGTCGCTAACCACTTGTCCTTCGAGCTGGTTGTCGAGGTAGCCGGCGAGCCGGTGGTCGGGGCAGGTGGCGAGCACGAACGGGCCGTTCAGGCCGGCGTAGGCGCCGACCGAGGACGGCACGACGTGCACCCGGATGTGCGGCTCCGCGCAGGCGGTCACCAGGGAAAGCAGCTGATCGCGCATGGTCTCCCGGCCGCCGACGGGCCGGCGGAGGATCCCCTCGTCGATCACGGCGGTGAGCTGGGGCGGGTCGTCGCGCCGCAGCACGCCCTGCCGGGTGAGCCGGGTCGTGACGTGCCGCTCGATGTCGGCTCGGGGGAGCGTGCCGGCCCCGGTGAGCACCGCCCGGGCATACGCCTCGGTCTGCAACAGGCCAGGCAGCACCACGGACTGAAAAGAGCGCAGCGCCACCGCCTCGCGCTCGATCTCCTGCCAGGGACGGAACCAGACCGGGTCACGACGTCTCGAAGTGTCCGGCCAAATGTCCCCGACGTCCCGGCCGAGCGCCTCCGCCGCCGCCACCCGATGCCTGCCATGCGGGATCCGATTCTCGCTCAGCCAGCGACCCACCGTTTTCGGGTCCACGCCCACCCGTTCGGCAAGCGACTCGGTGGTGTACCCGGTCTCGTCGAGCGCCACCCGTAGCGCGTCGTTCACGGTCCCTCCCCATTGGACGTCTCAAATATCTACCGACCATATCGCTACGCGGTGTGCTTGTCCGCCCACCCTCGACAGGGTGTCGTGCAGGGCGGCGCGGCCGGTGGAGGTGAAGGAGCCCGGCGGCCAGCGTCAGCGCCGGGGCCGCCCCGCCAACGACGCCGGGGCGGCCCCACTCACCGGTGACCGAGAGGAGAGACATGCGCATCCGGTTCTGGCGGCAGCGGCCTGACACGGCGCCGCGCGTACCCCGGCAGTGGATTGTCAAGAACGAGCAGCCGGCGTGGGCGAGCCAACCGACGGACGTCTTCCCCACCGACGGGCCGGGGCGCGCCGGCAACCTCACGCCAGCGCAGCGGTGGCGGGCCGGCGGGTGGCGGCGAAACGGTTGCGCGCGATGAGCCGGGCGTCCCGGCCCCACCTGCCGATGCGTCCACTGTGGCGGTGCCGGAACTGCGGCACGGACTGGCCCTGCCAGCCGGCCCGGCTCGCCCTGCTGGTCGAATATCGGGCGGACCGAACCGCGCTGCTGGTCTATCTGAGCCTCCTGATGGCCGAGGCCGGCGCGCAGCTGTCGCAGCTCAACGGGCATGCCGCACCGGCGGACCTGATCGACCGCTTCCTCACCTGGGCCCGCGCCCGGTGACAGCGCGGACGCCGGTGAGCCGTCGGACGCGGTGAACGCGCGGACGCTGGTGTGCGCTCGGACCGGTGAGCGTTCAGGCCCGGCGGGCCAGGGTGGCGCCGAGGGCCGCCCCCACCACGCAGGCCACGCCGAGCAGCTGCGGCCAGGCCAGCAACTCGCCGAGCAGCAGCGCACCCACCAGCGCGGCCACCGCCGGCTCCAGGCTGAGCAGCACCGCGAAGACCCGCGCCGGCATCCGGCGCAGCGCGGCCAACTCCGCCGAGTAAGGCAGCACCGACGACAGCAGCGCCACCCCCAGCCCGAGCACCAGGATGCGAGGATCGAGCAGTTCCGCGCCGCCGGACGCCACCCCGAACGGGAGTACGCAGACCGCGCCCACCGCCATGCCCAGCGCCAGCCCCCGGCTGCCCGGCACGTGCCCGCTCATCGCCTTGCCGAGCAGCACGTACCCGGCCCAGCCGAGCGCGATCAGCGCGCAGAGCAGCAGGCCCAGCGGATCCACCCCGATCCCGCCGAGCCCGGCCAGGAGCAGGACGCCCGCCCCGGCCAGCAGCGCCCAGAGCACGTCGACCACCCGGCGGCTGCCCAGCAGCGACACCAGCAACGGGCCGGCGAAGCCGACCGTGACCGCCACCCCGAGCGGCACCCGCTGGAGCGCGGCGTAGAAGGCGAGGTTCATGGCGGCCATCGCCACCCCGAACGCCCCGATCAGGCCGGCCGCCCGCCAGCCGGGCCATCGGGTCGGACGGGTCACGACCAGCAGGACCAGCGCGCCCAGACCGAGCCGCAGGGTGGTCGTACCCCCGGCGCTGGTGGTGGTGAAGAGCTGCTTGGCCACCGCCGCGCCGACCTGGGTGGAGACCATCCCGAGCAGCATCAGCAGCGGCGGGGGCACCGCCTCGGGGCGGCTCAGCACGGCGAACAGCCGGGTCGCGGCGACAGCAGACGGGGTACGGGAGGCGTGCGCGTACATGCTGGTCACGATGGTGGGCGGTGCCCCGCGACGCGAGTGATTTCCTTGCCCGTGCGGACGCCCGCGGGTCCGGATCTTGGAGAGTTTCCGTCCACAGCGGACGGAAACTCTCCAAGATCTGCAACGAGTGCCCGGATCGGGCGCGAGCCTTGAGCTGACGCCGGAGAATCTGCCGAAGACCTCGGTCAGGGCGGCGGCCCGCAGGCACCCGATGGGGTGAATCGTGGGGGCCGACCGGTTTGGCGGGTCGCCTGCCGGGAAGTGCGGACCCGTGCGCGGACTTGTGAACAATCTCGAACAGGCATCCCGGCTCGACCGGATCGGCGACCGGCTCCAGCGAGCCGTCCAGGGCACCCTGCGCGGCCAGCGGGTCCGGGACTTCCTGCACGGTGTCTGGCTGGGGCACCCACTGCACCCGGCGATGGTGCAGGTGCCCGTCGGCGCCTGGATGAGTGCCGCGGTACTGGACCTGATGCCCGGGCAGCGCCGGGCCGCGACCACCCTGATCGGGCTCGGTACGGCAACCGCCATCCCGGCCGCCGTAGCCGGGCTCAACGACTGGGCCGCCCTCTCCCGCGACCAGCGCCGGATCGGCCTGGTGCACGCCACCGCGAACGTGATCGGCCTGACCTGCTACACCGCCTCGCTGATCGCCCGGTGGAACGGTCGACACGGAATGGGCCGGGCGCTCGCGTACGCCGGGTTGTCGGCGGCGAGCGGCGGGGCGTACCTGGGCGGGCACCTCGCGTACAAGCAGGGGGCGCAGGTCAGCCAGAGCATCTCCGAGATGCACCTGATGAGTGAGGGCTGGCACCCGCTGGGAGACATGTCCACGCTGCCGCAGCGGCAACTCGTCACCCGTGAGATCGACGAGGTGTCGGTGATCCTCTACCGGCACGGCGACGACGTCACGGTGATGCTGGAGCGCTGCCCGCACCAGAGCGGCCCGCTCGGCCAGGGCCAGGTGCAGCAGGTCGACGGCCACGACTGCGTGGTGTGCCCGTGGCACGGCAGCACGTTCCGCCTCAACGGCGGCGAGGTGGTGCACGGCCCGGCCGCAAACGACCAGGTCATCCTGCCCAGCCGCGTGGTCAACGGTCGCCTGGAAGCCCGCCTCCCCTGACCCCTTCCCCCGCCCCGCCCCGCGCTGCGGCTTCGGGGCAGATCGGCGGTGATCAGGGCTTGCGGTGGCGGCCGGTCGACAGCGCTTGGGGGGTTCGGCGTCGGCGAAGGCCCAGGACGGCACCGATCTGGGCGCCGACGATGCTCGCCACCGCCAGCACCGCCGAGATCGCCAGCGGCCGGTTGATCCGGTCCTCGACGATGGGCCGGGACGCACCGGCCGCCATCGCCGGCGGCGGCCCAGCCGGTTCCACCACCGCGGACGGCTCCGGCGTGCCGGTCACCTGGGACGACGGCATCGGCGTAGGAGTCCGTGAGGACGGCATCGGCGTCGACGCCTGCGAGGACGGTTGCGCAGTGGGAGATCGCGGGGACGGCTTCGGCGAGGGTGCCTGCAGGGTCGGCCTCGGCGTGGGAGCCGGCCCCATCGCCTCCACCGCGCCCGGAACCGTCGCGCCCGGAACCGTCGCGCCCGGAACCGTCGCGCCCGGAACCGTCGCGCCGGGGACCGTCACGCCCGGTGCCGTCGCGCCCGGAGCTGTCGAGTCCGGATCCGTCGCGCCTGGTGCGCCACCGGGGGTGACCGGGCCGGCAGGCGGCGTGCGTGGGGCGGGCACCGGACGGGTCTGCGGCGTGTCCACCAGTCGTCCGGTGGCGTGCCGCCGAGCCCCGTCGTCCACCGCCCCCTCGGGCAGTTCGATCAGCTGGCCGGGGTGGATCCGATCCGGGTCGGCGAGCCGGTTCAGCCGGGCCACCTCCCGGTAGCGTTCGAAGTCGTCCAGATAGCGCTCGGCCACCTCACCGAGGTAGTCGCCCTTCGCCACCCGGTATACGGCCGGCTCGGCCGCCGCCGCTGACGACGAACCGGCCTGGATCGGCAGTGATCCGGCCTGGACCGGTGGCGCCGCCACCCGGGCCGCCGGAGCAGCGACCGCCGGAGCAGCGACCGCCGGAGCAGCGACCGCCGGAGCAGCGACCGCCGGAGCAGCGACCGCCGGAGCAGCGACCGCCGGAGCAGCGACCAGAGGCGCCCCAACCACAGGCGCACCGACCATGGGCGCGGCGGCCGGGTGCGGGGCGGCCAGGGTGGCGGCGCTCGCGGCGACCGGGCTCGCCGCCAGGATCAGCGCCACCGAGCCGACCAGCGCGGCCGCCGCCCGCTGCTGCCGGCCCATCCCGGGCAGCCGGGGCGCCGGCCGGCGCAGCGCCGCCGCCAGCAGTTCCACCAGTACGGAGAACGCGAACGTCGCCCAACCGAACCAGCCGACCACGGCCAGCGCCCGCAGGAAGAGTTGCCCGTCGTCGCGGCTGGTCAGCGCCGTACCCACCTCGACGAGGGTGGGCAGATGGTCGGGGAGGGGGTTGCCGGCGAAGGCGAGGAGGGCGATCGGCCCACCGGCCAGCACCGCGCAGAGGACGACGAGTGCGCCGAACCCGGTGAGGACCTGGCCGGCCCGCTGGACGGCGGAACTTCGGGGTGCGGCCATCGCTGCTTCCCTTCCTACGGTGCCCCGGTGAGCGCCCGTGCGGTGGCCTCACCGGTAACGGTGACGGAGTTCCTGAAGCCGAAGAGGCCGAGCAGGTCCCGCCGGTAGGTGACGCTGACGCGTACCCGGATCTGCTTGTCGCCGTCGACCACCGGGAAGCTGACCTGGTGGCCGCTGACGCCACCGGCGGCGCGCAGATAGTCGGCGACCGCGGCGCGGGCACCCGCCTCGTCGATCTCCTTCGGGCCGCCCTCGATCGCCCTGGCCCGGTCGATGACCTGGCCACCGCTGCGGGCCGCCTCGGCGGCGAGATTGTCGGCGCGCTGCAACGACCGCAACTGCCCGGCGCCGTCGTACGCCAGGCCGATGATCGCGAGTACGCCGGTCATCGCCACCGCGAGGAAGAGACTCACCCGGCCGCTCTCCGGCGCGCGCCATCCGGTCATCGTCGGCTCCGGTAGCTGTCCAGTGGGGACGTGAAGTTCGCCGAGACCGTCTTGCTGCCCGGCACCCCGGGCAGCCCCGGCGCTCTCAGGTCGCCGAAGGAGACCGTGCAGGTCACCGTGACCGTCACGGTCGCCGGCACCCCGGGTGCGCTGGCGTACGCCTTGGCGAAGGTGGTCGCCGTCCCGTCCACCGAGCCGCGGAAGGCCAGTGCCGGCGGGGCGGCGCAGTTCAGCCCCGACCAGTCGAGCTGTCGACGGGCCGCGTCGGTGGCCGCGGCCCGGCCGGTACGCGCGTCCCGAGCGATCGAGGCGGCCCGGGCGGCGTCGTGTGCGGCCGACTCCACCGCCTCGGCGGCCACGGCTGTCCGCCCGGCCACCCCGGCCAGCACCATCAGGCCGATGAAGGCCGGGGCGAGCACCGCGACCTCGATCGAGACGGAACCCCGTTCGCGCATCGGCCTCACCCCGTCGTCCAGCGTTCGACCGGTCCGTGCGCGGTCTGCCGGACCGCGAAGTGGACCCCCGGGATCACCGACAGGCTGCGGCCGGTGACCGTGCAGGTGACCTCGGTGGCGGTGGTCGTGCAGGTGGGGGCCGGCCAGTCGACGAGCCAGTCACCGGCGGCGTGCAGGAAGCTGGTGGCCCGGTCCCGGCCCGCGCCGGGCGGGGCCTGGAACGCGCGCTGGGCGTTGACCCCGCTCTGCGCCGCGTTGAGGGCGGTGGACCGGGCGACGAACCAGACGGCGAGCTGGATCGAGCCGAAGAGCAGCACCAGGATCGCCGGCATCACCACCGCCAGCTCGACCGGGTTGGCCCCCCGCTCCGTCCCGCCCTCGGCGAGCCGGCCACGGACGACCGCCGTTAGCCGCCCCGGGCCGCGCAGGCCGGTGACCCGGTCGGCGGATGCCGGCCGGCTCCGGCCCGTACGGGTGGGGCAGGGCATCACGGTGCCTTCGCGTGATCCGGAATGGCGTCCATCCAGTCGGTGGCCTTGGCCAGGACGAGCCCGGTGACCGCCATGGCGGCGGCGACCAGGCCGAAGATGATCACAGCGGTCGGCACCGGGCTGTCGCCCCGCTCGGTGTCCCGCCGCAGCTCGGCCAGGCGGCTGCTCACCGCGGCGTACAGGTAGGTGTGGAGGCGCATCGGGGTTCTCCTTCTCGCGGCTGAGGTTCACAGACGGGCCAGGAACGGATAGACGGCGAAGCCGAGCAGCACGAAGACCAGCAGCGAGCCGGGGATGTCCAGCCGGCTGGTCACCGCCTCGGCCCGGGCCAGGTTGTCGGTACGGATCTGGTCGCGCAGCGAGTCGGCGCGGCTGCGCAACGTCTCGTGCACCTGGGCGCCCTCGCTGCCGGAGGTACGCATGATCGCGCCCACGTCGCCCAGCTCCGGGATGCCGATCCGCTCGGCCAGCTCCTGAAGCTCGTCCCACGGCGAGTGCATCTGGAGCTGGGCGATCCGCAGCGCCTCCCGGATCCGGTCGAAGACCCAGCCGTCGCAGACCAGCGCCGCGCGTTCCAGCGACTGCACCGGGCCGTGCGCCGCGGAGAGCTGCAACGCGACCAGGTCCAGGTAGGTGCAGACCGCCTGGCGGAACTCGTCGCGCGCGGCGTTCGCCTTCGCCAGCACGTCATGGTGCGCGATCAGGCCGGCGACCAGCGCCAACCCCAGGCTCCCCAGCACCGGTACGACCACCGGCAGCGACACCCCGCCCAGGAAGAACACGGCCGACACCAGGGCCGGCGTGGCGAACCCGACCAGCGCGGAGAGCAGCACCGACAGGGCGTACTGCTCCGGGGTCCGGTCGAGCAGGGCGAGTTGCCGGTGCGGCGGGCGCAGCCAGCGGGAGAAGCCGCCCAGCCAGTCCGGCCCGCCCCGGCCCGCCACCGACTGACCGGGCGGCTGGTGCAGCCGGCGCAGCGCCGGACCGAGCGCCGGGGTGGCCGGCAGCGCCTCGCGTACCACCAGGAAGAGGCCGAGGCCGACGACCGCCCCGCCCAGCACCGCGACCGCGAGCTGCCAGTTGAGGATCACGCGATCACCTCGTCCGGGTCGGGGGCCGGCAGGAAGCGCGCCGGCCGGGGCGGCTGGCTCATCGAGCGCACCCAGACCAGCAGCCCGATGAACGCGGCACCGAGCACCGCCATCACCAGTTGACCGAACGGCGTCTGGTACGGCCGGATGTACTCGGTGTTGACCAGCCCGTACGCGAGGGCGGCCAGGGTCATCCCGGTGAGGAAGCGGACCGCGAACCGGGGCTGCGTACGCTTCGCCTCGATCTCCCGGCGGGTGGCCACCTCGGCGGACGCGGCCGAGGCGATCGAGCCGAGCACGTCACCGAGCCGCTCGCCCCGGTCCGTCAGGTGCAGGATCAGCGCGGCCACCACCTGGTCGCAGACCGGGTCGCCGATCTCGTCGGCGAAGGCGAGCAGGGCCGACCTCGCCAGCCAGCCCGCCTGGAGCCGGGCGGCAAGGGTGCGTACCTCCTCCTGGATATCCTCCGGCGCGGTGGCGATGGTGCCGATGATCGCCTGTTGCAGGCCCTGGCCGGTGCCGCAGATGTCCTTCAGCCGGCGGGTCCACTCGCCGACCGCCTCGACCCGGGCGATGGCCCGCTGCTCGGCCCGGCCGACCCCGAACAGCCACGGCACCCCGGGCACGGCCAGCCCGACCAGCAGCCCGACCACCGGCAGCCCGGTCAGCAGGAAGGTCAGCGCGCCGGCCACCACCGCCGCGCCGAGCAGCATCCGGAATCTGTGCTGCTCCCGCCGGCCCGTCCCGGAGCCGGTCCAGAGCCGGCGTACCCCGGCTCGCGCGCCCGGCGCGGGTCCGGCGGGCCGACGGGTGCCGACCAGCGCGACCACGACCAGCACCAGCCCGGCCACGAACGCCGCGCCGGAGAAGAGGGCGATCAGCTCGATCATCGACATGGCGGTCACCGGCCCCCGAGCCGGGTGTTCCGGGGGCGGCGCCAGGCACCGGTGCCGGCCTCGACGAACCGGCTCAGCAGCCGGGCGTCGTAGCCCACCCGCAGGAGTTCGGCGCGGATCCGCTCGGGCAGGTGCCGGGGGACCGCCCGGCCGTCCGGCCCCGGCCCGAACACCGTGGTGGTGGTGATCCGGTTGCCCTCACCGACCCCGATCACCTCCTCGACGTGCGAGACGAAGCGGTGCTTGCGGCCGCCGATCGCGGTCTCGTCCTCGACGGTGACGTAGACGATCAGGTCGAGCGCGTTGCCCGCCATCCGGCGGGCCTGGTCGACCGTCATCTCCCGGCCGTGCGAGAGCGCCAGCTCGATGATCCGCTCGCTCACCCCCGCCGGGGTACGCGCGTGGATGGTGCACATCGACCCGCGGCTGATGGTCATCGCCTGGAGCATCGGCACGATCTCGCGGGACCGGACCTCGCCGACGATGATCCGCAATACGCCCATCCGCAGCGCGACCGGGATCAGGTCGGCGATGCTCACCTCGCCGGCCGGGCGGCCGTCCAGCCCGCGCTCGCCGTGCCCCTCCCGCGACTCGAAGCTCATCACCGCCCGGTGCTTGTGCCCCTGGCGGGCCGGCAGCAGCTCGCGGCTCTCCTCCAGCAGCACGTACGGCTCGTCGGCCGGGATCTCGTCCATCAGCGCCCGGATGACCGTGGTCTTGCCCGCCCCGGCCAGCCCGGCGACCATGATGTTCAGCCCGGCCCGCATGGACGCGCGCAGGAAGTCGCGCAGCAGCGGGTCGAGCATCTCGTCCAGGTCGGGCCGGCCGCCGGCGATGTCCTCCAGGCTCACCGCGAGGGTGTTGTGCTTGCGGATCACCGCGTACGGGCGGTGGCTGACCAGGAACACCGCGGCGAGCCGGCTGCCGTCGGGCAGTTGCAGGTCGAGCGTCGGCTTCGACGTGGACAGGGAGCGTTCGGTGGCCCCCGCCCGGCGGGCCGCCGCCTGGAGGATCTCCACCAGCTCGTCGTCGCTGTCGGCGATCGGCTCGGCCCAGTCCACCCCGCCGCCGTGCCGGGTGATGCGTACCTGGTCGCAGCCGAGGATGTGCACCTCCTCGATGGTCTCGTCGACCAGCAGCGTCTGGAGCCGGCCCAGGCCCACCAGCTCGGCGGTCACCTGGTCGAGCAGCAGCCGTTCCTCGTCGGCGGGCATCGGCGTGCCGGCCCGGCGTATCGAGTCGGCGTACGCGGAGACCACCGCGACGGCCAGTCGGGCCCGCTCCACCTCCTCGGCGTCCGCGTCGAACTCCCGGCCGCGCTGCCAGCGGGTGAGCCGTTCGCTCAGCTCCCGGCGCAGCTCGCGGACCACGGCGAAGTCCACCCGGGAGCGCGGCGACGGGAGCGCCGGCGGCGCGGCGGGCACCACGGGCGGCCCCGCCGGGTCGCGGTGCCCGTTCGGCGGGGCCAGCGGCGGCACGGTCGAGGTGGCGCCGGGCTGCTGCCCGCGCGGGTCGTGGGAGACCGGCTCAAACCGCATCGGACACCCCCGGCGCGGTCGGCGCGGTCACCGCCGGCTGTGCCGTGGCCGGCCAGGCCAGGCGGGCCTGCCGCCGCTCCAGCAGCGCCCGGATCGGCACCTCCAGGGCACCGGCCGCGCGCATCAGCGGCCGGCCGGAGCGTACGGTGCCGCCGAAGCTGAGCACCGCCGCGCCACGCGGGTCGTGCGGCAGCCGGGCGATCACCGGCACCCGAAGCGCCTTGCTGATCTCGCTGGAGCCATGCCCGTCGCCGACCACCAGCAGCCGCAGGGTGCCCGGCGGCACCCGGTGCTCGGTGAAGTCCCGCTCGACGGCCCGGACCGCCGACCGGGTGGCCGACAGGTCGGGCAGGTGGGCGCGGGTCACCAGCAGCACCACCGTGGCGGCCCGCAGCACCGGCCACGGTGGAGCGCCCACCTGGAGCCGGCCGCAGTCGACCAGCACGTCGTACGGGGGGACACCCTTCTCCAGGCCGGTGAAGAAGTCGGCGAACCGCTGCCAGAGCGGCGTCACGCTGCCGGCCTGAGCCGGGTCGACCACGCCCGGCAGCAGCAGCCGCTCCCGCCTCGGCGCGTCCAGGTCGACGAGCTGTGACCAGAACGCGCTGTCCAGGTTGCCGTCGCGCAGCTCCCCGACGGCCAGCTCGCCGATGCCGCGGGGGCCGTCCAGCGCCCCGCCGAGATAGCCGGCCAGGATCGAGCCGCCCGCCGGGTCGCACTCGGCCAGCACCAGGCGCCGGTGCCACGTCAGCGCGGCGGCCAACGCGGACGTCGTCACGCCGGGCGAACCCTTCGCCGACAGCAGGGCGATGATCGCCATCAGGCCGCCTCGGTGAGCACGAGCGCGATCCGGTCGTCCGCCGCCAGCACCACCACCGCCGGCACGTCCCGCACGGCCAGGGCCAGGTAGACGACCACGTCGTTGTTCGCCGGAATGGCGGTGTCGATCACCGTGGCCTCGAACCGGGTGCCGCCGCCGCGCGCCCCGCCCCCGGTGTTCGCGCGGCTGTCCGGGGTGCTGATCAGCAGGACCTTGTCGCCGGGGTGGAGCGTACGGGCCGGCACCTGGCTCGGCTTGAGCCCGAGCGAGATCTGCTGCTGCCCGGGGCCGAGCAGGGGGGCGTCGGTGAGCTGGGAGGCGCTCAGCAGGGTGCCCGGGACCAGCCGCACGGCCGCCCGCAGGTCCAGCACCTCCTTCAGCCGCTTGCTCGACACCGGTTGCAGCCCCTGGCCGCCGGAGACCCGTACCGTGACCAGGTCGTCGGCGCTGAGCTGCTGGCCCACCTCGACCGGGCGGGCCACCGCCAGGTAGCTGCCGGTGGAGCGGACCGAGGTGACCGCGAAGGCCGCGCCCAGCCCGCCGAGGGCGATCAGCAGCACCGCCAGGCCGAGCAGCCCGGGACGTACCCGCCGCTGCCGGACCACCCGGGGCGGCGCCACCGGCGCGTCCACGTCCACCGAGGTCCCGTTCCGGGTCGCCACACTCACTGCGCCATCTCCGTTCGCGACTGCGGGGCTCGCAGGCCCGGCTCACTCCTCGCGCTCACTGGGCTGGTCTTCGTTCGCGACTGCGGGGCTCGCAGGCCCGGCTCACTCCTCGCGCTCACTGGGTCACCACCTGAAGCTCGTTGATCTGCACCGGGACCGTGCCGCTGGCCCGGCTCTGGGCGATGTCGCCGCTATGGCCCCCGCCCCGCCAGTGCACGGTCCAGTACGTGGTGGCGCTCACCTGGTAGGTGCCGGCCCGGGCGTACCCGCGGTCGTAGCCGCAGTCGGGGGAGGTCTGCCCGGCCCACCGGCCTTTCGCGTCGTACGCGGTGCCGGGCCCGGTGCAGGTGATCTCCGTGCCGTCGCCCATGGTCCAGACGACCCGGGTCACCCGGGCGGTGATCCGGACCGTCAGCCCGCGGTCCGACGCGGACGCCTGCAACGGTCCGAAGTACGACCTGCCGGTGCTGGCCCACATCCAGACGGGCAGGCCGACGAGGCCCGGCCCGTTGCTCCGCCGGGGCGCGACCGCGATCCGGGGTGGCCGCAGCGTGATCGAGGCGAGGGCGCGGCGGGCCAGTTCCTCCGGGTCGGGCGGCGCGCCGTATCCGGGCGGCGGGTCGTCCAGCAGCACGACCGTCTGGTCGCCCAGATCGCCGCCGTTGCACGTCCGCACATACCACTGCTGGCCGTCCGGTGCCTCGGGTTGCGGCTCGGCCAGCTTGTAGTAGCAGCCGTCGCTGTTGTTGAACCAGCCCAGCAGGTCGTCGTAGCAGGGGATCGTCCGGCCGTTCCACTGGCACTTCGGGGCGGTGCCACCGTTGTTCCCGCCTCCGCCGTTGTCGCCCCCGCCGCCCGGGCCGGGCGGTACGGCCGGGTCGTCGTCCCAGACGTTGCAGTCGTTCTGCCCGGGCGGGCAGTTTCCGCCGGGGTTGGCCCCCCGGGCGGGCGCGCCGGCCAGCGTGAGCAGCAGCGCCAGGCCGGCGGCGAGCAGCAGCCGGCGGGATGTCCCGGCCCGGGCCGGGTGGGCCGGGACACCCCTTCCTCCCCAGGTCAGCACGGCTGGTCCTGATGCGCGGCGCCGGCGTTGATCAGCCACCGGCCGTCCGGGTAGCGGGTCGCGGTGGCGGTCGCCAGGTAACGCCCGCCGCGCGTGCCGGGCACCACCCGATGGTCCTTGGCGTAGACGAGTTGGTAGCCGGTCGCGTCCAGGCAGTCCTGGATCTCCACGCTCGGCGGGACGGCGGTCAGGTCGACCGACACGACGGTGGGATCGGAGACGAGCCGCCCGGTACGCATCGCGCCGTGCTCCTTCGCCTCACGAATTGCCATCCGTACCCGGGTCAACAGTGGATCCGCCAGGAATCGGGTCAGCTCGGGATGGCCGGGATCGCTTCGTGCGCTCGCCACCCGGGACGCCGCCAGGTATCCGGAATATGCGGCGAGAGCCGCTTTCCCAGCCGCCTGTTCGTCGGCCGTGGAATGCGCGGCCGGTGCGGTGCCGGCTCCGGTCAGCGGGCGGGTGGCCGCCTCCGGCTCGGTGCCGCATCCCGCGCTCGCGACCAGTATGGCCGGGCTGAGCAGGCAGATTGTCCATCGGCGGGAACGCCGTGCTCGCAACACCGTGCCCTCCTCGGTGCCGACCCGGAGTGGTTGCGGAAGGGTGCTCCGGGCATGCGGAAGCGCGTCCCGATGTGCTCATCCGGGACCCGGCTGGCTACCGCTGCATTTACCTGTGCGGATCTTCAGGTGATTCGAAACGTGATGTCTCCGGTCGGCCTCCGACGCCAATTGATCGGGGGTTGCGTCGTACCCAAGGGGCGAGCATAGGCTGACGCCCGCCGATGCAACAGAGGCAATTCAATCGAACACGCTCAGTGATGACGGGTGGTGATGGCCGGTGGCTGTCCGCGCGCTGAACAATGGCCGGGCCCCGGCTCGGCTGGTGGGTGGAGTCCGCTTGTCCTGTCAAGTGGCTCGGGGTGTCGGTCGGGGTTCGCCGGGCGGAGGAATGGGCGGAAGCGGGATGCTCCGTCCGATCTGTTCCGTCGACGGCGGTGCCGGTCGAACCCGGACCGTCGCCGGACCCCGGCCCGCCGGTCCGGCCGGTCGGAGCGCCGTTTTCCGCGCCATCCGGCAGGCGTCGATCCGGCGGCAATCACTTTCTGTGCTCCGGAGTGGAACGGTCCGCAACCGCGCTGGAGGGTCGACGTGACCACCGAGCGGCTCCGGACCGACCCGGCGGGGGCCACCGCCCGGCGTCCGGTGGTACGCCTGTTGGCCGCCGTGGCTCTCGTACCGTCGATGCGGCTGGCCGTCGCCCGGTACGCCGTACCCCCGGAATCGCCGGACCGGGCCGGCTGCGACGGCTGCGGCGCGCCGATCGGCCTGGACCGGCCACTGCCGGCGCTCGGGCCGGCGGCCCGGTGCCCGGTGTGCCGGGCCCGGGTCGGCGCTGCCCCCGGCACGGTCGAGCTGGCGCTGGTCGCGGCGGTGGCGGCGCTCGCGCTGACCGGCGGCCCGGTCGGCGTACGGCTGGCGGTGGCCTGGTGGCTCGCCTGGGCGGTGCCGCTCGCCCTGGTCGACGCCGCGGTGCGCCGGCTCCCGGACCGGCTCACCTACCCGGCCGCGGCCGGTGTCTGGGCACTGCTCGGGGTGGCCGCGCTGGCCGGCGCCGGTCCCGCGCCCTGGCTGCGCGCCACCATGGCCGGACTAGCCCTCAGCGCCGGCTTCGCCGGGACCACGCTGCTGCTCGGCCGGCGCGGGTTCGGGCTCGGCGACGCCAAACTGGCGCTCGGAGCCGGCGCGCTGCTCGGCTGGTACGGCTGGCCGGTGCTGGTGGTCGGGCTGATGCTGGCCGTCACCCTCTCCGGCCTGGTCGGGTTGGCGCTGCTGGCGGCCCGCCGGGTCCGCTGGTCCAGCCACCTGCCCTTCGGCCCGTTCCTCATCCTCGCCACCGCCCTGACCCTCATCCTCGCCACCTGACCAGGGCGGTTCAGGTGGGCTCCTCGCCACCCGACCAGGGCGCTCCGGGCGGATCGAGGCGCGGCGGGTCAGTGGGCCGGCGGCTCGGCCGCGTCGGCCGGCCGGTGCTGGGCCGGCTGGGCGGGGCCGCCGGTCATCCGCTCGACGATCTCCTCCAGCGCCTCGAAGGCGTACGCCCAGTTGTGACACTTGAAGCTGCGCAGCCCGTCGATGGGGGTGCGGCAGTCGGAGCAGTACACGCCGGGGATCGCGTCCGGCACCTCAGTGTTGACGTACTTGCGGTCGCCGAGGATGACGCGGGCGATCATCGCCGGTTCGTGCACCCCGTGCAGGGCGGAGGCGACGATGTCGTACCAGCTCAACCGGCGACCGCACTTGGGGCAGTCCGGCTCGTCGCCGCTGACCCAGAGCGGGGCGCCGATGCTGTGCGCCGGCATGTTCAGCAGCTTCTCCAACCGGCGTACATCGTGCTCGGGCGTGGTCCACCGGTGCCGGCCGGGCAGCGAGGCCGGCGAGTCGTAGACGGCCCGGAACACCACCGGGTCCACCTCCGTCGTCTCCCGTCCACTGGTCATCAGTACCTCCTCGCCGTCGGTGCGTCCCACCGTCGTACCAGGTGGGCGGCCCCCGCAGCCGGATCACCGACCCGGGCGGCCGGCCGGCGTGTCGCGTGGCCCCACCTGGTCCGTTGTGGATCGTGAGGATTCCGAGCCGTGCTCACCCAAGGTGCGCGATGTTAGTCTTCCCCGGCCAGAATTGATCAAGGTAAGCGACCAGGAGACACATGGGGGCCGGCGTTCCGAACACGGGGGGCTTGCTGGATCCGGACGGCGCGATGGTCCGGCTGGCGGAATGGAAGGGCCGGATCGACCAGCTCGCGGCCGACACCAAGGCGATGAGCGACCGACTCCAGCGGCTGCAGGTGACGGTTGCCGACGGCAACGGCCTGTGCGAGGTCACGGTCGACTCCGTGGGCGCGTTGGTCGACCTGCGGCTGGGCCAGCGGGTCCAGCGGGTCGGCCCCGAGGTCGTCAGCAGGACGATCATGGACACGATCCGCGAGGCGAAGCGGCAGCTGGCCGACCGCTCGCAGGAGATCATCGCCGACACGGTGGGCACCGAGTCGGCCGCGGGGCGGGCGATCGCCGAGCGGGTCGGGCAGCAGTTGCGCGACCCCGACCCCGCCGGGGAGAGCTCCGACGACCAGCACGGTCGGTGGTGAGCGCGATGACCGACGGATTCGCGGTTGACGCGGAGCAGATCCGCGCGCACGCCCGCAACGTCGACGCCGTCAGGGGGCAGTTCGACGCGGTCAAGACCGCCAGCGCGCACATCGCCCAGAACGACGAGGCGTACGGGCTGCTCTGCAGTTGGATGCCCGCCATCCTGGAGGGCCGACACAAACGGCAGGACGAGCTGATCGCGTACGTGGAGGAAAACCTGTCGTTGGCCGTCGACAGGCTGCGGAAGACCGCCGACAACTACGACCACGCCGATGCCGACGCCGACGCCGAGGTCCGCAAGGCGGGTGGAGGACTGACGGGGGCGACGCCATGACCGACACGTCGCTGGTCGCCGACGTCGTGTCGACCCGCAAGCCCTGGACCGGCGCGGCCCTGGCCGACAGCTTCCAAGGGCTGGTCGACGCCATCCACAGCGAGGGCTGGGTCGACGACCTGATCGCAGGGGCGTCGTTCGGCATCGAGGTCGCCGCCAGCGTGATGGATCCCTTCAGCGCGCTGCTGGCCAACGGGCTGGGCTGGGCGATGGAATACTTCGAGCCGCTACGGCAGATCCTCGACGAACTCGCCGGCATGCCGGACGTGGTGGCCTCGCACGCGGCCACCTGGGACAACATGGCGGCCGCGCTGCGGAGCATGGCCACCGACCTCGCGTCCTTCGTCAACGGGGACATGCCACACTGGCAGGGGCGGGCCGCGGACGCCTACCACGACCTCATGGGACACAACGTGGAGGCGATCAGCGGGCTCGGCGGAATCTCCGCCGCGATGGCCGCCGCCACGCAGGCCGCCGGCAACCTGGTGATGTTCACCCGCGACATCGTCCGCGACCTCATCGCCGACCTGGTGGCCCGCGTGATCGTGTGGGCGGTCGAGGCCATCTTCGTCGTCACCATCCCGGTGATCGCCGCGCAGATCGCGGCGGCCGTCGTCAAATGGGCCGGGCGGATCCTGACGTACGTCATGGCCCTGATCACCAGCCTGACCAACCTCTCCAAGCTCCTGAACGGCTAGCTCCGACTCATGGCGAAACCCAAGACCCCCCACGGCGGCGGAAACGGCGGCGGAGATTCGTCCCACCCGCAGGGAGACGGCAACAGCGGAAACGGGCCGTCCGGACGACCGCACGGCAGCACAGGCGTACCGCAGAACGTCAGCAGCGCCCAGAACACCGTCGCGGCGCAGGCGCAACAGGGCCGGCCCGGTGGCGGCGGCCAGGGCAACAATCAGCCGGGGTCCAACAATCCGAACACGCCGGGCAGGCCGCAGGCGCCGACAACCCCGCCCACAGCCGCCGACATCCACCACAGTGACGCGTCGAGAAAGCACATCCTCGATGGCGACGGCGGCCGGCAGGGCGGCCACCGTGCCGGCACCGGCTACTCGAAGAAGACGGAGTTCCCGAAGGACTGGGACGATCCGCAGATCCTCGACGCCGCGCACCGCGTGACGCAACAGGGGCCACCGGTGAAGGGCCCGTACATGACCAAGGACGTCGACGGAAAATGGGCCTGGGCCTACGACTACGAGGGCCAGGTCGACGGCGTACGGGTCAAGACGACGGTGCTCGCCAACGGCGAGATCCGGACCGCCTACCCGCCGCACGGCAGCGACCCGGGCGTCATCACCAACCCGCCCGCGCCGAACCCCGCCCCGAAGGGCGTGCCGATGGGCAACCCGCCCCGTTACAGCCACCCCGACGTCGGCGGTAACGGCAGCTGGACGTGGGAGGGCCCCAAGGGCAACAAGATCGTCAGGGTCGTCCAGGATGCCCAGGGGAACGTCACCACGACCGTGCTCGGTGATTACAAGAAGTGAGTGCCATGGATGCGAAGACCTACGCGACGATCACCGAGGCGTGCGCCCGGCTCGCGGGCCGGCTGTCCGACGACGTCCTGGGCACGGTGCGCGAGCACTACGCCGCGGGCGAGTGGTATCTGGCCGGCAGTGCGCTCCTCGGCAACCTGGCGTACCAGGGCGTCGGGATCACCCGCGAGGAGCAGGGCCTGATCCGCTCCTTCCTCGACGAGGACGACATCCCGGACCTGCTCGACGTGCCGGTAGTCGCCGAGGAGCCGCCACTGGCGTACCGGTTTCGCCCGACCGGCCCGGTGGATGCTCCCAGCCCCTACCGGGCGGACAGCCTCCTGACCACCCACGCCGCGCGGGAGGGCGCTCAGGGCCTGCACCGTGCCTGGCGGGACCCGCTCGACGGGGCACCCGACGGAGCGGCCTGGCTCTATGTGCTGCGGGTGGCCGAGGACACGGACGAACTCAAGACGTTCTCAGGCCTGACCGCCGTGCTGTGGACCGATCTGAGCGAGAAGTGGCCGATCGAAGTGGTCGCCGAGGCCACCGCGCTGACGCCGTATCAGGCCGCCGCACTGGCCGCAGCGCAGGCGGTCTGGAACGCCTGACGAGACGACAACCGCATCAGGGACCGGCGCTGCGACGCGCGCCAGATCCCGGTCAACCCTGGCATCCGCGTTTCCACCGGACGCCAGGGTTTGGCCCTCCTTGCGGGGCTGGGTAACGCTGGACGGAGACAACTGGCCTGGGAGGGACAGCTCGTGGAAGTCACCGGCATCTTTACCGCGATCTTCATCGGTCTGATCATCGGCGCGCTGGGCCGGTTGGTCGTGCCCGGCAAGCAGAAGATCTCGATCTGGCTCACCCTGCTCATCGGCATCGTCGCCGCGCTGCTCGGCACCCTCGTCGCCAGCGCATTCGGCGTCGCCGACACCCGCGGCATCGACTGGATCGAGCTGGCCCTGCAGGTCGGCTTCGCCGCGATCGGCGTCTCGATCGCGTCCGGCCGCCGCCGCTGATCCCGAGGCATGCCCGCCGGTCCGTCCCCTGCCGGGCGGGCCGGCCGCGGACGGTTCAGGCAGCTGGCCGGCCGCTGACGAACCCGGTCCGTGGTGTACCGGGAAAGCGGTGCGTCGAGCCAGCACGGGCTCGGGTAGCCTAGTGCCACGGCGGGCCGCTAGCTCAATTGGCAGAGCTGAGGACTTTTAATCCTTAGGTTCGGGGTTCGAGTCCCCGGCGGCCCACTCGTACGCTCACTGCCGCGCGATGAGAGTCAGTCGAGGCAGAACTCGTTGCCCTCGACGTCCTGCATCACGAGGCACGACTCGTTCTCGCCATCGGCACGCAGTAGTCGCACGCGTACCGCGCCGAGCGCGATCAGCCGGGCGCATTCGGCCTCAAGTACGGCCAGGCGCTCTTCACCCACGAGCCCGGTGCCGACCCGTACGTCAAGATGCACCCGATTCTTGACGACCTTGCCTTCGGGAACACGCTGGAAATACAGTCGCGGGCCCACACCTGAGGGATCTACGCAGGCGAACGCTGAACCCTGACGCTCGGGCGGCAGCGCGCGATCGAACTCGTCCCAGGTAGCAAACCCCTCCGGTGGCGGCGGTACGACGTACCCCAACACCTCGCACCAGAAACGAGCGACGCGCTCAGGCGCTGCGCAGTCGAAGGTGACCTGGATCTGCTTGACCGACGTCATCGGTCCACCATAGGGGCGGGGTCTTTCGTCGTCTCCACGGGCCGCCCCCCGGCCAGGGCCTGTCTCAAAGTCCCTGGCCGGCCTGCGGCGGGCCCGGACCGCCTGACGCCCGGTGCCGACGAGCCGTTGCCGGATGCGCGGCGGTGGACGTCAGGCGTCGGAGCTGTCGCCGCCCGGTTCAGCCGGCGGCGGTGACCGTGGTGGCGGTGACCGTGCCGTCGGCCGATCGGTCGCCCTGCACGCTGACGGTCTGCCCGGCCTTGAGCTTCGCCAGTTCGCTCTTCTTGCTGGTCTGCACGGTGGTGCCGTCGTTGGTCCGTACGGTGACCACGGTGCCGTCGGAGGTCTCCAGGTACAGAACACCGGCGTCGACCAGCTTCACCTTCCCGGTGGTGGCCGCTGCGGCGGAGGTCGGGGCCGACCCGCTGCCAAGCTCGCCGCGCCCCGCGCCGCCCCCGGGGAACCCGCTGGGCATAGCCCCCGGGAAGCCCCCCAACCGGCCGGGTTGCGAGGTTGCCGGGGCGTCGCCCCAACGCTGCTGCACCTGCGTCCCGGCCAGGAAGCCGACCAGCACCAGCAGCAGCCCGGCCAGCACGAAGGTGCCCCGGTTCCACCAGCGGCGTGGCGCTGCGCCGGCGAGTGCGGCGGAGAGGTCCCGGTCGGGCTCCGCCTGGCGGTCCGGCGATCCCGGTGCCTCGTCTCCCACCCGTTCGAAGATGACGGTGTCGGTGGTGTCCATGTCCTCGTCTCTCCGGATGGGTTACTCGTAACGCAGGGCGTCGATGGGGCGCAGCCGGGCCGCCCGAGCCGCCGGCAGGCCGCCGAAGAAGAGCCCGATCGCGACCGACACGCCGAGGGCCAGCGCGACGGAGCTGGGCACGATCACCGGTCGTACGCCCACGATGGAGAACTGGGACCCGACCAGCGCGGCGGCCACCCCCAGCGCCCCGCCGATCAGGCTGAGCAGGGTCGCTTCCGTCAGGAACTGGACCAGGATCGTCCGGCGCCGGGCGCCCAGCGCCTTGCGGATACCGATCTCCCGGGTCCGCTCGGTGACCGTGACGAGCATGATGTTGGTGATGCCGATGCCGCCGACGAGCAGGCTGATCGCGGCGACCGCGCCGAGCAGGACCGTGAAGGTTTCGGCGGTCTCGGTCTGCGTCTGGAGCAGCTGCGCGGCGTTCTGGATCCGGTACGGCGTGCTGCCGGTGCCGGTGCTCGGCAGGCGTTGGGCGAGCACGGTGTCGATCTGCGCTTGGACCGCTTCCACCTGCTCCGGGTTCTTCGCCTCGACCAGGATCGAGCTGAGCGTCCCGTAGCCGGCCAGCACCTCGCGTACCGCCCGCAGCGGGGCGACCGCCATGTCGTTGGCGTCCTGGAAACCGGTCGCGGACTTCGGGGCCAGCACGCCGACCACGGTGAACAGCGCGCCGCCGACGGTGACCTGCTTCCCGATCGGGTCGGCGCCGGCGAACAGCTCGTCGACGACGGTGCTTCCGATGACCACCACCCGGCGGCCCTGCGCCTCGTCGTCGACGCTGAACGTCGCGCCACTGGCGACCGGGGAGTTCGAGGCGTCGAACCAGCTCGGCCGGGTGCCGACGAACTGGCCGACCTCGTGCTCCGTGCCCTGATACGTGATGGTGGCCGAGGTGGTGACCAGCGGGGACACCGACTGTACGTCGGGGGCGAGCACCGGGTCGGCGAGCGCGTCGGCCACGTCCAGGGTGAGCCCGCCGGTGCCCGCGCTCCGGTTGGTACCGGTCACCGTGAGGGTGTTGGTGCCCAGCGCCTCGATCCGGCTCGTGATCGCCTGAGCTGACCCGTTGCCCACCGCGACCAGCAGGATCACCGCCGCGACGCCGATCAGGATGCCGAGCATCGTCAGCGCCGAGCGCAGCTTGTTGGCGGCTACCCCGCGCAGGGCGAAGCGGAGGATCTCGACCAGCGTCACCGCGGCACCCCCGCCGCGTGTCGGCCCAGCCCGTCCTGCCGTTCGTCGACGCGGACCTGACCGTCGAAGAGCCGCACCAGACGTCGGGCCCGGGCGCCGACCTCAGCTTCGTGGGTGATCAGCACGATTGTCCGTCCGGCGGCGTTGAGCTGGTCGAGAATGACCAGGATGTCCTCAGTGGATCGGCTGTCGAGGTTGCCGGTGGGCTCGTCGGCGAGCAGCAGAGCGGGCTCGGTGACCAGCGCCCGGGCGACGGCGACCCGTTGCTGCTGCCCGCCGGAGAGCTGGTTGGGGTGGTGGTCGGCCCGCTCGGCGAGTCCGACAGCGTCCAGCGCGGCCATCGCCCGACGTCGACGCTGCGCCACGCGTACGCCGGCGTACGCCAGCGGAAGCTCCACGTTGGCCAGCGCGCTGGTGCGGGGAATGAGGTTGAACGCCTGGAACACGAAGCCGATCAGCCGGTTGCGGACCAGCGCGAGCTGCCGGTCGGCGAGACTGCTCACGTCGACCCCGTCGAGCAGGTATCGCCCGGCCGACGGTACGTCGAGACAGCCGAGGATGTTCATCAGGGTGGACTTGCCGGAACCCGACGAGCCCATGATCGCCACGTAGTCGCCCGCCTCGACCGAGAGGTCGACGCCGCGCAGCGCGTGCACCGCCGCGTCCCCCTCGCCGTACACCTTCGTCAGCCCGCGGACGTCCAGGACCGGACGGCGCGGTGTGCCCCGGAGGTCCATCAGCCGCCTGCCCGTCGCGGGCCCTGACCGCCACCCGGGAAGCCGCCACCGCCGGGCCCACCGCCGCCGGGGAACCCACCACCGCCAGGGAAGCCACCACCGCTGGGGAAGCCCGCGCCACCCCGAAGGCCGCCGCCGTTACTGCCGGTCCCGGTGCTGTTCTCCGGCAGGACGACCCGGTCGCCCTCGGCCAGCCCGGAGGTGATCTCGTACGCCTGGTTGCCGGCGAGTCCGACCTCCACCCGCCGCATCTCCTGGCCGGTCTCGGTGACCACGGTGACGGTGCGCCGGTCGCCGCTGCCGCTGACCGCGGCCGAGTTGACCATCAGTACGTCCTGGGCGGTGCCGGTGACCACGCTGACCGTGACCGTCTGCCCCGGTTTGGCACCGGTCGGCAGCTCGTCCAGGCCGATCGTCACGCCGTAGGTGACCACGTTGTTGCTGGTGGTGGCCTGCGGGTCGATCGCCGTCACCTTGCCGGTCGCCTGGGCGCCGGACAGCGCGTTCCAGATGACGGTGGCTGCCTGCCCGCTCTTGAGCCGGGTGGCGTCCGCCTCCGCGACCGCCGCGCTGACCTGCAGGTGGGACAGGTCGGCGAGGTCCACGAACCCCGTGGTCGTGCTCGACGCGCCACTGTTCTGCTGGCCACCGGAACCGCCGGGCGAGCCGCCGCCCGAGTTGCCCGACGACCCACCGCCGGACCCCCCGGACGAGCTGCCCACCGTGCCGTTGACGGCGACCACCGTGCCAGCCATCGGCGCGGTGAGTTTCGTCCCGGCAACGCCGGCCTCGGCCTCGTCGACCGCGAGTTCCGCCTGCGTCACCGAGTTCTCGGCGGACGAGGTGTCGCCGTCGGCGGCGCGGGCCCGCTCCAGCGCGCTCTCGGCGGCGTCCAGGTTCGCCTGGGCCAGCTTGAGCGCTCGTTCGGCCGCGGCCGGATCCACCGTCGCCAGCAGCTGTCCCTTTTTGACGTTCTGGCCGACCCGTACGCGAATGTCGGTGACCGTGCCGGCGGTGGCGAAGCTGGCGCTCGCCGTGGTGGCGCTCTCGATCGAGCCGTCCGCCGTGACCGTGGCGGTCACGGTCCCTCGCGACACCTGGACCGTTCGGGCGGCCCGGTTCGGCTCCGCCTGTGCGGCGGAGTCGCCGGTCACCGACGACCAGGCCCAGTAGCCGCCGCCGAGCAGGAGCAGGGCCAGTGTGGCGTTCACCGCCACGGGAGGCCGGTGCAGGACAGCCGGCAGGCGCACACGCATGGCCGAAAGCCTCCACCGGTCGGCTGGGAGGAGGTTCCAGGCAAGCTCAGAGCTGGCTCGGAATCGCCGTCCGCAACTCGGGCTGGTCGGCCGGCGCACCGTCGGCGGCGTGGACCTCGGTGTCGGGACTGCCGGCGGCCTGTTCGAGCGCGGCGGGCAGCAGCACCCGGAAGGTCGTTCCCGCGTCCGGCGCGGTGTCCAGCTCGATGCAGCCGCCGTGGGCATGCACGATCGAGGCGGCGATGGAGAGCCCCAGGCCGGAGCCGCCGCCGTTGCCCCGCCCGCGGCTGGGATCCACCCGGTAGAGCCGCTCGAACACCCGGCCGGCGTGCTCCACCGGTATCCCCGGCCCGTCGTCGTGCACCTCCAGCACCGCGAGCCCCCCGCCGGTCGGCGCGGGCGGCGGGGCGGACCGGACAGCCGGGTCGGCCGCCGGTGCGGGCAGCCGCCCGATTCGGACGGTGACCTGCACCTCCGGCCCGGTGTGCTGGAGTGCGTTGCCGACCAGGTTCGCCGCGACCTGGCGGAGCCGGTGCTCGTCGCCGAGCACGCTCGGCGGCTCGAACGAGTCGTCGCAGTCGGCCAGGGTGGTCAGCCGGACGCGCCGCTCCGGCGTCCGGGCGTGCGCGTCGCGGATGGTGTCGGCGGCTATCTCCAGCAGGTCGACGGGACGCAGCGCGGGAATCCGCTGCTGGTCCAGCCGGGCGAGCAGGAGCAGGTCCTCGACCAGTACACCCATCCGGGCCGCCTCGCCCTCGATGCGGCTCATCGTCTCGTCGAGCAGCGGCCCCGCCGGGGCACCGCCACGCCGGTACAGCTCGGCGAAGCCCCGGATCGAGGTCAGCGGGGTACGCAGCTCGTGCGAGGCGTCCGCGACGAACTGGCGCAGCCGCCGTTCGGAGGCAGCGCGGGCGGCCATTTCGGCACCGATCCGGTCCAGCATCAGGTTCACCGCCGCGCCCAGCCGGCCCGGCTCGGTGTGCGGGTCGACCCCGTCGACCCGGTGGGTGAGCTCGCCCCCGGTGATACCCGCGACGATGCCTTCCATCCTGGTCAGCGGGCGCAGGCCCAGCCGGACCACAGACGCGGCGAGCAGGCCCAGCCCGAGCAGCACGGTGCCGGCGACCGCCACGTCGATGAGCAGCAACCGGTCGGCGGTCCGGTCCACCTCGCTCAGTGACACGCCGAGAACCACCACCGCTCCGTCCTGCCCGACCGGCACGGCCAGCAACCGCCAATCGACTGCGCCGTCACCGCCAGCAACGGTGTACGGCCGTCCGGTCGTGGCCCGCGCCGTCACCTCGGCGAGAGTGCCCGGATCCGGGGCCGCCGCCGTCGGCGTGCTGCTGCGTTCGGTGTCCCGGGTGCCGTCCGCGCGGTAGACCAGGACCATCTGGTCCTGGCCCAGGCGGGCGAAGCGCCCGGACAGGTCACGGCCGGCGCCGGAGTCCGCTCCCGGCTCCGGCCAGGGGCTCGGGCTCGCGGCCTGCGGTGTGGAGTCGCCGGGCCAGGGCCCGATCCCCGGCCTGGGTCCGGCGTGCAGCGGCCGGGCCTGGGCGGTCAGCTGGTCGTCGATCCGCTCCAGCAGATAGCCGCGGAGCAGGAAGAACCCGGCCGTGTTCGCGCCGAGCAGGGCGAGCGTGGTGAGCGCAGCGACCACCAGCACGAGCCGGGAGCGCAGGGTCCAGTGTGCCCACGGGCGCACCCGCAGCCGGCGGTTCACTCGTCCCCGGGCGGTAGTCGGAGGGTGTATCCCACCCCGCGAACCGTGTGGATGAGTGGCGGGCCGAGCCGGTCGACCTTGCGTCGCAGGTAGTACACGTACGACTCGACGATCCGTCCGTCACCGCCGAAGTCGTAGTTCCACACCCGGTCGAGGATCTGCGCCTTGCTCACCACCCGGCCGGCGTTGAGCAGCAGATAGCGCAGCAGCCGGAACTCGGTCGGCGACAGCTCCACCGGCTGACCCGCCCGGCGTACCTGGTGCGCGCCGTCGTCGAGCTCCAGGTCGGCGTAGCGCAGCGTGGAACTCTCCGGCACCGCCGGCGACTCAGGTCGGCTGCGTCGCAGGATGGCCCGGATCCGCAGCACCACCTCCTCGAGGCTGAACGGCTTGGCGACGTAGTCGTCCGCGCCGACCACCAGCCCGGTCACCCGGTCCTCCACCGTGTCCCTGGCGCTCAGGAAGAGCACCGGCACCGGCCGCCCGGCCGCGCGCAGCCGCCGGGCCACCTCGAACCCGTCGAGGTCCGGCAGCATCACGTCGAGGACGACCAGGTGGGGGTCGAACTCCTCGACGCAGGCCAGTGCCGCTCGGCCGCTGGCGGCCACCCGGGTGTCGTACGCGACCAGGCGCAGCGCGGCGGCGAGCAGCGTGGAGATGTTCGGCTCGTCGTCGACCACCAGCACCCGGGCGGCATCGGTCGTGCCGTCGAGAGCTGGGGTCGGGCCCTCCCCGGGCGGCCGGAGGATGTCGGTTCGCACCGGCTCTGCCTACCGGGCCTGCCTCGGAGCGACCTGTGTGGAACCTGTGCCCCAGCTGTCACCAGGACCGCAGGACGACGTCGCCGGCGGCCAGCCCCTCGGTGACCTGGGTGTACTGGTCGCCACGTAGGCCGACGGCGACCGTACGCAACTCGCCGGAATCACCGAACCGCACGGTGCCGTGGCCGTCCGTCACATCGTGCACCGCGGTGGACGGCACGCGCAGCGAATCGGTGACCGATCCGGTGCGCACGGTCACCGCCGCGGTCTGCCCGATCAGCAGGTTCTCCGGGGCCTCGGTGAACGAGAGCACCACGCCGTAGCGGACCATCTGGCCGTCGGCGGTACCGGCCGGATCCACCTGCACGACGGTCGCCGAGAACGTCTGGCCGGCCCGGTCGGCGAGGCCCACCGTGGCGGTCTGCCCGACCGCGATGGCCGCCGCGTCCGCCTCCGGGAACTTCGCCTCGACCTGCATGCTGAAGGTGTCCGCCAGGGTGATGAAGGTGGCGCCTCGGCCGACCGTGCTGCCCACCTTCCCGGCGACGGACAGGACGGTGCCCCGGATCGGCGCGGTGATGGTGGCACCGGAACGCGTACTCTCCGCCTCCGCCACCGCTGCCTCGGCCTGGTTCACCCGGCGTTGCGCATCGAGGATCCGGTCGCCGCCGCCCTGGGATCCGCCGCCCTGAGGTCCGCCGCCGCCCTGGGATCCGCCGGAGCAGGCGGCGCCGCCGGGTGCACGTGTCGCGCCGGGCTGCGGGGCCTGCGGGGCCCCGGTTCGTGCGGGGGCGGTCTGTGCGGGGACGGGGCGGGTGGGGGAGGCGGGTGGCACGCTGCTGGCGGACGGGGCCGGTGTCGCGGATTCCGACGCCGCCGAGGGAGTCGGGGTCGCCGTCCCGGTGGGCTGCGGCGACGTCCACGCGACGGGCCGGACGGCGGCGGTCGGACAGCTCGACGCCGCGCTGGTCGGCTTGCGCGCTTCGGTCAGCGCGTTCCGGGCATCCGTCAGGTCCTGCTCGGCACGGTTGACCGCGTCGGCCGCCGCGGCGACGTCCTCGTCGGAGAGGGTGGCGAGCTGCTGCCCGGCCCGCACCACGGTGCCGGGCCGAACGGCGACGCTCGCCACCGTGCCGGAAACCGTGAAGCTCAGCGCCCGGGTGGTCGCCGTCTGGACCGTGCCGGTGGTGGCGACCTGGATCTCGACCGGTCCCCGGTCGACCGCGACGGTGACCGGCTGGGCCGGTACCTCGTCGGCGTCCGCGGTGAACACCAACGCCCCGGCGGTGCCGAGCACGAGCGTGGCGCCGGCGACCGCGGCCCCCCAGCGGCCCCGTCGAGTACGCCACAGTCGGGTCTGGCCGTCTTCCATGACGGGTCAGTCTGCCGGCCGCTCCTCTCCACCGGCTCGGTCCCAGCTCGGAGTTGCCTCAAAGCAGCGGCCCCACCGGCGGGGTCGGCCCGGGCGCCACCGAGAAAGCTCCGAGGCAACTCCCAGTCCGGTCCGAGGCGACCCGGAGCTGGGACCGGTTACCTGAGCGGGTCCCGGAAACGGCTGAGGAGTCTCCGTGTCGAAGACTGGAAGGGGCCGCCTGCTGGCGGCCGTCCTGACCGCCGCCGCGTCGGCGCTGCTGACCGCCTGCGGCGGAGACAGTACCCCCACCACCGCCGCGACCGGCGGCGAAGGGAACAACGCCTTCGCCGCGTACCAGAACTGCCTGCGCGACAACGGCATCACCCTGCCTTCGGCCGGCCCGGACCGCTCTCCCAGGGAGCGGCCGTCCGGCTTCCCGACCGATCGGCCGTCCGGCTTCCCGACCGCCTGGCCGTCCGGCTTCCCGACGGACCGGCCCTCCGGTTTCCCGACGGCTCGACCCTCCGGTGGCGGGGGACGCGGGTTCCCGGGGATGGGCCGGCCGGCGGATGTCGACGAGGCCACCTGGCAGAAGGCGCAGGAGGCGTGCTCGTCGCTGATGCCGACCGGACGGCCCGGCGGGTGGGGCGGGCCCGGCGGCTCGGCCGGGCCGGGCGCCGGCCAGGGCGACGGGCGTGACACGGCCTACCGCACCTGCCTCAACGGGCGCGGCGTCAATCTGGACAATCTCGACCCGTCCGACGCGAAGACGAAGGAGGCGCTGACCGCCTGCGCACCGGTCAGCCCGGCACCGACGAACTGAAGCCCGTCGCGGCGGACTTCTTACGCATGCTGGCAAGCCTGCCACTTGTCGCAGATCCGGTGTGGCGTGGCCGCCACCGCCGACCAGGTCGCGGCCACGATCGGGTACGCGCGAACAGCCTGGGTCTGGCACGCGCGGGGAAGGCAGCAGGCCACGGGAAAGGCACCCGACCAGCCGCCACCCGCGGGGCCGGCGCGGCCCAGCGGTGAGCGTGCCGCCCAGCATGCCGAGCCGCTCCTGGAGTCCGGGCAGACCGAGTCCGCCGCGCGGGGATTCGCGGCGTATGAGCCTCCCCGACCAGGACGAGGAGCTGCGGACAGTGACGGAGCGGTGAAGCCGTGAACGACTGGCGCGGGTCGTACGGGTGCAGCCGGGCCGCCCCGTGTCATGGCCGCAGACCGGACTGACTGGTTCATCCCATGGCCCTCTGCTAGCCCATGGCGGTGTGCTGCGGCGGAAACCCCAGTTCGAGTTCGATCGTCTGCACCTGCTGCCCTGGGCTTACCGCTATCGGTTCAGGTCTTCCGGTCGCGTAGCCCTGGGCGAAGTCGACCCCACAGCTCTTCAGAAGTTCGATGGTCGCGTCGTCCTGGACATATTCAGCAGCGACACTGATACCGAGTGTGTGACACAGCTCCACCAGCTTCGACACGACGGCTTGGTCCGTAGCCGACCGGCAGAGATCGACGACGAACACTCCATCGATCTTGACCAGGTCCACCGGAAGGTATTTCAGATGAGCAAGGGCGGCGTATCCCGTACCGAAGTCGTCGAGCGCGAGGTGACAGCCGATCTGCCTGATCCCCGTGGCGAAGGCCAGGGCTTCGTTACGGTTCTCGATGAGAGTCGTCTCAGTGATCTCGAAGGTCAGGCATTCCGGCTTCACTCCGTGCCGGTTGATCGCCTCGGTCACGTAGTTGAGCAGGCCGGGGTCGGCGAGCGACTTGCCAGAGATATTGACCTGGTAGTGGGAGGTCTGGGCTCCCCGGCCGATCAGTTCCAGGGCATGGTCGATGACCCACTTGTCCACCGTGAGGATCTCGCCGACACGCTCGGCCATGTCGAGGAAAGCCGAAGGTGCGACGGACTCGCCGGTATCGCTGCGAATTCGCAGGAGGATCTCGTGGCGAGTGACCTCGTTGAGGCGGAGGTCGACGATGGGCTGGGCATAGAGCGCGAACCTGTTGGCCGACACCGCACGCCGTACCCGGGAACGGCAGCGGTCTGTCCGATCCTTGTCGGCAACGGGCTGATCGAGAATGGTGATCGGGCTGCCGTTGCGGCGCGCGTCGCGGGCCGCGTGCTCGCCATCGATGAGCAGGTCGAACCCGGTGGCGGAAACGCCGCTGCCGAAATGTACCAAGCCCGCCCACGTGTTGAGGCGCAGAGTTTTCCGCCGGACACTGAACAGATGGCGTCGGAACGTGTCGATGATCCGGGCCGCCAGGGTTTCGGCGGCTTCCGCGTGCTCGTCGGCCGGGGCATGGAGCACGCCCCACAGGCCGGAGCCGACCAGCCCACAGGTCACCTCATCCCCGACGATCGTGCGCAGGAGCCGGGCGACCGCCGCCGTCAACTGGTCGTGATCCTCGTCGGTGAGCGCATCGGGTAGCCGAGTGGCGGGTTCGGTCGCCACGACGACAAGTGCTCCGCCGGTGGTACGGCGTGCTCGATCGACCTCGTCGATGAGGTAGCCGCGGGTCGGCAGTCCGGTCACGATGTCCTGCATGGCCAGGTCGGCACAGAGCATCTCGCTGCGGGTGGCGAGCCGGCGGCGCTCTTGCCGGACAAGCTCAAGTGCGGTGACATCATTTCCGGTGGCGATGATCCCCGACGGCTCGCCCGCGGTGGTGAGTATCTCGATGTGGCAGTGCACGTGGCGGACGCAGCCGGCCGGCTGGATCACCCTGAAGGTGACCTCGCCGGGATGGCGCCGTTCCCATGCCGTTTCGACAGCACTGCGAACCATCTCCACATCTGCGGGATGAACGAGTTTGACAAGCGTCTCGGGGGTGAGGCGCAGCGTTCCCGGCGCGTGGCCGAAGATCATTGCCATTTCGTCCGACCAGAAGAGGCGTCCGAAACCTTCGGTCTTACCGCAACCGGTCGTCCAGGTGATCGTGCCCAGCTTCGCCAGCTGTGCGGCGCGCGCGACTCTGGTCGCCTCGTCGATATCCGCGGTCAACGGGTCGGCGAGATCGGTGTCGACAATGATCTCGTACCCTTCGGCGAGTGAGAGGTCGTACTGGCCCTGAGTCGCCCGGGCGACGCGGCGTGCGCGGGCGAGTTCCAGAGGGCTGGGCTGGCTTGTTTCGGCCAGCGCCAGAATGTCATCGAGATCCACGACTGCCTCCCCGGCGCCGACGGCTTTCCGAGTCCGTGTAGCCGGCTTCCTCGGCCAGTTCGCGCAGCCGCCTTCTCGCGGCGAGTTTGTAGGAGCGGACGCTGTTCTCGGCCAATCCGAGGACCCGGGCAATCTCCTGGTTGGAGAACCCCTCGCGGGACATCTGAAACACCTCGGCATGCCTCGACGGGAGTTGGTGCAACCATGTCCGTAGCGTCTCCTGTGCCTCCCACACGTCGGCGATGTCCGGGTGCGGCGCTGGTGGCAGGTCTTCGGGCGCTACCGCCGCTTCCCGCTGACGTCGTTGACGCTCCTTGCGGATCTTGTTCCGGGCCGTGATGATCACCCAGCCGATCGGCTCGGCGTAGGTACGGAGCTTGGGCCACTGGACTCGCGCGTGTAGGTACGCCTCGTTGAGAGCGTCCTGGACCACCTCACGGTCCCAGCACCCCGCCCTGAGGATTCGCTCCACTGTGTGGTAATTGTTCTCGGCGAAAACCTCGAATTCCTGGTCATGCTCGGCTTTGAGGCGCGCGGCCTCCGCCTTTCGCGCCGTCTCGCTGTCGGCCGGCTCCGGTATCAGGGCGGCGGTGCCCTCCACCCCGATCACGCGGCCTCCCTGGAGTCGTCGTACCTCGGTGTGCTGCGGCCACCCAGCTCCACCTCACGATGCCCGTCACGATCACGCTCCACGATCCGCACCACGTCGTGGTCGGCCTCTGCGAGCCTTATCAGCCCGGTCACCCGGGCTGCGGTGCGTGTCGACGCCTCGCGCTCCTCGTGTAACCGTGTCCGGTGCGCGACGTAGGCCCGTACCAACCCTGCCGTCGTGCCAGCGACGGCTAGTGCGGCAGCCATCACCTCGTATCCGGAGAGCGGATCCGGCAGCGCTTCGTTCATCATTCCCCCTCGTCACCCTCGGTTCACCAATTACTATCCGTGGGGAGGAGCGAATGTAGATGTCTCACCGTCCACAATCTTCGCAGAGATCAATGATCAAGAAGTCCACCTGGTTGTACGTCGCAAAGTCATGATTGCGGCACTCTGGGCGAGGCGACTTGCCGGTGCCGTCAACCCCACTTGCATGCACCATCGGATTACTCTCCGTAGTGAACTAATCGCTTCGTGGCGCAGGGGTTCATCGGCTCAGGTCAGGGTGGAGGCGGTCACCGTGGGTGGGCGGGCGCCGAGGAAGAAGATGCCGGGAAAGCCCCGGGTCTCGAAGCCCTGGCTGGGGTTGCGGCGCAGGGTCGAGTGCTCGATCCGCAGGGTCCCGGTCCGGTTGTTGCTGACGAAGAAGATCGCGCCACCGCCCTCGTTGGCGCGGTTGCCCTCGATGATCGTGCCGGCGATCCGGACGGTGAACTCGTTGCCGTCGCAGTAGATCGCGCCGCCGCTGCCGCCACCGGAGGTGCCGCCCCGGGCCGGGTTGGCGCCCGCGCCGACCGCCCGGTTGTCGCGGAAGACGCTGTTCAGCACGGTCCAGGAGACGCCGATGCTGCTGGTCGCCGCGCCGTTGGCGCAGACCCCGCCGGTGAAGGTGCTGCTCACCACGTACACCGGCTTGTTCTCGTACTGGCTGAGCACCCGGAGGGCGGCGCCGCCCAGGTCCGGCCCGGTCCTGTCGCAACGGTTGTCGACGAACCGGGTGTTGACCACCTTGAACCGGCCGCCCCGTACGAAGATCGCGCCGCCTCCGCCGCCCTCGGTGCGGTCGCCCGTCGAGTTGCCGGCGGCGAAGGTCAGGTTCTGCACGGTGAGCTGCGGGTGGTCCTGGTTCTGGCAGTGCGAGGTGGTCCAGCCCTGGGCCTGGTCGCAGGTGTTCATGTAGAGGATCCGGCGCTGGCCACCGCCGCTCAGGGTCACCTTGCCGCCGCCGTCCAGCACGATCCGCGGCCCGTGCGAGTTGACCACCTTCGCGGTGGCCTTCATCCGGATGGTCACCGGCGCCGGGCCGCAGTCGAAGGTGATGATCCCGCCGGCCGCGACGGCCTTCACCACCGCCTCGGAGGTGCAGCTCGCGGCGGTCCCGGAGCCGACCGTACGGGTCGGGCGTGCGGTGTCCACCGCCCGCGCCTCGGCCGGCACGGCGGCACCACCACCCGGGTTGCCGGCCCGGAACGGGGACGCCGACGGGGTGGCGCTCGGCTGCGCGGCGCCGAGTGCGGCCCGCGCGGCCGGGCCGGCCGTCGGGGTGACCGCCGGAGCGGCCGCGGATCCGGTCGCGCCGACCGGTGCCGCGCGGGAACCGGCCGGATCGGTCGAGCCGCACGCGGGCAGCGCGGCGGCCCCCATCCCGAGGACGAACAGGACGACGAGCGACTTGATACGCACCGCCCGATGCTAGGAGCCCACCAGCTCCCGCACGACCTTCCGCCACATCCTTAACCCACCCCTAAGCCACCGCCCCCGCCCGTCCATACAGGCCGCACTTTCGCCGAAAGAGTGGCCTTCCGGCGCTCGGAGGCCACAGTTTCCGTGAATCTGCGTGGATCTTGGGGTTTCGGGGGGCGGGGGTGGGGGGGTTAGAAGTCGGCGAAGAGATATGGGAGCTGGCGGGGGAAGAGGCGGCGGAGCTCGGTGGCGGCTTCCGCCGGGATCTCGCCGAGCCCCCGGATGGCGACCTCGGCGGGGTCCAGCACCCCGTACGCCAGGCCGGAGAGCCCGGCGGCGGTGAGCGTCGCGGTCGGGACGGTGCCCGCACCGGCGGAATCTCCGGGCAACACCTCCAGCCGGCCGGTGGTGCCGTCGAGCAGGTGGGTGCCGGCGAGCCACCGGTCACCGACCAGCTCGACATTGACCCGGCCGGCTCCGGCCGGCAGACCGGCGAGCGCGTCCAGGTCGAGCAGCCGGGCCATCGGGGCGGACGACCCGGGCCGGGACACCCGCGCCTCGACGTGCACCGCCAGGTCGGTCAGCCACAGCTCGGGCAACTCGTCGACGGGCAGGTGGACGCGGATCCGGTCCACCTGGTCGACGTGGCGGGCGAAGAACTGGAGCAGCGACGCGCGGGCGTACGGGTCGTCGGCGAGCAGGTCGTCGGCGATCAGCTCGCCGCCGTGGTCGTCGATGCGGTAGGTGACCGCGCCGACCGTCGCGCCGTCGCGTACCGCGGTGAGCAGCCAGCGGTCGTCCCGGTCGCGCAGGCCGACGGCCCGGAAGTCGGGGAAGATCGCGAACCCGTGTCGCTGGTGCAGGCAGTGCTCGGTGTACGCGCGCCACCTCTCGTAGCCAGCGCCGGTCCGTTCCCAGACCAGCTCGCCGGGCAGTTCGGCCCGGAGCAGCGGGGCCAGGTCGGCCGGAGAGAAGACGGCGCTACGCCGGTGCGGCAGCCCGACATAGCCGAAGCGCTCGTAGAAGGAGGCGCGGAACGGGTACAGCGCGGTCAGCGCGTGCCCCTCCGCCCGCATCTCGTCGAGGAGCTGATGCAGCAGCGCCCGGACGTGGCCACGCCGGCGGGCCAGCGGGTGGGTCGCCACCCCGGCCACGCCGGCCATCGGCAGGACGCGACCACGCAGGTTCTGCCGCATCGGGATCGCCGTGGCGGCGGCCGTCGCGCCACCGTCCTCCTCGACGACCAGCGTCCGGTTGCCCGTCTGGTACGGCAGGTACTCGCGGAACTCGTCGATTCGGGACGCGGCCATCGGCGACGCCTCGAACGCGTACGCCTGGAGCGGGAAGCTGTGGGTCAGGCGCTCCTCGGCGGCCAACCGGCGGATGATCATCTGCTCATCCCAACCTGCCGGGGCGACCGGCGCAACCGGATTGGCCGGTCCGGTCAGGTCACCGGCAGGTGCCGTACGTGCCGACGGCGGCGCAGCCGGGCGGTGGACACGCCCGCCACCGCGAGGACCAGTACGGCGGTCACCACCACCGCGTGTACCAGCCCCCGGGCCAGGTAGCCGTCGTCGGTGTGGTCGACCGCCCAGGTGGCGATCTCCCGGGCCGACCAGAACGGGGTGAGCCGGGCGCCGGTGCCGGCCGGGTCGATCAGCATCTGCACCGCCACCACGGTGAGCAGCAGCAGGGTCCCCTCCAGTTCGCGCGGCAGCACCGCGCCGATCAGCATGCCGAAGGGCGCGGCCACCGCGACGGCGCAGAGCATCGCGGCCGCCACCCCGCCGTACCGGAGGCCGGACGCGTCGACGGCGATGAGCGCGAAGAAGGGCACGGCGATGGCGACGCCGATCGCCCAGAGGCCGAGCATCCGCCCGAGGTAGATGTCGTGCGGCCGGTATCCGGCGAGCCGCAGCCGGGGCTCCAGCTCACGGGCCGCGCCGGTGGCGAAGAGCGCCGCGGTGCTCACCGCCCAGCTGATCCCGAGCAGCAGCGCGCGTACCGACTGCCCGATGTAGGCGTCGCGGCGGATGAGGTAGAAGGCGAGCGGCATGAGGAGCAGCAACAGGAGTACGCCCCGGCGGCGGATCAGCTCCCGCAGGGTCATCTCGGCGACGGTCAGCAGTGGGTTCACGGACGGCCTCCCGATCTGGCGGGGGTGAGGTCGAGGACCAGGTCGACCCGGTCGAGCTGGTTGAGCAGGTGGGTCACCACGACGATGGCCCGGCCCTCGTCCCGCAACCGCAGGAGCTGGTCCCAGAAGTTGACGTAGGAGCCCCGGTCGAAGCCCTGGTACGGCTCGTCGAGCAGCAGCACGTCCGGCTCGGTCAGGGTGGACAGGGTGAGGTTGAGCTTCTGCCGGGTGCCGCCGGAGAGCCGCCGGGTGAGCACCGGCTCGTCGGACTCCCAGCCGAGTTGGCGGGCCGCGACCTGCCCGGCTCGGCGGGCGCCGGCCCGGCCCAGGCCCTGGCCGGCGCCGATCAGCACGAAGTGCTCGTCCGGCAGGAGGAAGTCGGCGGTGCCGCCCTGCTGCGGGCAGTAGCCCAGCCGGCCGGACACGGTAACCTGCCCGCCGTCGGGGGATTCCAGGCCGGCGCAGATCCGCAGGAAGGTGCTCTTGCCGCAGCCGTTGGCGCCGACCACCGCCGCGATCTGCCCGGCTCGGACGGTCAACCCGGCGTCGCGCAACACGGTCCGCCGGCCGTAGCGTTTGGTGATGCCCTCGGCGTGCAGCCGGACCGGACCGGGGCGGGGGCCCGGGCGGGTGCCGATGCTGTCGGCGATCACGGCGGCGTACCGGTCCGGCGGGCCGAACACGGCCCACGGGTCGCCGCCGCTGTCCCGCAGGTGGGTGGCGGCCTCGGCGACCACGTGCCGGATGTCCTCGCTCGCCACCCGGCGCCGCCGCAGCTCGGCCCCGAACGTGTGTAGCCACTGGTCGGCGTTCACCCGTCGACTCCTCCCGTCACGATGGCGGTCACCGGCGTCACGAACGCCGTCCAGTCGTGCCCGCCCCGGCTCAGGGCGGCCCGTCCGTGGTCGGTGATCCGGTAGTACTTGCGGGCCGGGCCGCTCGCCCCCTCGCGCCACAGCGCGGTGACCAGGCCGGCGCGTTGCAGTCGCAGCAGCACCGGGTAGAGGGTGCCGCCCTGGATGGGGCCGATGCCCGCCGCGTCGAGCGACTGGGCCAGCTCGTAGCCGTACGACTCGCGGTCGCGCAACAGGCCGAGGACGCAGAGGTCGAGCACCCCGCGCAACCACTGACCCCGCCGCTCGATCTCCACGGAACGGAAGGGTAGCGCCACTATCTAGATGGCACAACTATCTAGCTAGGTAGACGCCGCCCGTGCTGCGACGGGCGGCCGGTTCAGCCCGCGGCGACGTCGGACACCACGACGGTGACGTTGTCCGGCGCGCCGGCCTGGTGGGCGAGCTTGACCAACTGCTCGCCGCACTGCTGCCGGTCGGTGTACGTGGCGAGCGTCGTGGCGATGGCCGCATCCTCCACATAGTCGGACAGGCCGTCGCTGCACAGCAGCAGCCGGTCGCCGGGGACGAGGGTCAGCACCCCGATGGCCGGCGGTGTGTCGGAACCCTGCACGGCGCGGGTGACCAGGGAACGCTGCGGGTGGTGCCGGGCCTGGTCGGCGGAGAGCGCGCCCTGGTCGACCAGCGCCTGCACGAAGGTGTCGTCCCGGGTGAGCTGGGACAGCTCGCCGTCGCGCAGCAGATAGCAGCGGGAGTCGCCGACCTGGGCGAGGACCAGGGCGTCGCCGGCGAGCAGGCCGGCGGTCAACGTCGTACCCATGCCCTCGCGGGCCGGGTCCACCGCGATGGCGTCCCGGATGCGCTGGTTGGCGGCGCTCACCACGGCACGCAGCGCGTCGGCGGCCTCGTCGGGGGTGGTCGGCGGGGTCAGCTCGTCCAGGATCCGGATGACGATCTCGCTCGCCACCTCGCCGGCGGGCAGCCCGCCCATCCCGTCGGCCACCGCCACCAGGCGGTCACCGGCGAGTGCGGAGTCCTCGTTGTTGGTCCGGACGAGGCCGACGTCGTTGCGGATGGCCGAGCGGAGGATCAGCGTCATGGGACAAGCTTGCCAAGAAGACCCGCTCCCCGTCTCTACCGAGGTGCCCGTCCGCTGAAAGAACTGCTGCCGTCTTTCATCAACAATCGAGTCACCGGCTCTCCGCAGTGGCCGGTGCCGGGCTCAGCGGCGCGGGTAACGCAGCAGCAGGCTGGCGTGCACCTCCTCGTCGCCGACCGCGGCATAGCTGTGCGGTACGTCGGAGGTCCAGCGCAGGTGGCCACCGGCCGCGGCGGTCAGCGGGGCATCCACCGGCCCGGCCCGCAGCACGCCCGCGAAGACGGTGACGTGCTCGGTCACCCCGGACTGGTGCGCGGGGGAGAGCTGGCCGGGCCCGGGGGTGACCCGCATCCGGTACAGCTCGTAGGTCGCGTCGGCCTCGGTGAAGACCTCCAGCAGGGTGGCGCTGACCGCCGCGCCGCTGACCGTGGGTTCCGCCGCCGCCGCGGAGAGTACGGCGGTGAGCGGTACGCCGAGCTGCGCGGTGACCGCGTACAGGGTTTCCAGGGTCGGGTTGCGGGTGCCGTTCTCCAGTCCGGAGAGGGTGGCCTTCCCGACGCCCGCCAGCCGGGCCAGCGTGGAGAGGGACATCCCGCGCTCCTCGCGGAGGGCGCGGACCTGGCGTCCGACCGCCCCGGCCCCCGTGTCGGCTGTCGGGTCCCGGTCTGGTGGGGCTGCTGCCATCCGGCTATGGTGCTACATCGCACCGTTCCGTAAACGGAACGGTGCGGCCGCCGCAACGGCGGCGCGGACCGCAACCCGCGGGAGGAAGGCATGACCGGTCGACTCCAACCCGTGCTGGCCGGGGTCGTGACCGCCCTCGTCGGCTTCGCCAGCTCGTTCACGGTGGTGCTCGCCGGGCTGCGTGCGGTCGGCGCCGACCAGGCGCAGGCGGCCTCCGGCCTGCTGGCGCTCTGCGTCGCCACCGGCTGCTGCGCGGTCTGGCTGGGGCTGCGCCACCGGCTGCCACTGGCGATCGCCTGGTCCACCCCGGGCGCGGCGCTGCTGGTCGCCACCGGCCCCGTGCCCGGCGGCTGGCCGGCGGCCGTCGGCGCGTTCCTGCTCACCGGCCTGCTGATCGCCGCCGCCGGACTGGTCCCGGCGCTCGGCCGGGCGGTCGCCGCGATCCCCGGCCCGATCGCCAGCGCCATGCTCGCCGGAGTGCTGCTGCCACTGTGCACCGCGCCGGTCCGGGCCCTGGTCGAGGTGCCCCGACTGGCCGGGCCGGTGGTGCTCGCCTGGCTGGTGCTGCACCGGTTCGCCCGCCGCTGGGCGGTGCCGGGCGCGCTGGCCGTGGCGGCGGTGGCGATCGCGCTGACCACCTCCGGGCCGGTCCGGGCGCACCTCGCCCCGACCGTCGCGCTGACCGCACCGACCTGGACGCTGCCCGCGGTGTTCGGCCTCGCGCTGCCGCTGTTCCTGGTCACCATGGCCGCGCAGAACGTGCCCGGGACGGCCGTCCTCGCCGGCTACGGCTACCGGGCCCCGCTGGGCTCCGCGCTCCGGGCGACCGGGCTCGCCACCGCGCTCGGCGCCCCGGCCGGCGGGCACGCGGTGAACCTGGCCGCGATCACCGCCGCCCTGGCCGCCGGCCCGGACGCCCACCCCGACCCGGAGCGGCGCTGGATCGCCTCGGTCACCGCCGGCATCGGCATGGCACTGCTCGGCCTGGGCGCCGGCGTGGCGACCGCCCTGGTGCTGCTCTCGCCGCCGGTCCTGGTCGAGGCGGTGGCCGGACTGGCGCTGCTCGGCGCGCTGGCCGGCGCGGTCTCCGCGGCCGTCGCCGAGCCGGACGCCCGGGAGGCGGCGGTGGTCACCTTCGTGGTCACCGCCTCCGGGGTGAGCCTGCTCGGGGTGGGCGGCGCGTTCTGGGGCCTGGTCGCCGGCTGGCTGATGCTCCTGCTCTTCCGCCGCCGGACCGGCCGTGCGACACCGCCGTCCTCGGCCGACCGGCCGACGTCGCCGATGGCGGACCGGCCGACGTCGCCGATGGCGGAGCGGCCGACGTCGCCGGTGGCGGAGCGGCCGGCGGGGGAGCCGGTCCCCGCGACGCGCCTTTGATCGACTCCGTGTGCGGAATGTGGTGGTCTCGGAGGCCGCGGAGACCGCCGTTTGCGGCACATGGAGTGGATCACTCGAGGAGGTCCCGGGCCGGTCATTCCTCCTCGGGCAATTCCGCGGCCGGGACGTCGAGGCGTACGCCCTGGTCGGTGACGGCGGCGATCCGGTCGGCCAGCACGTAGACCGCGCCGGTCCGGACCAGCTCGGTGCAGACCTTCAGGTAGCCGGTACGCAGCAGCCGGGCGGCCAGGTCGGCGGGGACGTCCGGTTCCTCGACCGCCGCCGACTCGATCAGCTCGTCCAGGCTGCTGCCCGGGTCCACCGGGGCGGGCGCCTGCACGGTCACCGCGTTCGGGTCGCCGCGCTGAACGAGATCCACGGTGCCGACCTGGGCGCCGGTCGAGTCGACCACTCGCATACCCGTGGTGACCCGGGAAATGGTCTCCTGGCTCATGCAGGCAGCGGTTCCCGGGCCGGCCCGGCGCTAAACGGGCGGGGCCCAGCCGCTCGGCGGGCGGGGTGAGAGCTCGCGCCAGGTGTCCGGCCCTTCCATCAGTGCCCGGACCGTGTTCTCCGCCTCGTCAACGCTGCCGTACTCGTAGAACCGGGAGACCCCCTCGGCGCCGCCGGCGCGCTGCTCGATGTGCCAGCGGTCGCCGTCCACCCGCAGGAAGACGTCCCGCCGGGCCAGCCGCCCCCATTTCCCGTTCCACCAGTGCCTGCGCTGCTCCATGCCCCGGACTCTATCGAACATGTGTTCGACACACGTCGGCCCCCGTGGGATTCCCACAGGGGCCGGGTGCGGGCGGTGCGTCAGCGCGGGGCAGGCGGCTCCTGCCGGTGGCCCAGCACGTCGTCCAGCGCGCCCCGCTGGGCCGGCGTGGCCTGGTTGCCGGCGAGCAGCGCGTCCCGGATCTCGGTGAGCAGCCTGACCTCCTCGCTGGGGGCCGCCGGCGGCGGCTCCTCGCCGCGCTTGCGCCGCTCGGCGAGCTTGTTCATCGGGAACACCACGAGGAAGTAGAGCACCGCGGCGGTGATCAGGAAGGTGACCGCCGCGTTGACGAAGGCGGCCCAGTCCACGAAGTTGCCCTTGCTGATCTCCCAGGCCCCTGCGAACTGGTCCTCGCCGCCGCCGACCAGCTTGATGATCGGCTTCAGGAACGAGTTGGTGAAGGCCGAGACCAGGCCGGTGAACGCGGCACCGATGACGACACCGACCGCCAGGTCGATGACGTTGCCGCGCATGATGAAGTCTTTGAAGCCCTTGAGCATCCGCTCTCCCGTGCTGTCCGGTATCTCGTCCGGGACAACCTATGCCCCGGAGGGGGGCTCCAGGAAAGCGCCGGCCTCGATGGCAGCCTGCGCCGGATCACCTTCCCGGATCGCGTCGACCAGCCGGCCGTGGTCGACGTACCGCTCCGGCTCCAGCGCGTCACCCATCGCCTGGGCGACAGTGCTGCGCAGCGCGGCGCCGACCGACGCGTACAGCTCCGCCAGCATGCCGTTGTGGGCGGCGGCCACGACCGCGCTGTGCAGCGCGGCGTCCGCCTCGACGAACTCGTCCACCCGGCCGGATCGCCAGGCGGTCTCGCGGGCGGCGAGCACGGCGTCGAGCGCCGCCAGGTCTTCCGGGGTACGCCGCAGCGCGGCGAGCCGGGCCGCCTCCACCTCGAAGGCGCGGCGGACCTCGACCACCTCGGCCATCCGGTCGTCGGTGAGCTGGCGGGCCACCACCGGGGCCAGTTCATCGGTCGACACCACGTACGTCCCGGAGCCCTGGCGGCATTCCAGCACCCCGGCGTGCACCAGTGCGCGGACCGCCTCCCGGACGGTGTTGCGTCCGACGCCGAGCGCGGCGACGAGCTGCGGCTCGGTGGGGATGCGTCCGCCCACCGGCCACTCACCGCCGAGGATCCGGGCCCGGAGCTGCTCGATCGTCTGGCGTACCCGGTGGCCGCGCGGGGGCACGGCGACGGAGTCGAGGGCACGTGTCACGGGTTACAACTCCTCCCGAAATTCATCCCATGATTGTAGGTTGGAGGTCATGACCCCGCCAACCAGCTGCACCGACGCGCCCGCTGACGGGACGACCCTGACCGTGGCGCCCGGACCGACCCCCGCCGCGGCCGAGCCCGCGCGCCCGGTCACCCCGGCCACCGGCGGCGTGCTGGTGCTGGTCGGCATGCTGCTGGTCGCGCTCAACCTGCGCGCGGCGGTGACCAGTCTGGGCGCCCTGCTCGACGAGATCCGCACCGGCCTGGGCCTCTCGGGCACCATGGCCGGCCTCGTCACCACCCTGCCCACCATCGCCTTCGCCGGGCTCGGCGCGCTCACCCCGTGGCTGGTCCGCCGCTGGCCGGCCGCCCGGGTGTTGGTGCTGGCCATGGTGGCGCTCGCCGTCGGGCAGGTGCTCCGGGTGGTCACCGACTCGGCGGCGGTCTTCGTGCTCACCAGCGCGCTCGCCCTGTCCGGCATCGCGATCGCGAACATCCTGCTGCCGATGCTGGTCAAGCAGCACTTCCCGCACCGCACCGGGCTGGTCACCGGGGCGTACACGATGTCGCTGACCATGGGCACGACGGTGGCCGCGGCCTCGGCGGTGCCGGTGGCGCACGCCTTCGGCTCGTGGCGGGTCGGCCTCGGCGTCTGGGCCGGGCTGGCCGCCGTGGCCGTACTCCCCTGGGTGCCGCTGGCGCTGCGCGCCCAGGCGGCGCGGCGGGCGGCGAACTCGGCGGCGGTCGCCGCGGCCCCGGCCCGGGTACGGCCGGCGCGGACCCGGCTCGGCTGGGCCATGGCCGTCTACTTCGGGGCGCAGTCGCTCAGCGGGTACGCGATCATGGGCTGGCTGGCCCAGCTCTTCCGGGACGCCGGGTACGCGCCCGAGGCCGCCGGGCTGCTGCTCGCCGGGGTGACCGCGCTCGGCGTGCCAGTGGCGCTGCTGATGCCGGCTCTGGCCGGCCGGCTGGGGACGCTGCGCCCGCTGGTGCTCTCGCTGACCGGTTTCTCCACCGTCGCGTACCTCGGTCTGGCCGTCGCGCCACACGGCTACGCGCTGCTCTGGGTGCTGCTGCTGGCCCTCGGCCAGGGCGCGTTCCCGCTGATCCTGACCACCATCGGGCTCCGGGCCAGGACCGCCGAGGGCACGGTGGCGCTGTCGGCCTTCGCGCAGAGCACCGGGTACCTCATCGCGGCGCTCGGCCCGCTGCTGGTCGGCATCCTCTACGAGGTGACCGGGGGCTGGACCGCGCCGATCGGCTTCCTGCTGGCGGCCCTCGGCATGCAGACGGCGGCGGGTCTGGTGATCGCCCGCCCCCGCTACATCGAGGACGAGCTCCTGGCCGGCGACGGTCAGGAGGAGGCCGGTGTCGGGTTGCCCGCGACCGCCTGCTCGACCGTCGGGTAGGTGTGCAGCACCTCGACGAGGCCGCTGACCTCCAGGATGCGGAGCACACCGCGTTGCGGGGCGGCCAGCCGGACCACGCCGCCGGTCTCGTCGCAGCTGTTCTTGGCCCGGACGAACACCGACAGCCCGGTCGAGTCACAGAACGACAGCTCCGCCAGGTCGAAGACGAGGCGGTTGCGCCCCTTGTCCAGCAGGTCCGTGATCTGGTCCTGGAGCTGCGGTGCCGTGGCCATGTCCAGCTCGCCCGCGACCGACACGACGACGACCTCGTCGCGCTGTTCCGTCTGCACCGTCAGGGACATTCGCCGACCTCCCGTGTTCGGTGGAACGGTATCCCACGAAGCGGGTGATACGCAGAACGGGAACCGACAGCGACGCCGCGATCATTTCTTTGTCCTGAGACAAGGAGCGCGGCCCGCTCCGGTGATAGAGTCCGCCCCGGCCGAGGTTCAGGAGGTCGCCATGGCGGGCGAACGGCAGCGGGGCCTGGCCGACCGCACCGACCTCACCGAACCCGGTCGGGGCAGCACCGTCAGGGTGATCCTCCCCACGAGCGAAGCATGACGCTGGAGGACGGCGCGGCCCGGCGACGGGCCGAGTTGCTCGCCGAGCGGCTGGCCGCGCTGGCCGACGCCACCGTCCGGATGCACGCCACGCCGAACTTCGTCCGGCTTTTGGAAGCGGCGGCGGCCGGCGCGGCGCGGATCTTCAAGAGCCCGGCGGCGGTGATCGCGGAAGCCTCCGACGGAAACTGCCTGGCCGGGGTGGTCGCCGGACCGGACGCGCCGCCGGCGGTGGCGTCCTGGACGGTGGCCGACGCGGGAGTGCCGATCGGCACCACGGTCCGGTTGGACGATCCGGGCAACTGGGACCTGGTCGGCTGGCCGGCCGGGGACACCCTCACCGTGGCCGCCGCCCGGCTGCGCGAGGACCGGCCCCCGCTCTACGTGGCGGTGCCCACCGCAACCCAGACCGTCCGGACGCCGGTGCTGGTGCAGCTCGCCCAGGCCATCGCCTCGGCGGCGGAGGCGCAGCGCTCCTTCGACGAGGAGCACCGGATCGCGGTGACCCTCCAGCGCAGCCTGCTGCCCCGCCGGCTGCCCGAGATCGCCGGCCTCGACCTGGCCGTCCGGTACGAGCCGGCGAGCGCCCGGACCGAGGTGGGCGGCGACTTCTACGAACTGGTGATGCTCGACAGTCATCTGCTGATGGCGATCGGTGACGTGGCCGGGCACTCGCTGCACGCCGCCACCGTGATGGCCGAGCTGCGGCACGCGGTGCGGGCGTACGCGGTCGAGGGGCACCCACCGGGGGTGATCCTGGAGCGGGTCAACGAGCTGATGCGCGTCCTGCTGCCGAACGAGCTGGCCACGATCTGTGTGCTGCTGCTCGACCCGCGCAGCGGGCAGGTCCGGCTGGCCAGCGCGGGCCACCTGCCGGCGCTGGTCAGCGATGCTGGGCGGGTGCGGTTCGTGCAGCAGACCGTCCCGCTGCTCGGGGTCCGCGCGCCCCGCCCGCCGGACCTGGAGTTCGTGCTGCCGGCCGGGGCGGCGCTGGTCCTCTACACCGACGGCCTGATCGAGCGCCGGGACGCCACCATCGACGAGGGGATCGCGGCGTTGGGCGCGATCGCCGTGCGGGTGGACGACGACCTCGACCAGTTCTGCCGGCGGCTGCTGGTCGAGCTGGCACCGCCGGAGAACAGCGACGACATCGCGGTGGTCGCCGTCCGCCGCCATTGACCCGGGTCGGCGCGGCCGTCACCCGCCGCCCCGGCCGGCCAGCGAGCGGGCGTACGCCGCTGGGGAGACCCCGGCGACCGTGGTGAACTCGCGGACCAGGTGCGCCTGGTCGGCGTACCCGAGGTCGGCGGCGACCCACGACCAGTCCACCGGCCCGGCGGCGGCCTGCTCGATGGCCTCCTGGAGCCGGTACCGCCGGATCACCCACTTGGGGCCGACCCCGACGTGGTCCAGGAAGAGCCGCTGGAGCCGCCGGATCGAGACGGCATGCCGCCGGGCGAAGTCGTCGACCCGCAGGATGCTCCGGTCGGCGCGGATCTCCTCGACCAGCCCGGTGGCCTCGGCGGCGAGCGGGTCCGGCACCGGCCCCCAGCCGGTGAGCAGGTCGTCCAGCCGGCGGCACCGGTCGTCGTCACCACCCGGGCAGACCGGCCCGGCGGTGAACGGCCCGGCGGCGAACGGGTCGGCGGTGAACGGCCCGGCGGCGAACGGGTCGGCGGTGAACGGCCCGGCGGTGAATGGTTTGGCGGGCGCCGCGCGGGCGGGAGGCGGTCCGGCGGGCAGCGGACGGCGCTGCCCGGTCAGCTCGGCCACCGGCCGGCGCCAGAACGGGCGGAAGCCACCCGGGCGGAACTGCACCCCGGTTACCCGGCCGACGCCGTGCAGGGTGACGGTGAACAGGCCGGTGCCGACCCCGGCGATCTCGCCGGTCTCCGGGTCGCCCTCCCGGGCCTGGAACACCATGTTGACCGCCGGGTGCGGCACGACGTGCTGGTCGAAGGGCTCAATCAGGTCCCAGTCGATCAGCCAGTAGTGCTCGACGTACGGGCGCAGCGCCGGAGCGGGCAGCCGGCGGCGGAAGCGGACCTGCCGCAGCAGCCGGCCGGGGTCGAGGATGCCCCGGCTGTCCCGCCGCGTTTCGTGTCGCATTTCTTCAAGACCGCCCTCATACGCTGGCCCTATGACCACGAAGACTAGTGAGCTGCTGGCCGTCGCCGCGCCCGGAACGGTGGCGGTGGTCCGCGGCATCTCCGACGATCAGCTCGACCTGCCCACCCCGTGCCCCGAGTACACGGTGCGCGGCCTGCTCAACCACCTGTTCGACGTGGTGGTCAACTTCCAGGAGATGGCCCGTCGGGGAGAGGTCGACTGGTCGGGCAAGACCGACCACGTGACCGAGGGCTGGCGGGACCGGTTCGCCGCGGAGTCCGTCCGCCTGGTCGAGGCGTGGTCGGACCCGGCGGCGCTGGAGGGTGTCTCGCCCGGCATGGGGCTGCCGCAGGAGACGATCGGCGACATGGCCCTCATCGACCTCACCGTGCACGGCTGGGACCTGGCCCGCGCGACCGGGCAGCGGATCGAGGTCGAACCGGCGGTGCTCGTGACCGGGCACGGCTTCATGGACCGGATGGGGGACACCGGCCAGCGGATGGGCGCCTTCGGCGAACCGGTGTCCACCGCCCCGGGCGCCACCGACCTGGACCGTCTTCTCGGCCGGACCGGCCGAGATCCCGCCTGGACGCACTGAGAATCTCCGGCCCGCGTGGCGAAACGCCGCGCGGGCCGTTCTTGACATCACTATTCGCTGAATGAATAGTGGCCTCTGTGTCCACACAACACGTCCTGCTCGGGCTGCTCGCCGGCGGTGCCCGGCACGGCTATGAGCTGAAGCGCGCCCACGACGAGCGGCTGCCCCGGGCCCGGCCGCTCGCCTTCGGGCAGGTCTACGCGACCCTCACCCGGCTCCAGCGGGACGGCCTGGTGGTCCCGGCCGGCCAGGAGCGCGAGGGTGGTCCCGACCGCACGGCGTACGCGCTGACGGGGGAAGGGCAGGTCGCGCTCGACCGGTGGCTGGCCACCGTCGAGCCACCCATGCCCCACGTGGCGAGCACCCTCTTCGCCAAGGTGGTGGTCGCGCTGCTGGTCGCCGACGTCGACCGGGCCCGGTCCTACCTCGTCGCCCAGCGCCGGGCACACACCGAACGGCTCCGCGAACTGACCGCGGTGAAGGCCGCCCCCTCGGCCAGCCTCGACGACGTGATCGCGGCCGACTTCGCGATCAACCATCTCGACGCCGACCTGAGGTGGCTGCACACCACCCTGGAACGGGTCGCCGACTGGCACCGGGAGGTGCACTCGTGACACATCTGGAAGCTCGCGGCGTGGTCAAGGCATACGGCCGGACGCCCGCCCTGCGTGGCGTGACGCTCGCCGTGGCGGAGGGGGAGGTCGTCGCCGTCACCGGGCCGAGCGGTTGCGGCAAGTCGACGCTGCTGCACTGCCTAGCCGGCATCCTGCGCCCCGACGCGGGCGAGGTCACGTGGCGGGGTGAGCGCATCGACACCTGGTCGGAGGCGGCCCGGTCCCGGTTACGCCGTACCGACTTCGGGGTGCTCTTCCAGTTCGGTCAGCTCGTTGCCGAGCTGACCGCGGCGGAGAACGTCGCCCTTCCACTGCTGCTCGCCGGCACGGGGCGGCGAGAGGCGCGGACGGCGGCGCTGACCTGGCTGGAACGGCTGGGCGTGGCCGAGGTCGCCGACGTCCGGCCGGGCGAGATGTCCGGCGGACAGCAGCAGCGCTGCGCCACCGCCCGGGCGTTGGTCACCGAGCCCCGGGTGCTCTTCGCCGACGAGCCGACCGGCGCGCTGGACACGCTCAGCGGCGAGCAGGTGCTCACCCAACTGGTCCGGCTCGCCCGCGAGCAGGGCACCACCGTCGTGCTGATCACCCACGAGCCGCGCATCGCCGCGTACGCCGACCGCGAGGTGACCCTGCGGGACGGGATGGTGGACCACTCGGGCCTGGGGCTCGACGCCGCGGTGCCGGGCGGCCGGCGATGAGGCCGACCGCGGTGTTCCGGCTCGCGCTGGCCGGCACCCGGACCGACCTGGCCAGGGTGGCGCTGACCGCACTGAGCGCCACCCTGTCCATCCTCACCGCCCTGGCCGCCCTGACCGTGCTGGCCATCCCGACGCCGCCGGCCACGGCCGGCAACGAAGCCCGCTGGTCGGAGCAGTACGCCAACGCCCTGCTGCGGGAGCCGGGGCTGCGCGGCGGCACGGCGTTCGCACTGCTGCTGCTGGCCATCCCGGTGCTGGCGTTGGCCGGGCAGTGCGCCCGGCTCGGCGCTCCGGCCCGGGACCGGCGGCTCGCCGCCCTCCGGCTGGCCGGGGCCACCCCCGGCCAGGTCACCCGGGTCGCCATGGCGGAGACCGGAGTGGCCACCCTGCTCGGCGCGCTGGCCGGCCTGGGCCTCTACCTGGCCGGCCACCGGCTGCTGGACCGGCCCGACGAGCGGGGCCGGCTGCCGCTGCCCACCGACGTGTACCCGTCGACCGTCGGGGCGGCGGTGCTGGTGCTCGGGCTGCCGGTGGTCGCCGCGCTGATCACCGCGCTGATGCTTCGCCGGGTGGCGACCACCCCGTTCGGTGTGGTCCGGAAGGTGCGGACCCGGGGCCCCTGGCCCTGGCCCGGCCTGCTGATCATTCTGGGACTGGCCGCCTTCGCCGCCGTCCGACCGGTGGCGATCTGGTACGAACGGCGGCACAGCCAGCCGCCGCTCTGGCTGCTGCCGGCGCTGCTGGTCGGCGGCGGACTGGCCGCCATGATCGGGGTGGTCACCGGCACCGGCTGGATCTCCCACACCTCCGGTCGGCTGCTGCACCGGTACGCCCGGCAACCCGCCGCGCTGCTGGCGGCCCGTCGGCTGATGGCCGACCCGTGGGCGGGCAGCCGGACCTTCGCCGCGCTGCTCGCCGCGCTCATCTTCGGGGCCGGGGCCGCCGGGTTCCGCGCCTACTTCATGGCTACGGTGGAACTCAGCGGCCGCACCGGCGGCGAGATGAGCGGCTCGGACGACTTCTACCTCGGCACGATGAACCTGGTCGACCTGACGGTGGCGGTGGCGGTGGTGATCGCGGCGGGCGGGTTGCTGGTCGCCCTGGTGGAGGGGATCATCGCCCGCCGCCGCCAGTACGCGGCGCTGGTCGCGACCGGGGTGCCGCGCGGCGCGCTCCGACGGTCCATCCTCTGGCAGTCGCTCGCGCCGGCGGTGCCCTCGATCGCCATCGCCCTGACCGTCGGCCTGCTGCTCGCCCGGGGCGTCCTCGGCTCGCCGAGCAGCGGCGGTTCCTCGCAGGAGGTCTGTAACGCGGGTGCCACCCTCTGCGGCGACCCGGCGACGGCCGCCAGGTACACCCGCACGGTCTGGGTCCCCGAGATCACCGTGGTTCCCGACGTACCGGTGGAGCAGTTGGCGTGGCTCGCGGGGGGTGCCCTGGTGGCGGTGCTGGTGACCGTCGGCGTCGGTCTGCTCTTCCTGCGCTCCAGCACGGCAGTGGAGGAACTGCGGACGACCTGACGATCCCTGCTGTTCGGCACGGCGGGGAGGAGTAGCGGACGACCTGACGTGACGCGGCGGGGGGCTCAGCGGCCGCCGAAGAGGCCGGCGGACCAGGAGACCGCCAGCCCGATCAGCGCCGAGCAGCAGCAGACGAGCAGCGCGGCGGTGACCACCGCGAGGATCACCCAGGTCGGCCCGCGCCGCCCCGCCCCGGGTTCCGTCCCCGGCTCCCCGTCATCGCCCCCACTCACCCGCGCAGTCTAGGCGCCCGGTCGCAAGGTCCCGCTCGATCGTGGATGTAGTGGCCTCCACGCCTTTCCACGATCGAGGGCGATCTTGGCAGACGGCAGACGGCAGACGGCGGGCGGCGGGCGGCGGGACGGCGGACCGTCGCGGCGGGACGGCGGACCGTCGCGGCGGCGGGGCAGGATGGGGGGATGGAGCTGATCTCGATCGAGGATGTTCGAGCCGCCGCGGACGACATCGCCGGGACGGTGGTGCGTACCCCGCTGCTGCCGGTGCCGTGGGACGACGAGCTGTGGGTGAAACCGGAGAGCCTGCAACCGGTCGGGTCGTTCAAGCTGCGCGGGGCCACCCACGCGGTGGCCCGGCTCGACCCCGCCGTCCGGTCCCGGGGCGTGGTGACCCACTCGTCGGGCAACCATGGTCAGGCCCTCGCGCACGCGGCCCGGGCGGCCGGAGTCCCCTGCACGGTGGTCGTTCCCGAGGGGGCGCCGCAGGTCAAGGTGGATCGGATCCGGGCGCTCGGTGCCGAGGTGCGGTTCGTCCCGCCGGCCCGCCGGCTGCCCGAGGCGGAGCGGGTCGCCGCCGAGACCGGTGCCACCCTGGTGCCGCCCTTCGACGACCCGCGGATCATCGCCGGGCAGGGCACCATCGGGCTGGAGGTCCTCGCCGACCTGCCCGACGTGGACGTGGTGCTGGTGCCGGTGGGCGGCGGCGGGCTCTCCTCGGGGATCGCCACGGCGGTGAAGGCGCTGCGCCCGTCGGCCGCGGTCATCGGGGTGGAGCCGCTGCTCGCCGCGGACGCCCGCGACTCGCTCGCCACCGGTGCGGTGGTGGTCTGGGACGTCGAGCGGACCTACCGGACCAGCGCCGACGGGCTGCGTACCAACCTGTCCGAGCTGACCCTGGCCCACCTGCGGGAACGCCTCGACGGCATCGTCACGGTGACCGAGGAGGAGATCACGGCGGCGATGGGCCGGCTGGTCCGCGAGGCCCGGCTGGTGGTCGAGCCGAGCGCTGCCGTGGCGGTGGCGGCGCGCCTGTTCCACCGGGACGAGCTGCCGTCGGGGCGGACCGTCGCGGTGGTCACCGGCGGCAACGTCGATCCGGCGGTGCTGGCGTCGCTCGCCGGGTGAGTGTTAAGAAGGGGCCCCTGCTGTGCCGCAGGCGTTGACAGGGACCCCTCCTTTCAGGCTCGGCCGAGGCGGTCGAGGATCCAGGCGTTGATGAACGCCTCCTCGCGCCAGGCGTCGTAGCGGCCGCTCGGGCCGCCGTGGCCGGCGCCCATCTCGGTCTTGAGCAGGTAGTCGCCCCGCGGAGCGACGGCCCGCAGCCGGGCGATCCACTTGGCCGGCTCGTGGTAGAGCACCCGGGTGTCGTTCAGGCTGGTCACCGCGAGGATGGCCGGGTAGTCGACGGGGGCCACGTTCTCGTACGGGGTGTACGACTTCATGTACGCGTACACCTCGGGGTCGTCGAGCGGGTTGCCCCACTCCTCCCACTCGGTGACGGTCAGCGGCAGCGACGGGTCGAGGATCGAGGTGAGCGCGTCCACGAAGGGCACCTGCGCGACGATCCCGGCGAACGCGTCCGGAGCGAGGTTGGCCACCGCGCCCATCAGCAGGCCGCCGGCCGACGCACCCCGCGCCACCAGGCGGTCGCCGGCCGTCCAACCGGCCTTGACCAGGTGCCGGGCGCAGGCCACGAAGTCGGTGAAGGTGTTCCGCTTGGCGAGCAGCTTGCCCTGGTCGTACCAGCGGCGGCCCAGCTCGCCGCCGCCGCGGATGTGCGCGACGGCGAAGATGACCCCCCGGTCGAGCAGGCTGAGCCGGGGGATCGCGAACCAGGGGTCCATGCTCGACTCGTACGAGCCGTAGCCGTAGATGACGCACGGGGCGGAACCGTCGCGCGGGGTGTCCTTCCGGCAGACCAGCGAGATCGGCACCCGGGTGCCGTCGTCGGCGAGCGCCCATTCCCGGTGCTGCTCGTAGTCGGTCGGGTCGTACGCCCGCCCGTCCGGCCCCGGGCGGACCGGCTTCTGCTTGCGTAGCACCATCTGCCGGGTGACCAGGTCGTAGTCGTAGATCGAGTCGGGGGTGACGAGCGACGTGTAGCGCAGCCGCACCTCGTTGGTGCGGTACTCCGGGCTGGTCTCCAACCCGACGCTGTAGATCGGCTCGGGGAAGTCGATGTCGTACGGGTCGCCACCGCCGACGGGCAGCACCCGCAGCCCGGCCAGCCCGTTGCTGCGCAGCGAGACGACCAGGTGGTTCTCGAACGCGTCGACGGCCTCCAGCCGGGTGCCCGGCGAGTGCTCGATCAGCGGCGTCCAGTCGCCGGGCGTGTCCGCCGAGGTGAACGCCAGTGCGAAGTCCTCCGCGCCGTCGTTGTGCAGGATCAGGAACCGGTGCCCGTGGTGTTCCACCGAGTATTCGACGCCCTGCCGCCGCGGGGCGACGATCGCCGGCTCGCCGGTGGCGTTGGCGGCCGGGATGACCCGTACCTCGCTGGTGATCTTGCTGTGGATGTCGATGACCACGAACCGCTCGGAGCGGGTCAGCTCGACGCCGACCCAGAATCGCTCGTCGTCCTCCTGGTGGACCACCACGTCCTCGCTCGACGGGGTGCCGACCGCGTGCCGCCAGACCCGGTTCGGCCGCCAGGCGTCGTCCACCGTGACGTAGAAGAGCGTCGAGGCGTCGGTGGACCAGGCGGTGCCGTAGAAGGTGTCCGGGATCTCGTCGGACAGCACCTCGCCGCTGCTCAGGTCCTTGACCCGCAGGGTGAACCGCTCGTCGCCGGCGAAGTCCGCCGAGTAGGCCAGCCAGCGTCCGTCCGGGCTGACGTCGAACGCGCCGAGGGAGAAGAAGTCGTGCCCCTCGGCGAGCTGGTTGCCGTCGAGCAGCACCTCCTCGCCGTCCAGCGGGGCGCCGTCGGCGCTGATCGGGGGCGCGGTCTCCCCGTCCCGGACGGCCCGGCGGCAGTGCACGCCGTACTGCTGGCCCTCGACCGTGCGGGTGTAGTACCAGTAGCCGTCCTTGCGGGTGGGCACCGACAGGTCGGTTTCCTGGGTGCGCCGGCGGGTCTCCTCGAACAGCTCCGCGCGCAGCCCCGCCAGGTGCGCGGTGCGCGCCTCGGTGTACGCGTTCTCCGCGGTGAGGTGGGCGATCGTCGCCGGGTCGTCCTTGGCGGCGAGCCAGGCGTACTCGTCGACGACGGTGTCGCCGTGGTGGGTGCGCTCGGTCGGGACGCGCTTGGCGACGGGTGCGGATGTGGTGGTCACGGCGTCACGTTACCGGCCGGACGTGTGCCGTCGGGCGGGCGCGCTGCCGGATCCGCCGAACCGCCGCCAGCGCTTTCGAACATGTGTACGATGAGCGCCATGGCGGCTGCTGCGAGTTCCACCGATCGACCCGGAGCCCTGGAGATCACCCGGCGACTGGCGGGGATCTGTGGCTCGCCGTTCGCCCGGTTCGCCGGCCCGGCCGACGAGGTGGCCGGCCGGACGGCCCGCTGGGTGGCGGTGCCGGGCGGCCCGCGCGCCGCCGCCGAGGTGCTGCGGCTCGCCGCCGCGCACGATCTCACGGTGGTGCCGCGCGGCGCCGGCACGAAGATCGACTGGGGGGCGGCCCCGGCGCAGGTCGACATCATGCTCGACACGGGCCGGCTCGCCGGGGTCTGGCACGAGCCGCAGGGCTCTCCGGTGGCCGAGATCGGTGCCGGCACCCCGTTGCGGGCGGTGCAGGCGACTCTGGGCCGCACCGGCCAGCGCCTGCCGGTCGACGCGCCCTCCCCCGGAGCGACCCTCGGCGGGGTGCTCGCCGCCGACGAGGCCGGCCCGCTGCGGCACCGGCACGGCACTCCGTGTGCCCAGCTCGTCGGGGTCCGCTACCTGGACGCCGACGGCGAGCTGGTCAGCATCGGTGAGTCCGGCACGGCGTCGCTGCGCCGGGCCGCGCCGACGGCTTGCGACCACGCGGGCGGCAGCGCGGTGTCCGCCGACCCGGCGGGCGGTGCCGGCCCGTCGGGCGGCGCCGGGCTGGGCGGCGGTGCCGGCCCGTCGGGCGGTGCCGGGTTGGGTGGCGGTGCTGCCGCGGTCTTCGGCACCGGCAACCTGCCGGGGCTCGACGTGGCCCGGCTGCTCTGCGGCTCGCAGGGCGGCCTGGGAGTGCTGGTCTCGGCCACCATGCGGGTGCAGGCCGTGCCGGCCAGCCGGGTCTGGGTGTCCCGTCCCGTCTGGACCCCGTTGGAGGTGCACGACCTGGTCCGGGCCGTGCTCGCCGCCGGGCTCGATCCGGCGGCCGTCGAGCTGGACCTGCCGGTGCCGGTGCCGTTGCCGCGCCGGCGGGTGCACCCGTCGCACCCGTCCGTGTTCCGGCGGCCCGACCATCCGTCGGTGACCGGGCGGCTGACCCGGCCGGCCGCGTCGGGCAGCCTGGTGGTGCTGCTGGAGGGTGGCCCGGCCGACGTGGCGGAGCGGGCCGAGCGGCTGGCGGCCCTGCTCGGTCCGGAGGCCACCGTCGGGCACACGGCACCCGAGTGGTGGGGGCGCTACCCGTTCGGCCCGGGCGACACCGCGCTGCGGATCGAGGTCCCGATCAACGACCTCCACGCCGCGGTCTACGCGCTTCGCGACGCCGCCGGTGCCCCGGTGCCGGTGCGCGGCTCGGCCGGCGTCGGGACGGTGCACGCGGCGTTGCCCGCCACCCTGCCCGCCGACCGGGTGGCCTCGATCCTCGCCGCCGTCCGCGGGGTGCTTCTCGCTCGGCAGGGCCGCTGCGTGGTGGTGTCCGCCCCGGCCCCGGTCCGGCGGGCCGTCGACCTCTGGGGCGAACTGCCCACCCTGCCCGGCCTCCGCACGGCGAAGGCACACCTCGATCCCCACCACCGCCTGGCCCCCGGCCGCCTCCCCGGCGGCCTCTGACCGTCGTGGCGCGGCAGGTCGGGGACGTTGCTGTTTGCGGCGCGAGGCAGCAACTTCCCCGAAGTCGCGCGGCGGGTGCGGCGCGAGCCCGGTTCAGATTGGGTCGTTGCGGAGGACCAGGATGGCGATGTCGTCGCGGGGGGCCTCCACCGAGAAGCCGATCGCCGTGGCGCGCAGCCGGGCGGCCACCACGTCCGCCGAGTAGCCGGCCAGCGGGGCCGCCGACCCGCGTAGCCGTTCGGTGCCGAACAGTTCCCGGCCGCGTCGCCGCTCGGTGACCCCGTCGGTGTAGAAGATCAGCGAGTCGCCCGGATCGAGCGGGAAGTCGGCCGTCGGCGTGGTGATCGAGTCGAGCAGCCCGAGCGCCGTACCACCGGTGCCGACGAAGGCGGCGCCACCGGCGCCGTGCAGCAGCACCGGGCGATCGTGCCCGGCCAGGTGCAGGGAGACGTCGAGCTGGTCCCCGTCGCCCGGCCCGACCGCCGCCAGGGCCAGGGTGCAGTACCGTCCGCTGCCCCGCTCGACCAGCGTCTCGTTGAGCCGGACCAGCACCTCCGGCAGCGGCTTGCCGTCACCGGCCAGCACCCGGATCACGTCCCGGACCAGGCCGGTCACCGACGCCGCCTGCACGCCCTTGCCCGAGACGTCGCCGATCACCACCAGCCAGCGGCCGTCCGGCAGCGGCACCACGTCGTAGAAGTCGCCGCCGACCTCGGCGTCGCCGCCGGTCGGGACGTACTCGGCGGCGAAGCCGATGCCCTCGACCACCGGGAGCACCGGCGGCAGCAGGGACTGCTGGAGCGTGTGGGCGACCCGCCGCCGCTCGGCGTGGATGCGGGCGTTCTCGATGGCGAGCGCGGCGCGCCGGGCCACGTCCTCCAGCACCGAGACCTCGTCCGGATCGTGCCGGTGCCCATGATGCCGGCCGACGGCCAGGGTGCCGAGCCGCTGCCCGCGGGCGATCAGCGGAACGGCGAACCCCTCCATCGGCCCACTCAGCGGCACCTGCGCCGCACTCCGCGACGACTCGCGCAGCCGGGCCTGGATCGAGTCCGGCCCGGTCTCCTGGAGCACCCGGTGCAGCTGCGGCAGCACCGACTCGTCGGCGTGGCTGGACGCGGCGAGCCGCAGCCGGCCCCACTCGTCGGTGGTGTGCACCGCGCACCACTGGCCGAGCCGGGGCACCACCAACTGCGGGATGAGCGCCATGGTCAGCTCGACGTCCAGGGACTGGGCGAGCAGTTCACTCGCCTCGGCGAGGAAGGTCAACCACGCCGACCGGCGGACGTCGGCCCGGCGCAGCCGGTCGTTCTCCAGGTGCAGCGAGAGTCGTTCGGCGGCCAGCACCGCCAGCGGCTGGGCGTACGCCGAGGGCGCCGCGTCCAGCTCCAGCTGGCCGGTGTACGGCCGGTGCACGGCGAGCGGGACCTGGAGCAGTTCGTTCCCCTCGCGGGGCTGCCGGCCGTACCGGGCGAGCAACTGGCTGCCCTGCCCGTCGCCCCGGTCCAGCCGGACCACGCCGCCGGCCGCGCCGACCATCTCGGCGAGCCGGGTCAGCAGCTCGGTCGCGAACTCCGGTAGCGGGTCGTCCGCGTACGGGTCGGGGTTGGTCTGCATCAGCTCGCTCATCGCGGCGGCGCTCGGGGTGCCGTCGCCCGCCCCAAGCGGGTCGACGGCCGTCGCGGGCCGTTCGGCCGTGGCGGCACGGGCCGGGGGTGCCACGTCGTGCCGGTCGAGCCGGAACCAGATGCCCTTCCCGGTGGGCAGGTAGGTGGTGCCCCACCGGCTGGCGAAGTGGTCGACCAGCAGCAGCCCGCGCCCGCGCTCGGCCACCTCGGTAATGTCGGAGGTGATGTTGCGTATGCCGACCACCAGGTCCTCGACCGGGCCGGCCGCGAAGTCGGTGACCGTGACGGTCAGTCCCCCGGTGTCCGCTTCGACCTCGATGTCCAGCTCGGTACGCGCGTGCTCCACGGCGTTGGTGGTGAGCTCGGTGGTGAGCAGCAGCGCCTCGTCGAGCAGTTCGTCCAGGTTCGCCTCGGCGAGGACGGACCGGACCAGCGCTCGGGCCGCGGCGGGAGTGCGCCGGTCCGCGGGGAGGCGGACCCGCCGGACGTGCTCGTCCAGGCCGCCGTTCCTCGCCGGCCCCGCCTCCGCTGACACCTGGTTATCCTCCACTGCCGCCGCCCCGGGTGCCAAACGCTCCGCCGATCGCGGCCCCGCGCACCATCCCGAGCGGCTCCCCGACGGCGGGAACCGGAGCGCCTCCCAGGAGCGGTGGCGAACCGGAGGGGCTTTCAGGAGCGGCGGCCGGAACGCCCGGGCGTGGCGTGCGCTCGTCGGCCGTCACCTCGACGGGACGCGGGCAGAATGGTGGGATGGCCACGTGTCGGCACGAGCCAGACGGCCCCGAGCTGAGCGAGGAATCTGATGACCACGGCGAGACAGTCGGTAGCCGCGGACGCGTCCGCTTCCGACCACGAAGTGCTTCTCGGTGAACTGGTGGAGGCGCTGCGTCAGGTGCGACGCGGCGACCTCAAGGTCCGGTTGCCCCGGCGGGCCGGCCTGGCCGGTGAGGTGGCCGACGCCTTCAACGACGTGGTGTCGCTCCAGGAGCGGCAGCATCTGGACCTGCGCCGGATCAGCCGGATCGTCGGCCGGGACGGCCGGCTCACCGAACGCCTCGACGACGAGGGCCTGGACGGCTCGTGGGTGGAGGGGCAGCGGGCGATCAACTCGCTGATCGACGACCTGGGCCGGCCGGCCACGGAGATCGCCCGGGTGATCGTGGCGGTGGCCGACGGCGACCTGTCCCAGCACATGGCGCTGGAGATCGACGGCCGCCCGCTTCGGGGTGAGTACCTGCGCATCGGCCGCACCGTCAACACCATGGTCGACCAGCTCTCGTCCTTCTCGAACGAGGTGACCCGGGTGGCCCGCGAGGTGGGCACCGAGGGCAAGCTGGGCGGCCAGGCCGACGTACGCGGGGTCGCCGGCACCTGGAAGGACCTCACCGACTCGGTGAACACCATGGCGTCGAACCTGACGTACCAGGTGCGGTCGATCTCGCAGGTGGCCGCGGCGGTGGCGAAGGGTGACCTGTCGCAGAAGATCACCGTGTCGGCCATGGGCGAGGTGGCCGAGCTGGCGCACACCTTCAACTCGCTCACCGACACCCTGCGGCTCTTCGCCGAGCAGGTGACCCGGGTGGCCAGAGAGGTGGGCACGGAGGGCAACCTGGGCGGCCAGGCGGAGGTGCCGAACGTCGCCGGCACGTGGAAGGACCTGACCGACAGCGTCAACTCGATGGCGTCGAACCTGACGGCGCAGGTGCGCAACATCGCCCAGGTCTCCACCGCGGTGGCCCGGGGCGACCTGTCGCAGAAGATCACGGTGGCCGCCCAGGGCGAGATCCTGGAGTTGAAGGACACCGTGAACACGATGGTGGATCAGCTGTCGTCGTTCGCGGACGAGGTGACCCGGGTGGCCCGCGAGGTCGGCATCGAGGGCAAGCTGGGTGGCCAGGCCCAGGTACGCGGCGTCTCCGGCACCTGGCGCGACCTCACCGAGAACGTCAACCAGCTCGCCGGCAACCTGACCAGTCAGGTGCGGAACATCTCGCAGGTGTCGACGGCGGTGGCGAAGGGCGACCTCTCGCAGAAGATCACGGTGGACGCGCAGGGTGAGGTCCTGGAGCTGAAGAACACCGTGAACACGATGGTGGATCAGCTGTCGTCGTTCGCGGACGAGGTGACCCGGGTGGCCCGCGAGGTCGGCACCGAGGGCAAGTTGGGCGGTCAGGCGCAGGTCAAGGGGGTCTCGGGTACCTGGCGCGACCTGACCGACAACGTGAACTCGATGGCGTCGAACCTGACGTCGCAGGTGCGCAACATCGCCTCGGTGACCACCGCCGTGGCGAAGGGCGACCTGGGCCAGAAGATCACGGTCGACGCCCGGGGCGAGATCCTGGAGCTGAAATCCACGGTCAACACGATGGTGGATCAGCTGTCGTCGTTCGCGGACGAGGTGACCCGGGTGGCCCGCGAGGTGGGCACCGAGGGCAAGCTGGGTGGCCAGGCCCAGGTACGCGGGGTCGCCGGCACCTGGCGGGACCTGACCGACAACGTGAACTCGATGGCGTCGAACCTGACGTCGCAGGTGCGCAACATCGCCCAGGTCTCGACGGCGGTGGCGAAGGGCGACCTCTCGCAGAAGATCACGGTGGACGCGCAGGGCGAGATCCTGGAGCTGAAGAACACCGTGAACACGATGGTGGATCAGCTGTCGTCGTTCGCGGACGAGGTGACCCGGGTGGCCCGTGAGGTGGGCACCGAGGGCAAGTTGGGCGGTCAGGCGCAGGTCAAGGGGGTCAGCGGCACCTGGCGGGACCTGACCGGCAACGTGAACTCGATGGCGTCGAACCTGACGTCGCAGGTGCGCAACATCGCCTCGGTGACCACCGCCGTGGCGAAGGGCGACCTGGGCCAGAAGATCACGGTCGACGCGCAGGGCGAGATCCTGGAGCTGAAGAACACCGTGAACACGATGGTGGATCAGCTGTCGTCGTTCGCGGACGAGGTGACCCGGGTGGCCCGCGAGGTCGGCATCGAGGGCAAGTTGGGCGGTCAGGCGCAGGTCAAGGGGGTCTCGGGTACCTGGCGGGACCTGACCGAGAACGTGAACCAGCTCGCCTCGACGCTCACCACCCAGCTCCGGGCGATCGCCCAGGTCTCCACCTCGGTGACCCGGGGCGACCTGACCCAGCGGATCGCCGTGAAGGCGCAGGGCGAGGTCGCCGAGCTGAAGGACAACATCAACCAGATGATCGTCACCCTCCGGGAGACGACCAAGAAGAACGCCGAGCAGGGCTGGCTGGACTCCAACCTGGCCCGGATCGGTGGACTGCTACAGGGGCAGCGTGACCTCGGCGAGGTCTGCCGCATGATCATGATGGAGGTGACCCCGCTGGTCGACGCGCAGCTCGGCGCGTTCTTCCTGGCGGACAGCTCTGACGGGAGCATGCGGTTGCGGCTCACCGCCTCGTACGGGTACGTGGCGCGGGGGCACGACGTCACCTTCGGACCGGGTGAGGGGCTGGTCGGGCAGGCCGCCCTGTCCCGGCGGACCATCCGGGTCAACGCCCAGCCCGACGGGCGGCTGGTGCTGCGTTCCGGCCTCGCCGAGACGCCCCCGGCCGACCTGGTGGTGCTGCCGGTGCTGTTCGAGGGCGAGCTGCTCGGCGTGATCGAGTTCGCCGGCGTGATCACCTTCTCCGAGTTGCACCTGGCGTTCCTGGAGCGGCTGGTCGGCACGATCGGCATCGCGGTCAACACCATCCAGGCCAACCGGCGTACCGAGGAGCTGCTGGCCCAGTCGCAGCGGCTGGCGCAGGAGTTGCAGGAGCAGTCGGCGGAACTCCAGCGCACCAACGCCGAGCTGGAGGACAAGGCGAAGCTGCTGTCGGAGCAGAAGGCCAACATCGAGACCCAGAACCGGGAGATAGAACTGGCCCGGCTCGGCCTGGAGGACAAGGCGCAGCAGCTCACCCGGGCGTCGGCGTACAAGTCGGAGTTCCTGGCGAACATGAGCCACGAGCTGCGTACGCCGCTGAACTCGCTGCTGCTGCTGGCCCGGCTGCTCGCGGAGAACCCGGAGCAGAACCTGTCGCCGAAGCAGATCGAGTTCGCCCGCACGATCCACAGCGCCGGGTCGGACCTGCTCTCCCTGATCGACGACATCCTCGACCTGTCGAAGATCGAGGCGGGCCGGATGGACGTGGAGCCGACCGAGGTCCGGTTCTCGGAGATCCGCGGCTACGTCGAGCAGGTGTTCGCGCGGCAGGCGGAGGAGAAGGGCCTCGACTTCCAGGTACGGATCAGCAAGGACCTGTCGCCGGCGCTGGTCACCGACGCCCAGCGGTTGCAGCAGATCCTCCGTAACCTGCTCTCCAACGCGGTGAAGTTCACCGACAACGGTGCGGTGACGCTGCGTATCGCGCCGGCCGCCGACAACGCGGTCTTCGACGTGCCGGCGCTGACCAACGCCCAGCGGGTCGTCGCGTTCACGGTGATCGACACCGGCATCGGCGTCTCGGACGACAAGCTCTCGCTGATCTTCGAGGCGTTCCAGCAGGCCGACGGCACGACCAGCCGGCGGTACGGCGGCACCGGGCTGGGCCTGTCGATCAGCCGGGACCTGGCCCGCCTGCTCGGTGGCACGATCACCGTCGCGTCGGCGCCCGGGCAGGGCTCGACCTTCACTCTCTTCGTACCGGACGTGCTGGCACCGGATGCGGTGGTGGCGCCGGCGCCGCCCTCGCCGAGCCGCGCGGGCCTGCCGTCGTCGCTGCTCATGCCGATGGAGCTGCCCCAGCCGCCGGAGACTCCGGCGACCCGGCGGCTGGAGGGCGTGACCGTTCTGATCGTCGATGACGACGTCCGAAACGTCTTCGCGCTCACCTCCGCGTTGGAACTTCATGGGATGACCGTGTTGTACTCGGACAACGGGACGGACGGTGTCCGCCAGCTCGCCGAGCATCCGGAGGTGGACATCGTGCTGATGGACGCGATGATGCCGGACCAGGACGGCTACGAGACGACCCGGCAGATCCGCCGCAACCATCGCTTCACGGACCTGCCGATCGTCTTCCTGACGGCGAAGGCGATGCCCGGTGACCGGGAGTCGGCGATCACCGCCGGCGGCAGCGACTACATCACCAAGCCGGTGGACCTGGACGAGCTGATCGAGCTGATGACGTCCTGGATCGGCCGAAGCCGAGGCGAGGAGATCTCGTGAGCGAGCGGAGCGAGCGAACCATGCGGCTCAGTAGCGTGGCGCCTCGCGCCGCCGTGGAGCGGAGCGAGGCGGCGGCGTGAGTCAGATGGCCAAGGCGCTGCTGGTGGATGACCGGCGGGAGAACCTCATGGCCCTGGAGGCGATCCTCCAGGGGCTTCCGGTGCAGTCGGTCGCCGTGGAGAGCGGCGAGGCGGCGCTGAAGCAGCTCCTGGTCGACGACTTCGCGGTGATCCTGCTCGACGCCCAGATGCCCGACATGGACGGCTTCGAGACGGCCACCCACATCAAGCGGCGGGAGCGGACCCGGCACGTACCGATCATCTTCCTCACCGCGGCGGACCGGGACGCCCAGCTCGCCCTGCGCGGCTACGCGGTCGGTGCGGTCGACTACCTGACCAAGCCGTTCGACCCGTGGGTGCTGCGGGCGAAGGTGTCGGTCTTCGTGGAGCTGTGGGTGAAGACCCGCCAGCTCGCCGCCCAGTCGGATCTGGTGCGGGAGCGGGAAACCCAGTGGCGGGCGCTCACCGACGCGGTGGACGAGGCCACGGCCCTGCTCCGCGCCGACGACGGCCCGGAGTCCCGGGACCGCGCGGTGGACATCCTGGAGCAGGCCCGCTGGGGAAACCCGGGCTGATCTCTCAGGCGGCCGGGCCGCCGTGCCCGGTCGCGGCGCGCCGGGACCGCCACCGCTCGCCGAGGCCGTCGATCTCCTCCTGTACGAAGACGAAGAAGTCCCGCATCTCGGCCACCCGCTCGCCGGACGGGGTGTCCCGTCCGAGTAGCGCCTCCACGCCGCCGTTGGCGATGTCGATGAAGTTCTTGTAGAGGCCGGTCTTGGTGATGGTGGCCTCGTACCAGGGGTTGTCCGGCATCCGGTAGCGGTCCCGCCGGGAGCCCTTGACGGGCTCGCGGACCAGGATGGCGAACTGGGTCAGGTAGCGGACCGCGCCGGAGACCGCCGCCGCGCTGACCCCGAGCCGTTCGCCGATCTCGGCGGCGGTGAGCGGCTCGTCCGCGCTCATCACGGTGAAGAGCACCCGGCCGGCCATCCGGGGGAAGCCGACGTCCGCGAAGGCCATCGCCATCCGTTCGACGAAGAGGTGCACCTCTTCCTCGTTTCGGTCCGGGCGGTGGTCGTCGGGCATCGGCGCTGGCTCCTCGCGTTAAAAGGGTGTGAAAGTGATGGTGCCTCAACCAACACTGTCTTCACAAGTTTATGAAACGAGCGTAGCTTCCGAAGCATGGAAACCCCGATTGAGGTGTCCGGCCTGGTGAAGACCTTCGGCCGGACCCGGGCACTCGACGGACTCGACCTCACCGTCCGCGCCGGGGAGGTGCACGGCTTTCTGGGCCCCAACGGCGCCGGCAAGTCGACCACCATCCGGGTGCTGCTCGGTCTGCTGCGGCCTGACGCGGGAGCCGTCCGGTTGCTCGGCGGCGACCCGTGGCGCGACGCCGTCGCCCTGCACCGCCGCCTCGCGTACGTCCCAGGCGACGTCACCCTCTGGCCGAGCCTCACCGGTGGCGAGGTGATCGACCTGCTCGGCCGGATGCGCGGCGGGCTCGACCCGAAGCGCCGCGCCGAACTGCTGGAGTCCTTCGAACTCGACCCGCGCAAGCGGGGCCGGGCCTACTCGAAGGGCAACCGGCAGAAGGTCGGCCTGGTCGCCGCGCTCGCCTCCGACGTCGAGCTGCTGATCCTCGACGAGCCGACCTCCGGGCTGGACCCGCTGATGGAGGAGGTCTTCCAGCACTGGGTGCGCGGGGCCAAGCAGGACGGCCGCACCGTGCTGCTCTCCAGCCACATCCTGGCCGAGGTGGAGGCGCTCTGCGACCGGGTGACGATCATCCGCAACGGCGTCGCCGTCGAGTCCGGCACCCTCGACGAGCTGCGTCACCTCCAGCGCACCTCGATCGAGGCCGAGATCGTCGCCCCACTGGACGGGCTGGCCGACCTGCCCGGCGTGCACGACCTGCGGGTGGACGGCAACCGGGTGCGCTTCGACGTGGACACCGCCGCGCTGGAGACCGCGCTGCGCCGGCTCACCGAGCTGGGCGTACGCAGCCTGGTCAGCCAGCCGCCGACGCTGGAGCAGCTGTTCCTGCGCCACTACGAGACGGCACCCACCGAGGTGTCGGCATGAGCGAGCGTCAGCGAGTGAATCATCGTTGCGGTGCGGTCGGGCCTTGTGCGGCTGCCGAGCGGAGCGAGGCGGACGCATGAGCGAGCGTCAGCGAGTGAATCATCGTTGCGGTGCGGTCGAGCCTCGTGCGGCTGCCGAGCGGAGCGAGGCGGACGCATGAGCACGCTCACCGGAACACGCCACCTGGCCCGGCTGATCCTGCGCCGGGACCGCTTCGTGCTGCCGCTCTGGGTGCTGCTGCTCGCAGTCCTCCCGGCCACGTACGCGGCCAGCTTCTTCGAGCTGTTCCCGACCGAGGCCCAGCGGGCGGCGTACGCCGCCGGCACCGCCCGCAACCCGTCGATCGTCGCGCTGCTCGGCCCGGTGTACGGCGACAGCATCGGCGCGCTCACCGCCCAGCGCAGCGGGCTCATGCTGGTGATCATCGGGCTGGCCAGCCTGCTCACCGTCGTCCGGCACACCCGGAGCGAGGAGGAGGCCGGCCGGCGGGAGCTGCTCAGCGGCACGGTGCTCGGCCGGCACGCCGGGCTGACCGCCGCGCTGCTCGTGACGTACGCGGCCGACCTGCTGCTCGGTCTGATCACCGCGGCCGGGCTGGTCTCCTCCGGGCTCCCGGCCGGCGGCTCGTACGCGTACGGCCTCGCCACCGCGCTGACCGGCATCGTCTTCGCCACCATCGGCGGGCTGGCCGCCCAGCTCACCGAGTCGGCGGGCGGGGCGCGGGGCATCGGGATCGCGATCCTCGGGGCCGCCTTCGGGCTCCGGCTCGTCGGCGACACCGCCACGCACGACTGGCCGAGCTGGCTCTCGCCGCTGGGCTGGGCGGCCCGCGTGCGGGCGTACGAGGGGGAGCGCTGGTGGGTGCTGGCGCTGCCGCTGGCCGCGACGGTGCTGTTCGCCGCGCTCGCGTACCCGCTGTCGGTGCGCCGCGACCTGGGCGCCGGCCTGCTGCCACCCCGCCTGGGGCCGGCCACCGCCGGGCGGGCCCTGTCCGGGTCGTTCGGGTTGGCCTGGCGGCTGCACCGGGGGCCGATCCTCTGGTGGTCGGTCGGCTTCGGCCTGCTCGGGCTGATCCTGGGCGGGGCGGCGCAGGCCGCCGGCCGGTCCCTCGAAGGCAACGCCCAGCTGGAGGAGATCATGGCCCGGCTCGGTGGGGCCTCGGGCCTGGCCGACGCGTACCTCGGTGCGACGCTGAGCCTGGCCGGCCTGGCTGCGGCCGGGTACGGCGTGCAGGCCGCGCTGCGGATGCGGTCGGAGGAGACCGACGGGCGGGCCGAGCCGCTGCTCGCCACCGAGACGCGCCGCTCGACCTGGCTGCTGTCCCACGTGGTGTTCGCGCTGCTCGGGCCGGTGGTGGTGCTGGCCGTGACCGGTCTCGCCACCGGCCTGACCTACGGGCTGAGCGTGCACGATGTGCCGCGTGAGCTGCCCCGGATGGTCGGCGCCGGGCTGGCCCAGGTGCCCGCGGCCTGGGTGCTGGCCGGGCTCGCGGTGCTGCTCTACGGTCTGCTGCCCCGGCTCGCCTCGGTGGCCTGGGCGATCCTGGCGGTCTGCGTGCTGCTCGGCCAGCTCGGCGCGGTGCTGAAGCTGAGCCAGTGGCTGCTGGACGTCTCCCCGTTCACCCACACCCCGCAGGTGCTCAGGCCCCAGTGGAGCGCCACCCCCCTCTGGACCCTGGCCACCGTGGCCCTGGCCCTGGCAGCAGCCGGCGTAGCCACCTTCCACCGCCGCGACATCCCCACCACCTAACCCCCCCACCCCCCACCCCACCCCCACCACCCCACCCCCACCCGGGTCCGGCACCGTTGATCATGAGGTTGGCGCCCTCCGCGTCGGCGTGTCGCGCCGCTAACCTCATGATCAACCGCCGGGCCCGGGGGTGGGGTGGGGGTGGGCCGGGAGGGGTGGGGGTGGGGGTGGGGGTTAGGGGGCGGTTTCGTTGCGGATCATCAGGGCTGAGCGGAGGCCGGTGATGTCCAGGACGCGGAGCAGGAAGTCGCCGACGTTGCTCAGGACCAGCAGGCTCTGCGCGTGACTGGCCTTGCGGCTGAGCACCACCAGGGTGCCGAGGCCCTGCGAGTCGCAGAAGGTCACCCCGCCCAGGTCGAGCACGATGCGCGGCGGCGGATCGGCCAGCACCTCATTGACAACGGTCGACAGCTGGGCGGCCGTGAGCATGTCGATCTCACCGGCGAGGCGAAGCACGGCTTCATCGCCCGTCCGGTGTACCGTGATGGACAGTTCGGCACGATCCACCCGGTCACCCTATCGCGATCTCGACCACCCGGCCCGCTGAGCCACCGCCCCCTGCTGTCCCGTTTCGGACGGCCCGAGCGTGAGTCCGGGCGGGCCCGAGCGTGAGTCTCGTAACCCCCTGAGCGGGGTGGCTGCCGACCAGCAGCCCGACGCTGACACAATGGCGGCATCGTGAGCGATATGTTTTCCGCCGGATCCGGCCGGTACCCGGCCGACGCACCGGCCTCCGAGGCCCTGTTCGACCGCGCCAAGGCCATCGTGCCCGGCGGGGTGAATTCTCCTGTGCGCGCGTTCCGTGCCGTGGGCGGCACTCCGCGTTTCATGGTGCGGGGGGAGGGTCCCTGGCTGTTCGACGCCGATGGTCGCCGCTACGTCGACCTGGTCTGTTCCTGGGGGCCGCTGGTTCTCGGCCACGCCCACCCGGTGGTGGTGGAGGCGTTGCGGGAGGCCGCGGCACTCGGTACCAGCTTCGGCACCCCGACCCCGGGTGAGGTCGACCTGGCCGAGGAGATCATCGCGCGTACCCCGGTGGAGCAGGTCCGGCTGGTCAACTCGGGCACCGAGGCGACCATGTCGGCGATCCGGCTGGCCCGTGGCTTCACCGGCCGCGCCAAAATCATCAAGTTCTCCGGCTGCTATCACGGGCACTCGGATGCGCTGCTCGCCGCCGCCGGCTCCGGCGTGGCCACCCTCGGCCTGCCCGACTCGCCCGGCGTGACCGGGGCCGCCGCCGGCGACACCATCGTGCTGCCGTACAACGACCTCACCGCCGTCGAGGCTGCCTTCGCCGCCGAGGGCCAGCACATCGCCGCGATCATCACCGAGGCGGCCGCCGGCAACATGGGCGTGGTCGCCCCGCGGGACGGCTTCAACCAGCACCTCGCCCGGATCGCCCACGCGTACGGCGCGCTGCTCATCGTCGATGAGGTGATGACCGGGTTCCGGGTCTCCCGCGCCGGCTGGCACGGTCTCGACCCGTCCGACGCCGACCTGTGGACGTACGGGAAGGTCATGGGCGGTGGCCTGCCCGCCGCGGCGTTCGGCGGGCGCGCGGAGATCATGGCGAAGCTGGCCCCGGCCGGCCCGGTCTACCAGGCCGGCACCCTCTCCGGTAACCCGCTGGCCTGCGCCGCCGGCCTGGCCACGCTCCGCCTCGCCGACGAGGCGCTCTACCGCAAGCTCGACGAGACGGCCGCCGTGGTGAGCAAGCTCGCCGCCGACGCGCTGGCCGCCGCCGGGGTCCCGCACCGCCTGTCGTACGCGGGCAACATGTTCTCGATCTTCTTCACCGACGCCGACGTGGTCGACTACGACAGCGCCCGCACCCAGCAGGTGCCCGCGTTCAAGGCGTTCTTCCACGCGATGCTCGCCGCCGGCGTCTACCTGCCGCCGAGCGCGTTCGAGGCGTGGTTCGTGTCGGCGGCGATCGACGACGCCGCCCTGGAACAGATCGCCGATGCCCTGCCCGGCGCGGCGACGGCGGCGGCAGCGGCGGGACACGGGGGGTAACAGGCGTGAGCGAGACGGTGGTCCACGTGCTGCGGCACGGCGAGGTGCACAACCCGGACGGCATCCTCTACGGCCGGTTGCCGGGTTTCCGTCTCTCTGAGCTGGGCGTCCAGATGGCCAAGGCGGCCGCTCAGGCGCTCGCCGACAAGACCGTGGTGCACGTGGCTGCCAGCCCGCTGGAACGCGCGCAGCAGACCGCCGAGCCGATCGCCGGGCAATTCGGCCTGCCGGTCGGGGTGGACGAGCGGCTGATCGAGAGCGCCAACTTCTTCGAGGGCAAGAAGGTCTCGCCGGGCGACGGCTCGTTCCGCGACCCGCGTAACTGGTGGGTGCTGCGCGACCCGGTCACCCCGTCCTGGGGCGAGGCGTACCGGGCCATCGCCGAGCGGATGTTCGCCGCGCTGCACGCCGCCCGGATCGCCGCCGAGGGGCGCGAGGCCGTGCTGGTCTCCCACCAGCTGCCCATCTGGACCCTGCGCCGGTACGTCGAGCACAAGCGGCTCTGGCACGACCCGCGTAAGCGGCAGTGCGGGCTGGCGAGCCTCACCTCGTTCCACTTCGACGGCGCCAAGATCGCCGGCATCGGCTACTCCGAGCCGGCCGCCCACCTGATCGCGATGTCGGCGACGGCCCGGACGGCCAAGGGGGCCTGAGATGCCCGGCCGGAGGACGCTCGCTGCCCTGCTCGCCGCCGCCACCGCCGGCGCGGCCCTGGTCGGTTGCTCCGCCGGCAACCAGGAGAGCCGGTGCACGAGTGACGGCCTCACCATCACCTGCGCGCCCGACCAGCGGTCGAAGACCCCGAAGGTGAGCGGTGAGCTGCTCACCGGCGGCAGCTACGACGTCTCCCGCGACCGCGGGCAGGTGGTCGTGGTCAACTTCTGGGGCTCCTGGTGCGCGCCCTGCCGGGCCGAGGCCGACGACCTGGAGGCCACCTACCAGGCCACCAAGGCGTCCGGGGTGACCTTCCTCGGCATCAACACACAGGACAGCAAGGACAAGGCGATCGCCTTCGAGGAGGGCCGGGTCACGTATCCGAGCATCTTCGACCCGGCCAGCCGGCAGGCGCTCAACTTCGACATCCCGCCGAACACCACCCCGGCGACGGTCGTGCTCGACCGGGACGGCCGGATCGCGGTGGTGATCCGCAGAGCCGTCACCCAGGACGAGCTGCGACCGGTCGTCGAGCGGATCGCCGCCGAGCAGCCGGCGCCCAACGGATCCCGCTGATGGGCGAGACGTTCCGCCAGCTCGCCGAGTCCGGTCCGCTGCTGCTGGCCGTCGGCGCGGCGGCCCTCGCCGGACTGGTCAGCTTCCTCTCCCCCTGCGTCCTCCCCCTGATGCCCGGCTACCTGTCGTACGTAACCGGCCTGGCCGGCACCGACCTGGAGGGCCGAGCGGCCAGGAAGGGCCCCCTGTTAACGCCTCCGGTGGAGGACGGGGCCCCGGTCAACACCGGCGGTGGCGGGGTGGGCGTCGCGGCGCCCCCGGCGCGGCCGGTGGCGGCCGTGAAGGGGCGGGTGCTCGCCGGCACGCTGCTCTTCATCGCCGGCTTCACCGCCGTCTTCGTCACCACCGCGATCCTGGTCTCCGGCATCGGCCGGGCGTTCTTCCAGCACCAACGCACGCTGGAGACCGTCATCGGTGTGCTGATCGTGGTGCTCGGGCTCAGCTACCTCGGGGTGATTCCCGGCCTGCAGCGCGAGTTCCGGATCCAGCGGCTGCCCGCCGCCGGCCTGCTCGGCGCGCCGGTCCTCGGCGCGGTCTTCGCGCTGAGCTGGGTGCCCTGCACCGGCCCGACGCTCGGCGCGGTGCTCGGCATGGCGGCCGCGGAGGGCAAGACCGACCGGGCGGTGTTGCTCGCCGTGGCGTACTGCCTGGGGTTGGGGACACCGTTCGTCGTCTTCGGGTTGGGCTTCCATCGCCTGCTCGGGGTGTTCCGCGCGGTCCGCCGCAACAGCCGCTGGGTCACCCGGATCGGTGGCGTCCTGCTGATCCTGATCGGCCTGGCGCTGGTCACCGGCGGCTGGCAGGACTTCGTGATCTGGCTGAAGACGCACGTGGGCCCGGGCGAGGTGAGCATCTGATGACGACGGTGGACGACCGGCCGTCCGCGCCGCCCGCCGGAGCGCCCCGGCGACGGGTCAACCCGGTGCTCGCCCTGCTGCGCAACTCGTGGCGTCAGCTCACCAGTATGCGTACCGCGCTGATCCTGCTCTTCCTGCTCGCGGTCGCCGCCATCCCCGGCTCGGTGCTGCCACAGCGCGGGGTCAACCCGGAGAAGGTCAACCAGTGGTTCGTCGACCACCCCGACCTGGCCCCCCGGCTCGATCAGCTCGGCATGTTCGAGGTGTTCGGCTCGGTCTGGTTCTCCGCGATCTACCTGCTGCTCTTCACCTCGCTGGTCGGCTGCATCCTGCCCCGGGCCCGCGACCACGTCCGGGCGCTGCGCCGCCGGCCGCCGGCCGCGCCGAAGCGGCTCGACCGGCTGCCGCAGCACGCGGTGCTGGAGGCGCCGGCCGCCGCCGACCCCGAGGCGATCGCGGCGGTGCTGCGCCGCCGTCGCTGGCGGGTCGTGGTACGCGACAACGAGGTCTCCGCCGAGAAGGGCTACCTCAAGGAGACCGGCAACCTGATCTTCCACGTGTCGCTGGTCGCCGTCCTGTTCGGCGTCGCGGTCGGCTCGTGGTACGGCTGGCACGGCAACCGGATCCTCGTGTCCGGCGCGGACAACGCCTTTTGCAACACCCGCCAGCAGTACGCCGAGGCGTCGCTCGGCCCGCGGGTGGACAGCGCCGACCTGCCCCCGTTCTGCCTCACCCTCGACCGGTTCGAGGCGGACTACCTCCCGTCCGGGCAGCCGAAGCGCTTCTGGGCGACGGTGACGGTGGACGAGCCGGACGGGTCGACGCGGACCGCCGGCTTCTCGGTGAACTCGCCGCTGCGGCTCGGCCCGGCCAACGTCTACCTGCTCGGCAACGGGTACGCGCCGATCCTGAAGTACACCGACAGGTACGGCCGCAGCCAGACCAGCACGGCGCCCTTCCTGCGTACCGGCGACCCGAACGCGACCGAGGAGGGCGTGGCCGCCTTCCCGGACGCGAACGTCGACCCGAAGACCGGCCAGCGTGCGGCCGACCAGCAGGTCGCCTTCGACGGTCTCTACCTGCCCACCGCGCCGGACCGCGCGCCGTTCGTCTCGTCCCAGTTCCCCGGGGAGCGCAACCCGGCGGTGGTGCTGGTCGCGTACCAGGGCAACCTCGGGTTGGACGCCGGCATCCCCGGCTCGGTCTACAAGCTCGACCAGCGGCAGATCGACAACGGCAAGCTGAAGCAGGTCGGCGACAAGAAGCTGGGCCTGGGCGAGAAATGGACCCTGGACGACGGCAGCACGCTGGAGTTCGTCGGCACCAAGCCGTACATCACCGTCTCCGTCCGATACGCCCCCGGGCAGACGTTGATGCTCGGCGCCTGCGTGACGCTGCTGCTCGGCCTGATGGGTTCCCTCTTCGCCCGGCGGCGGCGGGTCTGGTTCCGGGTTTCGCCCCCCGAGGGTGGATCTCCGACGGCCGGTAGTAGCTTGGTGGAGGCCGGTGGGCTGCCGCGCACCGAGCATCCAGGGTTCGCCGACGAGTTCGCGCAGCTCGTCGCCGCGGTCAGCGACGACGAGCGAGACGACCTGCGGGCGCGAGAAGGAGACGAGTGATGTCCGCACTCTCCGACCAGCTGGTCACGTACGCGATCCTGGCGTACCTGGTCGCGATGATCAGCCACGCCGTCGAGTACGCGCTGGGCAACGCCCGGGCGGTGTCGGCGAGGGTCGCCGCCCCGGCCCGCGAGTTGGTCGGCGCGGGCGTCGGCGGTGCCGGTGGCACCGATGCGACGGTGCCGGCCCCGCCCGCCGCCCCGACCGAGACCCGGCCCGTCCGCTCGGCCGCGCGGGGCGCGCTGGCCGGACAGATCGCCGGCTGGGTCACCGCGCTCGCCGCCGTGCTGCACCTGGGCGCGCTGATCACCCGGGGTCTCGCCGCCGAGCGGATGCCCTGGGGCAACATGTACGAGTTCGTGCTGACGGTCACCTTCATCGGGGCCGTCGCCTGGCTGGCGCTGCTCTGGAAGCGCCCGCAACTGCGCCGGCTCGGGCTCTTCCTGACCCTGGTCATGGTGCTGCTGCTGGCGTTCGCCGAGCTGAAGCTCTATGTGCAGGTCACGCCGCTGATGCCGGCGCTCCAGTCGTACTGGTTCATCATCCACGTGTCGACGATCGTCTTCGCCTCCGGCATCTTCCTGCTCGGCGTGGTGCCGGCGGCCTCGTACCTGATGCGGGCCGGCTGGGAGCAGGGCCGGCGGAGCTTCCCGTACACCCTGGCCCGCCGGCTGCCGGCGGCGGCCGGCCTGGAGCGGCTGACCTTCACGCTGCACGCGTTCGCGTTCCCGGTCTTCACCTTCGCGGTGATCGCCGGGGCGATCTGGGCCGAGGCGGCCTGGGGTCGGGCCTGGGGCTGGGACCCGAAGGAGACCTGGGCGTTCATCTCCTGGGTGGTGTACGCGGGCTACCTGCACGCCCGGGCCACCCCGAGCGTCAAGCGGAACGTGGCCACCTGGATCTCGATCCTGGGCTTCCTGACCATGCTGATGAACCTGTTCGGGGTCAACTTCTTCTTCACCGGCCTGCACTCGTACGCCGGCGTCAACTGATCCTCGTCCGGCGTCGATCGGTGAGCACCCGGTCGACGCCGAGCGTCACCTGGTAGGCGATCTCGGGGACGTCGGCCAGCTCGATCCGCTCGGCCCGCATGGCCAGCTGCGCGTGCAGCTCGCGGGCCACCGCGTCCCGGATCTCCTGGAGCAGCGGGGTCAGGCCGTCGGGGTCGCCCACCACATACGCGTCACTCATACCCGTATCTTCCCGCCGCGAGCCGTAGCCGCCTTCGCTCCCGCCCGGACCAGGTCGTGATCGACTCCGTGCGCGAGATGCGGTGGTCTCGGCGAGGGCCGAATGCCGCCAAGTGCGCGGCATGGAGTGGATCCCCACGCCCAGAGCAAGATGTAGGACTACACTTCTAAGAAGTGTAGTCCTATGAAATGCGGTGGCCTCAGGTGACTCAACTGCAGAAGCCGAAGGGGATCTTCGACCGGGACGTCGAGTGGGCGGAGCTGACCCGCTTCGCCGCCGACGAGCGCCCGGGCGCGACCCTCGGGGTCGTGAGCGGCCGCCGCCGCCAGGGCAAGACGTTGCTGCTTTACGAGCTGGCTCAGGCCACTGACGGCTTCTACTTCGGGGCCACCGAGGCCACGGCGGCGGAGTCGCTTCGGCGGCTCGGCGAGGCGCTCGGCGCACACACAGGCGCGCCAGGACCGCTTCAGCTGGCCGATTGGAGCGCGGCGGTGGATGCGCTGCTCGCCCTGGGTCGGGAACGCCCGGTGACCGTGGTCATCGACGAGTTCCCGTATCTGGTCCGCGCGGCCCGCGACCTTCCGTCGATCATCCAGCACGCGCTTACGCCAGGACGGCCCGAACGCACGCAGTCCCGTGCCCGTCTGCTGCTCTGCGGATCGGCCCTGTCCTTCATGGGTGGCCTGCTCGCCGGGTCCGCGCCGCTGCGGGGCCGGGCCGGCCTGGAACTGCCGGTGCAGCCGCTGGACTACCGGGCCGCCGCGGCCTTCTGGGGCATTGAGGACCCGTTGCTGGCCGTGAGGGTCTTTTCCATCGTGGGTGGGACGCCGGCCTACCGTCGCGAATACGTCCAGGACGATGCGCCGGACGGTCCGGAGGACTTCGACAGTTGGGTGGTGCGGGCAGTCCTCAACCCGGCCCGCCCGTTGTTCCGGGAGGCGCGTTACCTGCTTGCCGAGGACCCAGATCTGCGGGACACCGCTCTCTACCACTCCGTGCTCGCGGCGGTTGCCGAAGGCAACGCCAGTCGGGGCGGGATTGCCGGCTACATCGGGCGCAAGGCGAACGACCTGCAACATCCACTGACCGTGCTGGAGGACGCCGGCCTGCTGGTGCGGGAACCGGATCCGCTCCGGAGCGGACGCAGCAGCTACCGGATCACCGAACCGCTCATCACCTTCTACCAGGCCGTCATGCGACCCGCCTGGACCGCGCTCGAACAGCGTCGTGGCGGGGACGTCTGGCGTCGTTCGAAACGCCGTTACACCAGTGCCGTCCTTGGCCCCCGGTTCGAGGAGATTGTCCGGCAGTGGACCATCCGCTTCGCCGACCCTGACGTCTTCGACGGCATCGTCGCGGAGGCCAGTGCCGCGACCGTGACGGATCCGTCCACTCGAACCAGTCACGAGCTGGATCTCGTCGCCCTCGGTGAGCCGCCGCTCGGTGACGGAGCGCGCCCGCTGCTCGGGATCGGTGAGGTGAAGTTGGGTCGGCGGCTGGGCCAGGCGGACCTGGAACGGTTGCGGCGCGTGCGGGAGCTGCTTGTCCGCCGCCCCGGGATTGACGCGACCCCTAGCCGCCTGCTGCTGGCGAGCGGGGAAGGATTCACCGACGAGCTGCGGCGAGCAGCCGCAGACCGGCCCGACGTCGTCCTCGTCGACGCGGCCGGGCTCTACTCGGACTGACGGGCTTCCCCGCAGCGGCCGACCTCCGGGTGGCACCTGCAAGTGCTCTCCAGCGTCGAGGGCGGATTCTCCATTTCTCTTCCAGGGCTCGGGCGGCGGGGCTGACAGAGCGCCGGGTCGCGGCCGGGTTGAGCCAGGAGGAGTACGGTCGTCGCATCCACTATTCGACGTCGCTGATCTCGGCGGTGGAGTTGGGGCACACCGCGCCCAAACTCGACTTCCTGAGGCGCGCCGACGACGTCTTCGACACCGGCGGGCTCTTCGTCGCGCTTCGGGAGCTGGGCCGCCGGGAACGGGAACCGGTCTGGTTCCGGCCCTGGCTGGAGGCGGAACGGGAGGCCACCCAGCTGCGTTGCTTCGAGCCCATGATGGTGCCGGGCCTGTTGCAGACGGCCGACTACGCGCAGGCGGTGTTCCGGCTCGATCCCACCCTCACTCCCGACCGGGTGGAGGAGATGGTGGCGGCCCGGCTCGACCGGCAGGCGATCCTCGACCGGGAGGACCCGCCCCACCTGACCGCCGTGATCGACGAGACGGCCCTGCGCCGCTTCGGCGAGGACGGTGTGGACGTGCTGGTGGGCCAGCTCCGGCACCTGTTGGCCTGCGCCCGGCGTCCGCACGTCAGCGTGCACGTGCTGCCGCAGGGCACCGGGCTGCATCCCGGCCTGCTCGGCCCGTTCATCCTCGGGTGTTCGGCCGACGGGGGCTGGACGGCCTTCCTCGACAACCAGATCGGCGGCACGGTGGTGGACGACGTCGAGGGGGTGGCGGTGCTGCTCGGACGGTGGGAGAGTCTGCGTAGTGACGCGCTGCCCCGGCAGCAGTCGATCGGCCTGATCGAGGAGATCTTGAAGCCATGGACCTGACCGGCGCCCACTGGCGCAAGTCCAGCCGGAGCGGCAACAACAGCGGCGCGTGTGTCGAGGTCGCCGACAATCTGCCCGGCCGGGTGCACGTACGGGATTCCAAGGACCGTGCCGGCGCGATGCTGACCTTCTCGCCGAGCGCCTGGCGGGCCTTTGTGGAGCTGGCCGGAGGCCGCTGAGAGTTCACGCACCGAACCAGCCGGGGACGTCGAGGCGGAAAACCTCGGCCGGGGTCATCCGGTGCAGGTCGTCCTCCAGCGCCGCGACCCGGTCGACACCGAGGGTCGCCACCCAGCGGTCCCGGAGTTGGTCGAAGACGACCGCGGAGCGGCGCAGCCCGTCCAGCCCGCGCTCGGTCAGCCGGACCAGCTTGCGCCGGGCGTCGGCGGGATCGTCGGCGCGTTCCAGGTAGCCGAGCGCCACCAGCCGGTCGACGGTCTTGCCGGCCGCCTGTTTGGAGACGCCGAGGCGCTGGCCCAGCTCGCCCGCGGTGGTGCCGGCCACGCCGACCGCCTGGAGGACGAAGCCGTGCACCGGGCGCAGGTCGGGGTGCCCCTGATGGGCCAGCTCGGCGTGCAGGTCGTCGATGAGCGTACGGAAGCCGGCGAGCAGGAGCAGGGGAAGCACGAAGCCGGGGCGGTCAGGCGTTGCCATGTTCGACAACCCCGTTTACTATTTGGTCAACCACGTTGACTATTCTACCTGGGAGGGCTCGGTATGTCCCGACCCGTCTTCACCGCACACACCCTCGACACCGCGCCCGCCGCGGCCCGCGCCACCATGACGGGCGTCCACCGCAATCTCGGCCACCTCCCCACCGCCGTCGCCCTGATGGCCGAGTCCCCGGAGCTGCTCAAGGGCTTCCTTACCGCCAACGCCGTCTTCGAGGCCAGCGACCTCGACCCGGTCGCTCGCGAGGTGGTGGTCTTCACCGTCGCCACCCGCAACGAATGCCACCTCTGCGTGGCCATGCACACCGCTGCGCTCACCCGGCAGGGCGCCGACCCGGAGCTGATCGAAGCCCTGCGGGCCGGCGCGGAGCTGCCCGACCCGCGACTGGAGGCGCTCCGCCGGTTCACCCTGGCCGTGCTCGATCACCGGGGCGCGGTCTCGGACGGCGAACTGGACACCTTCCTCGCCGCCGGGTGGCAACCCCGGCACGCGTTGGACGTGGTGCTCGGCGTCGGGACGTACACCATCTCCACCTTCGCCAACCGGCTCACCGGCGCGCCGGTCGACCCGCCGCTGGCCGCGTACGCCTGGGAGCCGGCCGCCTGAGACGGTGAACCCGACCGCGCGGGGCGAGGCCTCGGCGGCGGTCCGGTCCTCACCGGCGGGGTCAGCCGCGGAGGAACGGCAGCAGCAGGGCGGCCAGTTCCGCCGGGCGCTCCTCGAACAGCCAGTGGCCGCAGTCCTCGACCACCTCGCCGGTGACCGTGTCGGCGTACCGGCGCACCTGTTCGGCGACCTGCGGGCCGAGGCTGGCCCGGGCACCCACGGCGAGCACCGGCATGGGTAGCCGGTTCGACCGGTACGCCGCGTTGTCCTCGACGTCCCGCCCGAACGCCCGGAAGTAGCCGAAGCCGGCCCGCAGGTGCGCCTCGTCGCGCAGGTGCCGGGCGTACTCCTCGATGACGTCGGGGCCGAGGCTGCCCTTGTTGACCATGATGGAGTCGCTGAAGCGGTCCACCCAGAGCGCCTCCCGGCCGGCGACGAGCTGCTCCGGCAGGCCGTTGGGGACGTTGAAGAAGCCGAAGTTCCACACCGCCGGGCCCGCGGCGGTCAACGCGGGGATGGCGTAGATGCTCTCGTCGGGGATCGGCGCCTCGGTGAGCACCAGCCGGGCGACCGAGTCGGGCTGGGCGGCGGCGTAGGCGTACGCGACCATGGTGCCCAGGTCGTGGCCGACCAGGCGGATCTCCTCGGCCAGGCCGAGCCCGCTGAGCAGCCCGTGCAGCTCGGCGGCGACGGTCTTCTTGTCGTACCCGTCGGGCGGGGCGTCGCTGTCCCCGAAGCCGCGCAGGTCGGGGGCGATCACCTCGTACGACTCCGCCAGTTCCGGCAGCAGGTGCCGCCACATCCGCCAGCACTGCGGGTAGCCGTGGAGCAGCACCACCGTGGGCCCCCGGCCGCCCCGGACGTAGTTCCACGTCACGTCGCCGACCCGGGCCCGCTGCTCGGTGAACCCCGCTGGCATCCGTCCGTCGCCCATACGGCCGCCCTTCCGTCGCACCGGGCCGCTCGACTACCCGCCCGGCCGCCGCCCATGCCGCCGGTGTCAACAAGGGGACCCTGCTCTACCAGAGGCGTTAACAAGGGGCCCTTCCTCGCAGCGCAGCCCGGTGGGGGAGACTGGCGGGTATGGCGGCTCGTGGGTTTCCGTACACGGATCTGAAGGACTTCCTCGCGGCGCTGGAGCGCGCGGGCGAGCTGCGGCGGGTGAGTGTCCCGGTCGACCCGACGCTGGAGATCAGCGAGATCGTGACCCGGACGGTCCGGGCCGGCGGCCCGGCGCTGCTGTTCGAGCGGCCGACCCGGGGCGAGATGCCGCTGGCGATCAACCTGTTCGGCACCGAGAAGCGGATGGCGATGGCGCTCGGCGTCGACTCGCTGGACGAGATCGGCGAGCGGATCGGCGGCCTGATCAAGCCGGAGCTGCCGGTCGGCTGGTCCGGCATCCGTGAGGGCCTCGGCAAGGTCATGCAGCTCAAGTCCGTCCCGCCGCGCAAGGTGAAGACCGCGCCCTGCCAGCAGGTGGTCTACCGGGGTGACGACGTCGACCTGAACCGGCTGCCCGGGCTCCAGGTCTGGCCGGACGACGGCGGCATCTTCCACAACTTCGGGCTGACCCACACCAAGCACCCGGAGAGCGGCAAGCGCAACCTCGGCCTCTACCGCCTCCAGCAGCACGGCCGGAACACGCTGGGCATGCACTGGCAGATCCACAAGGACTCCACCGCCCACCACGCGGTCGCCGAGCGGCTCGGTCAGCGGCTCCCGGTCGCCATCGCGATCGGCTGTGACCCGGTCGTCACGTACGCGGCCACCGCGCCGCTGCCCAGCGACATCGACGAATACCTGTTCGCCGGGTTCCTGCGTGGCGAGCGGGTGGAGATGGTCGACTGCCTGACCGTGCCGCTGCAGGTGCCGGCGCACGCCCAGGTGGTGCTGGAGGGCTACCTGGAGCCCGGCGAGCGGCTGCCCGAGGGGCCGTTCGGCGACCACACCGGCTTCTACACCCCGGTCGAGCCGTTCCCGGTGCTGCACGTCGAGACCATGACCATGCAGCGCGACCCGGTGTACCACTCGATCGTCACCTCCAAGCCGCCGCAGGAGGACCACGGCCTCGGCAAGGCCACCGAACGGATCTTCCAGCCACTGCTCAAGCTGATGATCCCGGACATCGTCGACTACGACCTGCCGGCCGCCGGGGTCTTCCACAACTGCGCGATCGTGTCGATCCGCAAGCGCTACCCGAAGCACGCGCAGAAGGTGATGAACGCGATCTGGGGCGCGCACCTGATGTCGCTGACCAAGCTGATCGTGATCGTCGACGAGGACTGCGACGTGCACGACTACGCCGAGGTCGCCTTCCGCGCCTTCGGCAACGTCGACTACGCGCGCGACCTGCTGGTCACCGAGGGCCCGGTGGACCACCTCGACCACTCGTCGTACCAGCAGTTCTGGGGCGGCAAGGCGGGCATCGACGCCACCCGCAAGCTGCCCGCCGAGGGCTATACCCGGGGCTGGCCGGAGGAGATGACCATGACGCCCGAGGTGGTCTCGCTGGTCGACAAGCGCTGGAAGGAGTACGGGATCTGATGGCCGCCGTCGCTGAGGCCCCGGTGGTACGTCCGGGCCGGGTCAAGTCCTTCCTCAAGCTGGTCGCGATCGAGCACTCGGTCTTCGCGCTGCCGTTCGCGTACCTGTCGGCGCTGACCGCGATGCGGGTCGACGGCGGGCACGTCCGCTGGGTCGACCTGCTGCTGATCACCGTGGCGATGGTCGGGGCGCGCACGTTCGCCATGGCCGCCAACCGGATCCTCGACCGGCGGATCGACGCGCGGAACCCGCGTACCGCCAACCGGGAACTGGTCACCGGGGCGGTGAGCCTGCGGACGGCCTGGACCGGCGCGGCGGTCGCGCTGGTGGTCTTCCTCGCCACCGCCGCCCTGCTCAACCCGCTCTGCCTGGCGCTCGCGCCGCTCGCCGTGGTGCCGCTGGTCGTCTACCCGTACGGCAAGCGGTTCACCAACTGGCCGCACGCCATCCTGGCGATCGCCCAGGCGGTCGGGCCGGTCGGCGCGTGGCTGGCGGTCACCGGCACCCTCGCCGGCTCCTGGCCGGCCTGGCTGCTCGGCGCGGCCGTGGGCCTGTGGATCGGCGGCTTCGACCTGATCTACGCCTGCCAGGACGCCGACGTCGACCGGCGGATCGGGGTGCACAGCGTCCCCGCCCGGTACGGGCTGCGCTTCGCGCTGCACGCCTCCACCGTGGCGCACGTGGTGACCTTCGCGCTGTTCCTCTGGTTCGGCGCGCTGGTCGGGTTCGGCTGGCTCTGGTGGATCGGGCTGGCGTTCACCGCGCTCGCCTTCGGCTACCAGCACCTGGTGGTCAGCCCGACCGACCTGAGCAAGGTCAACCGGGCGTTCTTCACCGCCAACGGCTTCGTCGGCATCGCGCTGTTCGTCTTCGCCCTGCTCGACCTGGTGGTTCGCCTCGACCTGCACCCGTGAGCCGGCCGCCGCGGTCTGTTAACAGGGGGCCCCTGCTCTACCGGAGGCGTCAAGAAGGGGCCCTTCCTTACCCGTACCGGGCGCTTTCGAGGGTCCAGTCGACGGTGCCGCGGACGGCGTTGGCCACCCCGTCGAGATGGGCGGTGATCGACTCGTCCAGCGCGGGCCCGAAGGACGGTACGGCGGCGCGCAGCGCCAGGAAGCGCGCCATCTCGCCGCGCCAGCGGTCGGCGACCAGGTCCACCGCGTCCGTCACCGGCACGCCCCGCTCGGCGGCCACCGCCAGCACCAGGTTGTGGCCGCCGGCGCTGGCCCGGTCCCGCTCCAGCGAGGCGATGTCGTTGAACCAGGAGAGCAGGTCGTTGGCGATGTCGGCGAGCTGGCGCAGCGCGGGGTGGTGGTAGACCGCGTCGGGCAGCGGCCGGCCGGTCGCGAACTCGATCAGGGGGTACGACACGTACGCCGCCGAGGTGGCCCGGCGCAGTTCCACGTACTCGTCGACCCCGGGCGGCCGGCCGGCGGACCTGGCGACCGCCTCCCGCCACGCGCCGTCGAGATGGTGGGCGACGGCGTCGGTGAAGCGGAGCCGCCAGCGGGCCGGCATCCGGCGTCGGGGCTCCCGCCACCCCTGCACGAGCAGCCGGCGCAACGGGCCGGCGAAGCCGGGATGCCGGGCGCGGGAGCCCTGCCGGAGCAGGGTGAGCACGCCGTCCCGCAGGGCCCGGATCCGCGCCGGGTCCGGCTGCCCCGGCCCGTCGCAGCTGTCGTCCACCAGGAAGAACCAGGTGAACAGGGCGGTCAGCACGCGCAGGTCGGGTTCGTCGGCGTCCGGGTGGAGTCGGCCGGCGTACCGGGCGAAGCCGGCGCGGGCCAGCCGTTCCCGGGCGGCGGCGTCCGGCGGCAGCCCGAGACGGTCGAGTTGGCCGGTCAGCCACTGCTGCACCGGCTCGGCGTGCGGGGAGAGTCGGGGCGCGATCGGGCAGGCGGAGCGCAGTGACCGGAGCACGGCTGCCGTCATCACCGATCCCTTCCACCGACCGTGGCTCGTCGACGGAAGCATGGCAGGTTCGTGGGATTCCCACGCGACCAGAGGACATGCACCAACAAACAGGACAGCTCGGACCGGTCCACCGGGGGTGCCCGCCCGGCGCTCCGGCCGACCAGGCACGCTTGACGGTATGCGCGAACCATGGGTGGTGGGCGTCTCCGGGGCATCCGGCACGCCGTACCCGGCCGCCGTCGTCCGGGGCCTGCTCGACGCCGGTGAGGCGGTCGACCTGATCGTCTCCCGGGCCGCCCGGCTGACCATCCTGGACGAGACCGGACGTCCCTTCCGGGACGCGCACTGGGCCGACGACCTGGCCGCCTGGTTGGACCGCGACCTCGCCGGCACGGACCTGCGGTTCTGGCCCGCCGGCGACCTGGCGGCGGGGCCGAGCAGCGGCTCCTACCGGGTACGCGGGATGGCCGTCGTCCCGGCCAGCACGGCCGCCTGCGCCGGCATCGCCATCGGGCTCTCCAAGGACCTGTTGCAGCGCGCCGCCGAGGTGAACCTCAAGGAACGGCGGCCCGTGGTCGTGGTGCCACGAGAGACCCCGGTGACCCGCAGCCACCTGGAACACCTCGTCACGCTGCACGACGCCGGTGCCGTCGTACTGCCCGCCAGCCCCGGCTTCTACGGCGCCGGCGCGACGGCCTCCGCCCAGCAGCTGGTCGACTTCGTGGCCGGCAAGGTGTTGGACGCGCTCGGTGTGCCGCACACGCTCTTCCGACGCTGGTCCGGTGAACTGGCGGCGGCCCGACGGGACGCGGACCGCACCTGACGGCCGGTCCGCGTGCCGATCGGCACCAGGTCAGTACAGACCGGCGTTCGCCGGTCCGGGGCCGGTCGAGGCGGTCGGTCCCGTATTACGCGGCCTGCTCATATCCTCCGCCTCGTCCAGCATGCCCTCCCCCTCAAGCAGGGCTCGCACCTCGGATTCCCGAAACCGGCGATGCCCGCCTGGAGTCCGGATGCTGCCTATCCGGCCGGCCGCTGCCCATCTCGTCACGGTCTTCGGGTCAACCCGAAACAGCGCGGCGACCTCACCCGGTGTCAGCAGGCGATCTCCAGTGTCCACAGCCCCCTCCTCGCGTCGACGAAGCCCCCGGCTGAACACACTGCCCCCGGCCGGTGCGAGCCCAGAGCCGTCATGAGGGACGTATGGCAATTACAGCACCGGCGACCTGGCCTGTCCGTCAAAACGCGAAAAACGCACGGAGTGAGAAGTTAGTAAATGGTACCGGCGGAGAACCCCAGTGACTGCGACTTTGGGAAGCCCTTACCAACTGTCAGGTTCAGCTGATGCCCGGCGTAGGGCGGTACGCCCGAACGGATAGGGTCACACTCCGTGGACGCGATCGACCTCAGCCTCGTGGAACTGCTACGCGGCAACGCACGCCTGTCGTACGCCGAGCTGGCCCGCCAGGTCGGCCTCTCCGCCCCGGCCGTGCACGAGCGGGTCGGCAAGCTGGAGGCGAGCGGGGTCATCCGGGCGTACCGGGCCGAGGTGGAGCCGGAGGCGATCGGGCTCCGGGTCACCGCGCTGATCGGCATCGTGGAGGACTCCGACGCCGACACCGACGACGTGCTGGACGCGTTCCGGCAGATGCCCGAGATCGAGTCCTGCTACTTCATGGCCGGGGTCGAGTCGTTCCTGCTCAAGGCGCGGGTAGGCACCATCGCCGAGCTGGAGCAGCTGATTGTCCGGCTGAACCGGACGCCCGGGGTCGCCTCCACCCGTACCGGCATCGCCCTGTCGACCAAGTGGGAGAACCGCCCCCAGCCGGTCGAGCCGCCCGCCTCCTGACGGCTGGCGCGGTCGGAGCGCCGGGCCTGCCGAGATACGAGCTGACCTCGCTTGTAACGTTGCCGGCGTGACTCATCTCGACCGATGTGACGAGGCCAGCCGAGCCTGGGTGACCGAGGCGATCGCCACGGTCGAGGCGGACGCCAACCGCTCCGCCGACACCCACCTGCTGCCCTTCCCGCTACCCAGGGAATGGGGGATCGACCTCTATCTCAAGGACGAGTCGGTGCACCCCACCGGCTCGCTCAAACACCGGCTGGCCCGCTCGCTCTTCCTGTACGGCCTCTGCAACGGCTGGATCGGCCCGGCGACCACGATCGTCGAGGCGTCGTCCGGCTCGACCGCGGTCTCCGAGGCGTACTTCGCCCGGATGCTGGGACTGCCGTTCATCGCGGTGATGCCCGCCGCCACCTCGCCGGAGAAGATCGCCCAGATCGAGTTCCAGGGTGGGCGCTGCCACCTGGTCGACGACCCGGCCAGGGTGGTGATCGAGGCCCGCTGGCTGGCCGAGGACGCCGGTGGGCACTACATGGACCAGTTCACGTACGCCGAGCGGGCCACCGACTGGCGGGGCAACAACAACATCGCCGAGTCGATCTACGCGCAGCTCGCGCTGGAGCGGCACCCCGTGCCGGCGTGGATCGTGGTGGGAGCCGGGACCGGCGGCACCAGCGCCACCATCGGCCGGTACGCCCGCTACCGCCGGCTGCCCACCAAGCTCTGCGTGGTCGACCCGGAGAACTCCGCCTTCTTTCCGGCCTGGCAGGCCGCCGACTGGTCGATCCGGACCAACCGGGGCTCCCGGATCGAGGGGATCGGCCGCCCCTGCGTCGAGGCGTCCTTCCTTCCCTCGGTGGTGGACCGGATGCTCCAGGTGCCGGACGCCGCCTCGCTGGCCGCCATGCGGGCCGGCTCGGCGGTGCTCGGCCGTCGGGTGGGCGGATCCACCGGCACCAACCTGTGGGGGGCGTTCGGGCTGATCGCGGAGCTGCTCGCCGCCGGGCGGACCGGGTCGGTGGTCACCCTGATCTGCGATGCCGGTGACCGCTACGCGGACACGTACTACGCCGACGGTTGGGTGGCCGCCCAGGGCCTCGACCTCGCCCCCCACCGGGCCACCATCGACCTCTTCCTCACCACCGGCACCTGGCCCGCCTGAAAGGAAGGGCCCCTTCTTGACGCCTGCGGTAGAGAAGGGAGCCCTTCCCACAACGGATGGCGGGTGAGGTCAGCGAGGGGCGATCCGCTCGGCCAGGCCGGGGTAACGGACCACGTAACCGTCCGGGTCGACGTCCAGGTCGGCGGTGAAGGTGTCGCTGGCGAAGCGGACCCGGCCCGGCCCGAGTGAGGTGTAGACCTGGTCGGCCGGCAACACGACCAGGCCGGGCAGCAGCACCCAGGCCACGGTGACCCGCCGGGCGTGCTCCACCGGGAGCCGGCCCAACCCGATCCGGCGTATCGGAAGGGTGTTGAAGAGCGGCGAGCCGGTCAGGTCGAGGTCGAGCGCGTCGGCCAGCCGGTCCGGTTCCTCGATGCCCGGCAGGCCGGCCGGCGGATGCCCGGCCGCCCGCAGCGCCGCGTCCAGGTCGCCCGCCTCGCCGGTGCGCACCCGCCATCCGTCCTCGGCCTTCTCCAGGCGTACGCTGCGCGCCCAGTCGGCACCCTCGACGTCGGCCTCCAGCGAGGTGGCGGACCAGTCCGCGCCGGCGGTCAGCTGGTACCGGCAGGTGTAGGGGACGGGGTCGGCGGCGAGCAGCACGCCCCACGCGACGACGCTCTCGCGATCGTCCACGATGGCATGCTCGGATCCGGCGGTGTCGGTCCTGGACCAGAAGAGCGACTTCGGCAGAGTCGGCATGAACCGGACATTACGCCACGTGCTGGGTCTCGCGCTGAGAGATCTTGGAAGGAAGTGCCCCGGTAGGGCCGATTCCTTCCTGCCACCCGACGAGGTGCGGCATGTGGCGGTTTCCGGCCTCCCGGAGGCCGCGACATGCCGCATCCTGCGTCGCATCTCCGCGAATTCGGAGTGTGGTCAGTGGGTGCGGGAGGTGTGGCGGTCGGGGGAGGGGCGCCGGTCGTCGCGGTTGCGGGCGGCCGGGCGGAAGGCGGTCCGGTGCTCCGTCGGCCGGTGGTCGCCGCTCCGGTCGCCGAATCGCCGGTCACCACGGCTGTCCCGGTCGCCGAAGCGCCGTGCGTCCTGTGGGCGATCCTCGTACCGACGCTCGACGCGGTCGCCGTAGCCCCGGGTGTCGCGGTCGCCGTGGCTTCGGGTGTCGCGCTCGCTGTAGCTCCGGGTGTCCCGGTCGCCGTAGCCTCGGGCGCTGCTGGACCGGCGCTCGCCACCCCGGTCACCGGGCCGTTCGCGCCGCTCGCCGGAGGGCTGGCCGGAACGCCGTTCGTCGCGGTCCACGAAAACCCGGTCGCCCCGGTCGCCGAACCGGCGCTCGCCCTGACCACCCCGGTCGAACGATCCGCGCTCGCCCCGGTCGAACGATCCGCGTCCGGCCGTTTCGAACGAGGCGCGCTCGCGGCGCTCGCCACGCTCGAAGGAGCCACGCTCGCCCCGGTCGAAGGAACCGCGCCCGCCCCGGTCGAAGGAGCCACGCTCGCCCCGGTCGAAGGAACCACGCTCGCGGCTCCCGAAGCGGCGCGGGCCGGACGGGCGGTCGCCGTGCCGGCGCGGCTCGGGCTCGTCCCGGACCGGCACGCCGCTGGGCTCGCGGGCGCCGGTCAGCTCGGACAGCGCCGGGTCACCCGCGCGGACCCGGGCCTGGGCCGGCTCGACGCCCGCCTTCTCGAGCATGGCGAGGGTCGTCCGGCGCTGCTTCGGCAGCACCAGGGTCGCCACCGCGCCCGACTCCCCCGCCCGGGCGGTACGCCCCGCCCGGTGCAGGTAGTCCTTCGGGTCCTTCGGCGGGTCCACGTGCAGCACCAGCGACACCCCGTCGACGTGGATGCCCCGGGCCGCCACGTCGGTGGCGACCAGCACGTTCATCCGTCCCTCACGGAACTCGGCCAGGGTGCGGGTACGCATCCGCTGGGTCTTGCCGCCGTGCAGGCCGCCCGCGCGTACGCCGACCGCCGCGAGCTGCTCGACCAGCCGGTCGACGCCGAGCTGGGTACGCGCGAAGAGCATGGTGCGCCCGTCACGGGCCGCGATGGACGCCGCGACGGCGAACTTGTCGTGCGGCGGGATCAGCAGCAGGTGGTGGTCCATGGTGGACACGGCGGCGGTCGGCGGCGCGGTGGAGTGCGTGATCGGGTCCGTCATGAACCGGCTGACCAGGGTGTCCACGTCGTTGTCCAGGGTGGCCGAGAAGAGTAGCCGCTGGGCGTCCGCCGGGGTCTTCGCCAGCAGTTCGGTGACCTCGGGCAGGAAGCCCATGTCGGCCATCTGGTCGGCCTCGTCGAGCACGGTGATCTCGACGTCGTCCAGCCTGCAGACGCCGCGCTCGATGAGGTCGCCGAGCCGCCCCGGGGTGGCCACGACGATCTCCACGCCCCGGCGCAGCGAGTCGATCTGCCGGTCGTACGGCACGCCGCCGACGGCGGTCTTGACGAAGATGCCGACGGCCTTGCCGAGCGGCATCAGTGCGTCGTTGACCTGCATTGCCAGCTCACGGGTGGGCACCAGGACCAGGGCACGCGGGTGCAGCGGGCGGGCCCGGTTGCGTTCGGCGAGCCGGGCGATCACCGGCAGGCCGAAGGCGAGCGTCTTGCCCGAGCCGGTCTGGCCCCGGCCCAGGACGTCGTGTCCGGCGAGCGCGTCCGGCAGAGTTGCCCGCTGGATCTCGAACGGGGTGGTGATGCCCTGTCGGGCGAGCGCGTCGACCAGTCGCCGGGGCAGGCCCAACGTGGCGAAGTCGAGGTTCTCGACGGCCGGCAGCTCCGGCGTCGGGGTCTGGTCGGCGGACGGGGACGTGCCGGGGGCAGCAGAAATGGTCAAGAAAGGCCTTTCAAGCGGGGCGCATCTTCGCGATGGCCCGCCGCAGCGCTGCACGCCGCCGAATCGCCCGCAAGATCGCCCATGAGCGCGCGATTGGCGCGCCGGGTCAGTGATCTACCTAGTGTACGGCGGCCCGGCGCGGTCGCCACCGCACCGAGACGCCGTAGTGGGCGGGCTCACCCGTCACATGCCCATCGCGCCGTCGGTCAACCCGCTGAACGCGTTGTTGGCCAGGAAGACCACCAGCAGGCTGATCGCGATCAGCAGGCCCAGCGAGGCGGCCAGCACGATCATCACCTTGGTGTTGCTGGACCGGGCCGCCGGGGCGTCCTCGGCCCAGCCCTGGGCCAGGATGTGCCCGGTCAGGGAGCCGGAATTCTCCTCCGGGTGGCCCTGCGGGAACGCGACCGTGGAGAACCCGGCTCCGCCGCTGCCCCCGTACGCCGTACCGGCCAGGTCGGGGCCGCCCTGGTGGGTTGGCCTGGGGGCGGCCGTGGGCCCGCTGCTCGGGTACGCCGACCCGCCGGTCCGGTCGGTCGGGTTGGTCGGCGGCGGCCAGGTGGGCAGCGCGGGTGCCGGAACCACCGGCGGTGCGGCAGCCGCCACCGGCGGCTCGGCGACCGGCGCCGGCACCGGGGGCGGGGGCGGGGGTGCGGAGACCGGTGTGCCAGCGCGGGGGGCTGGCATGGCCGGCGCGATGGCGGAGGCGGTGGCTCGGGTGGTCGGTCCGGTCGGTGGTGTGGAGACCGGTGCGGTGGCGCGGGGGGCCGGCGTGGTCGGGGGTGCGGAGACGGCGGCGGCCCAGGCTGCCGGCCCGGCCGGGGGTGCCGTGACGGAGGCGGTGGCCCGGGTGGTCGGGCCGGTCGGGGGTGTGGCGACCGGTGCGCCGCCGCGGGGGGTCGGCGTGATCGGCGGCGCGGTGACCGAGGCGGTGGCCCGGGCGGCCGGCGCGGTCGGGGGTGTGGAGACCGGTGCGCTGGCCTGGGCGGCCGGCATGTTCGAGGGGGCGGTGGGCCCTCCCACCGGGTCCCTCAGGGACGGGGACGCCAGGGGTGCGGCTCCGTCGGCCGTGGCGGGCGGTGGCGGGAACGGCGGAGCCGGCATGGGGCCGGGTGGCGGCGGAGGCGGTGGCACCGGTGGGCCGGGCGGTGGCACCGGTGGCCCGGGCAGTGGCGGGACCGGTCCCGGTGGGGTCGGCCCGGGTGGGGTCGGCCCGGGTGGTGGCGCGGGCACCGGCGGCACCGGCCGCAACGGCGGCTCCGGCTCCGGCACGGGCGGTGCCGGCGACGGCGGGTTGGGACCCGGTACGGGCGTCGGCGCCGGCTCGGGTTCCGGTGCGGGCGGCGTCGGCGGCTGCACCGGCTCCGGCGGCTGTGCCGGCTCGGGCGGCTCGGGGTTGACCGGGCCCGCGCGGTAGACCTTGGCGCCGCCGGCCTTCGCCACCGACGCGGCGGCGATCTCGTCCGGTGACATCCGGCTCAGGCCGGGCACGGCGGCGCTGGCCCGCGCCTGCCCCGCCTCGGCCCGCGGTGGCGCCTGTGCCGGAGCACCCGCCTGGTACGTCGTGGCGGCGGCCGGCGTGCTCGGCAGGTCGCCGGCCGGCGGCAGTGCGGCGGCTCCGGCGACGCTGACCCGTGCCCGGGCGACGGTGGCCGGGGCGGCCTCGCCCGGCAGTCCGCCAGCGGGTCCGGCCGGCTGCCCGGTGGGCGCGGGCGTGGATCCGGGGTGGACCGTCTCCGCCGGAACCTCTCGCTCGCCCATGGTCCCCCTCCGCGCCCTCGACCCCGGACCGTGGCGTCGGCCTGGAGTGCCTGGGTCTCACCGTGCCACATTCCGGCCCGGCAGCACAGTCGGAGTGGACGGTTGGGTCAGCTACCGGTGCTCGGGCTGGACGAGCCGGTGCTCGCCGCGCTGTTCGACGGCCCGGCCGAGTTCGACGTCACCTCCGGTTCGGGCTTCGTGTCGTCGGGCGAAGGGGGCGGCGGGTCGGACGGCGACGCCTCCGTGGGCGGGGTGCTCGGCGGGGTCGTCGGCGTGTGGCTCGGACTCGGCGTGGTGGGCTGCGTGGTGGGCGAATTGGTGGGCTTGGGGGTTGCCGTTCGGCTCGCCGTCGGCGAGGGGCTCGCCTTGGGGGGCGTGGTCGTCCCGGTCGGGGCCGGCGCCGGGGTGGCCGGGGCGGGAACCGCGCCGATCACCCGGGTGGCGGCGTAGAGCCGGCTCCAGCGGACCACCGAGATCTTGACCACGTCGCCGGTCCGTGGCGCCTCGACCATCTTGCCGTTGCCGATGTACATGGCGACGTGGTGGATGCTCGTCCAGCTGCTCCCCGAGGCGAAGAAGAGCAGGTCACCCGGGAGCAGCGCGTTCGGGTCCACGCTGCGGGACCGGGTGGCGTAGTACTGGTCGCGAGAGACCCGGGGCAGGCCGCGGTAGCCGGCCGCCCGGTACGAGGCGAGGACCAGGCCGGAGCAGTCGAAGCGATCCGGACCCTCCGCCGCCCAGAGGTACGGGTCGCCGAGCTGCGCGAGGGCGTACCGCACGGCGGCCAGCGCCTGCGGGTCGGCGACCAGCCCGCTGACGCTCTGGTTGACCACGTACGAGCTGCCGAGCTGTTGCTCGGCGGCGTCCTGCTGCTTCTCGAACTGGAGCAGCAGCGCGGCGTTGTCCTGGCGCAGCTTGAGCAGCTTGGCTTCCAGCGAGGCCAGCTCCGCCTTGATCCGCGTGTACTCGGCGGCCTTCTCCCCGGCGCGCTGCTGGATCGCGGCGTGCGCCTCGCGGGCCGTCTTCTCGGCGGCGGTGGCCCGGGTGACCTCGGCGGTGACCGCGGTGGTGGCCCCGTCGGCCTTGTCGCCGCGGTTGATCCGCTGGAGATCGCTGAGCTCACGCAGGTCGGCGCCGAACGGCAGGGGCGGTACGGCGGCGGCGGCCTTGACCGCGTCGGCGGCGGCGTTGCGGGCGTTCTCCTGGGCCTGGGACAGCGCGTCCTGGGCTTCCTTGAGCGTCTCGGCGGCGAGGACTACTTCGGCCTGCGCCGCGTCCCGGGCCTTCTCGGCCTCGATCAGGTCGTCGCCGAGCTGGGCGACCTGCTCGTCGACCTGGTTGATCTGCGCGATGAGCGGCCCGTCGGCCGGGTTGGTGACGCCCGTGATGGCGCCGGGTGCCGCCGGGGACTGCCCGGGCACCCCGGGGACCGCGCCGGGGAACTGCAGGGTTCCGGTGTAGGTCGGGCGGGAGCCGGTGCTCGGGATCGTGTCGGGCAGCGGGTCGGCCCAGACCGGGGTGGCGAACGCCGCCGCCGCCACCGCGCCGAGGAGGGCGGACCAGAGTGCCGGGCGCAGCACCGGGGAGATGATCGGGAACCTGCGTCGCTGTCGTCGGCTTCGCCTGGTGTAGACCATTCCGCTCCCCGTCCGGTCTGGTGTTTCCGCGCTCGGTGGACGCGGGTGGGCCGGGACGGCACGGATGTGTTCGTTCCGCCCCACCCTGTCTTACCGCACCAGCGCACCTATGTCGATGCGCGGAGGGTGACGGCCGGACGGGCGTCCGGTGAATTCCGTCGCCGCGGTCGACCGGGTCGCCGGCTCGTCGGCCCCGCGACGTACGCTCGACCCGGACCGCAGGTGGAAGGGACGTGGCTTTCGATGGACGCCGGACTCAAGCGTGAGCTCGAAGCGAAGGTCTACGCGGGGGAGCGGCTCACCCGCGAGGACGGCATCGCCCTCTACGAGTGTGACGACCTCGCCTGGCTGGGGCGGCTGGCCCACCACAGGCGCATCGAGTTGAACGGCGACCGGGTGATGTTCAACGTCAACCGGCACCTCAACCTGACCAACGTCTGCTCCGCGTCGTGCGCGTACTGCTCTTTCCAGCGCAAGCCGGGGGAGAAGGACGCGTACACGATGCGGATCGACGAGGCGGTCCGCAAGGCCAAGGAGATGGAGGACGAGCAGCTCACCGAGCTGCACATCGTCAACGGCCTGCACCCGACGCTGCCCTGGCGTTACTACCCGAAGGTGCTGCGGGAGCTGAAGGCAGCGCTGCCGAAGGTCAACCTCAAGGCGTTCACCGCGACCGAGGTGCAGTGGTTCGAGAAGATCAGTGGCCTGAGTGCCGACGAGATTCTCGACGAGCTGATGGACGCCGGCCTGGAGTCGCTGACCGGCGGTGGCGCGGAGATCTTCGACTGGGAGGTCCGCCAGCACATCGTCGATCACGCCTGCCACTGGGAGGACTGGTCGCGGATCCACCGGCTGGCCCACTCGAAGGGCATGAAGACCCCGTCGACCATGCTCTACGGCCACATCGAGGAGCCCCGGCACCGGGTCGACCACGTGCTGCGCCTGCGTGAGCTGCAGGACGAGACCGGTGGCTTCCAGGTCTTCATTCCGCTGCGCTACCAGCACGACTTCGTCGACTCGGCGGACGGCAAGGTCCGCAACCGGATCCAGGCGCAGACCACGATGGCCTCGCCGGCCGAGTCGCTGAAGACCTTCGCGGTCTCCCGGCTGCTCTTCGACAACGTCCCGCACGTCAAGTGCTTCTGGGTGATGCACGGCCTGTCGGTGGCTCAGCTCTCGCTGAACTTCGGTGTGGACGACCTGGACGGTTCGGTCGTGGAATACAAGATCACCCACGACGCGGACTCGTACGGCACGCCGAACACCATGCACCGGGACGACCTGCTGCACCTGATCTGGGATGCCGGCTTCCGCCCGGTCGAGCGGAACACCCGCTACGAGATGGTCCGCGAGTACGACGCGGCCCCGTCGCTGGCCGAGCGCCGCTCCGAGCCGCAGCAGGTCTGGGCCTGACCGTGGCCTGAGCGGGCGCGCCGAGGCGGCCCGGGAAGAGGCGCGCGCCGGTCGGGGCGGAGCCGGCCGGCCGACCCGCCGCCGTTCGAGCCGTCGCGGGGAGCGTCAGGAGCACCCGGGAGCCGTCCGACCGTCGTCACCGTCCGTGTTGGCGAGCCGCCGCGCGGCGGGTCGAGGCATCGACGGTCGGGAATGGCGGTTCGCCCCCTCGTCGGCGCTGACCCTCAGAGTCATATACACCCACAAATCCCCATCAATCGCTGCCCACTCACCCCGTTGGAACTGTCTTGTATCCGAACGGTGGATGGGTATGAGTCTGCTGTTCACGTTCCGGATGTCCGGCGTAAGCGATCGGCTGCTGACTGAGTCATTGTCCCTGCTGAGCCTGTCCCCACCAGCAAATCGTGGGGGAGGTCCGGGTGCGGTTTCGTGCCCGGGTCGAAGGAGGGATCAAGGTGCAGCGTCCACGCTTCGTGTTCCTCGCCGCGCCGGCGACACAGGCGCAGGTCGCACCCGAGAGGGAACGCATCCTCTGGATGCTCGTATCGCCCAATAATCGGCAACTCGGCCGAAGCGCCTCCTATCACGACGTCTACGCCGACAGTCGCCAGGCGGTTCTCGATCTGCAGCAGAACCTGGATCGCGTTATTCGCTTGGAGAGCCTGGTCGAAATGACCGGACAGTGGACCTGGCGGTTGAAACTCGACGACCATGCCGTAGCCGTCTCCAGCCGGTCCTACTTCCGGGTGCGGGAGTGCACGTACAACCTGGAACGGTTCCTGGAGGCGGTGCCGCAGGCGGACATCCTCGCCGGTGTCCGTGCCCCCCGCCGGGGACGCCAGCGGCCAGCGGAAACGGAAGACGTCGCCGCGATCCGCCCAATCCAGTCCGTGACCGCCGGTCCGGCGCAATCGCCGTTCGGTCAGGCGTACCGGCCCCGGCTCCGGATGCCGGGCGAGCCGTGAAAAACCACCGGCCGTCAATCGGTTTCGGCAGTTCGACGGATATGGCGTGGACGGACGTGCCGAATTGGACAGGAAGCCGCGAATTGAGCAGCCGGAGTGAGCCGGTGACTCGATCGGGAGGGCGGACATCCGGAATTCACCGGTCACATGTCTGGCGTAAGTATTCACCTGTCCGCGACGTCATCGCTCCCGCCGAGCGTGGGCCGTGCGACGAACGGGGCCGCGGCACCGGTCGAGCCGGCTCAGGAAAGGTGGCGTTCCAGGTGTGCAGCACGGTCAGGCACGGTGTCGTGCCTGTCACCCGTCATCCCGTGGTGGGCCGCTGATGGTCACGACCACAATCCCCGGCACTCCCGCCGGGGAGTCCGACGTACCCCGCCGGATATCGACCCGGATCGGCCCCTCCGACCACGCCTTCCGTCTGGTCGCGCGGGCCGGTGGTGTGGCCGTGCTGGTCATCATGCTGTTGGTCGGTGGCTTCCTGCTCTATCGCGGTTGGGCGGCGCTCCAGGTCGCCGGCTGGTCGTTCTTCACCACCCAGGCCTGGGACCCGGACTCCAACAACTTCGGTGTGGCGGCGCTCCTCGTCGGGACGGTGCTGATCGCCATCGTCGCGGTGGCCTTCGCGGTGCCGCTCGCCACCGGGACCGCTCTCTACATCTCCGAGTACGCCCCGCGCCGGTTGCAGCGCACGCTCGTCTCGCTGGTGGACCTGATGGCCGCCGTCCCGAGCGTGGTGTACGGCCTCTTCGGCGCGTACCTCCTCTCGGACAAGGTCATCTACCTGTCCAAGTGGCTCGCCACCTGGCTCGGCTGGATCCCCATCTTCCGGGTCGTCGAGGGTGGACAACCGGTCGACCCGCGTGACCCGCTCGCCACGATGTCGGTCTACACCTCGTCGACCTTCATCGCCGGGATGGTCGTGGCGATGATGGTCACGCCGATCATGTCCTCGGTGATGCGCGAGGTCTTCTCCCAGGCGCCGGTCGGGGAGCGCGAGGGCGCGTACGCCCTGGGCAGCACCAAGTGGGGCATGATCCGGTCCGTGGTGCTGCCCTTCGGGCGCGGCGGCATGATCGGCGGCACGATGCTCGGCCTGGGCCGAGCCCTCGGGGAGACGATCGCCGTCTATATGATCATCACTCCGATCTTCGAGATCAACTGGCACGTCCTCCAGAACGGCGCCATCTCCGTCTCGGCCCTCATCGCCCAGCGCTACAGCGAGTCCAGCGATTTCGGGCTCTCCGCGCTGATGGCTGCCGGCCTCGCGCTGTTCCTCATGACGCTGGTCGTCAACTTCATCGCATCGGCCATCATCGCCCGAAGCCGATCCGGCGCCGAGAGTGAGGCCTGACCCGATGGCCGCATTGACATCCGCCGAGAACGAGGCGGCCCCGACAGCGTCCGCGGAGAACGAGGCGGCCCCGACAGCGTCCGCCGAGGACGCCACCGTGCAGCAGGCGGACCACATCGACCCGACCTCGCGGCGGGCGCGTCATGCCGCGGAACCCGACGACGAGGCGGTGCCACGTCCGACCACCACGATCCCCGCTCCGCCGACCGAGTCGGACGCACCCGCGCGACCGCGGGCGATCGGCGGCACCGGCGAGGGCGAGGCGTTTCCCGTCCTCGCTGCCGCGGCTGCGGCGGTGGGCTTCACGGCACTGCTCTTCTTCCAGCTCGCGCCGCTCAGCGGCACCCTCGGGCTCGTCGTCGTCGGCTACCTGAGCTTCCTGGCCTTCTACACGGTGCTCGTCGCGTACGAGAATCCCGGCCCGGCGGTACGCGCCAAGGTGGCCTCGGTGATCGTGCCGAGCCTCGCCTTCGTGCTACTCGCCGCGCTGGTCCTGGTCGTCTGCTACGTGCTGATCCGGGGCTGGCAGTCGCTGAAGCACCTGAACTTCATCTCCCAGGACATGTCCTTCGCCGGACCACTGGACCCGCTCACGGTGGGCGGGATCGTGCACGCGGCGATCGGCACTTTGGAACAGATAGCGATCTGCCTGGCCATCACCATCCCCGCCGGGATCATCTGCGCGGTCTTCCTCAGCGAGTTTCCCGGGACGTTCAGCCGCTTCGTCCGGACCATCGTCGAGGCGATGACCGCGCTGCCGTCGATCGTCGCCGGCCTCTTCATCTACCTCTCCTTCATTCTCATCTGGGGCCACTGGGCCGAGACGCACCTTCCGGAGCGGTGGCAGTGGCTCGCGCCGGGCAAGTCCGGCTTCGCCGCGTCGCTGGCGCTGAGCATCATGACCCTGCCGATCATCGTGCGGGCGTCCGACGTGGTGCTGCGCCTCGTCCCCGGACACCTGCGGGAGGCCTCCTACGCTCTCGGCGCGTCGCACTGGCGCACGGTGTGGCAGGTCGTCCTGCCGACGGCCCGGTCCGGCCTGGCCACCGCCGTGATCCTCGGCACCGCCCGTGGCATCGGGGAGACATCCCCGGTCCTGCTCACCGCGGGCTTCGCGACCAGCGTCAACCTCAACCCGTTCAGCGGACCGCAGGTCTCGCTGCCACTGTTCACCTTCGACTCGGTGAAGTCGCCGGAACCGTCGATGGTGGCGCGTGGTTTCGGCGCCGGAGCGGCGTTGATGCTGCTCGTCCTACTGCTCTTCATCCTGGCGCGGGTACTCGGCGGCCGCGGTGCCGGCAACCTCAGCAAGCGTCAACTCCGGCGACGGATGGTCGCCTCCTACCGGGACGCGCGGCGGTTCGCCGAACGCAGCCGCTCGCGCCCCGCAACCGTCGTGTCCGACGCACCACCCGCAGCCCGGGGCGACAGCGAGGAAGGTCATGTCTAGGAAATCGATGCCGGGTGGCCCGAGCGGGCCACGTCGACTCGTACGCGCCGCCGTCGCGTTGGCGACCGTCGCGGCGGTCGTGCTGCCGGCCACGGCTGCCAGCGCCGACACGTACGTCCCGGTGAGCGGCGCCGGCTCCACCTGGAGCGCGAACGCGCTGCGCCAGTGGGCGGCCAACGTCAAGAAGAACGGCATGACGATCAACTACGCCGCCAGCGGTTCCACCGACGGACGGACGCAGTTCGCCAACGGCACCGTCGACTTCGGCGTCTCGGAGATCCCGTACGGGCTGTACGACTCGAACTTCGGCCGGGCAGCCGACCAGCCGCCCACCCGCAAGTTCGCCTACATGCCGATCGTGGCCGGCGGCACGTCGTTCATGTACAACCTCAACATCGGCGGGCGGCGGGTCACCAACCTGCGGCTCTCCGGCGAGAACGTCGCGAAGGTCTTCACCGGCGTCATCAAGTACTGGAACGACCCGGCGATCAAGGCGGACAACCCGTCGCTGAACCTGCCCGCGCGGCGGATCGTTCCCGTGGTCCGCTCCGACGGCTCGGGCACCACGGCGCAGTTCACGCTCTGGCTGAGCAAGCAGTATCCGGACATCTGGAACGCCTACTGCGCCCGCAACGGCAAGCGCACCCCGTGTGGGCTCACGTCGTACTTCCCGTACAAGCCCAGCGAGGGGTTCGTCGCCAAGTCCGGTTCGGAGAACGTCTCCGGCTTCGTCCGCCAGCCGCAGGGCGAGGGCGCGATCACCTACGTCGAGTACTCGTACCCGGAGAAGGCCGGCTTCCCGGTGGTCAAGCTGCTCAACTCGGCCGGCTACTACGTTGCTCCGACGGCAGAGAACGTCGCCGTGGCGCTGACCAAGGCCGAGATCGAGGACAAGAACACCGATCCGGCGGTCTACCTGACCCAGAAGCTCGACAACGTGTACCGGAACCCGGACAAGCGGGCGTATCCGCTGTCCTCGTACTCCTACATCATCGTGCCGATCGCCGAGGAGTACGGGCTGAAGCAACCCGACAAGGGGTACACGCTCGGCGCGTTCGGCTACTACCTGCTCTGCGAGGGGCAGAACCAGGCCAAGTCTCTCGGCTACTCGCCGTTGCCGAGGAACCTGGTCGAGGCCGGTCTCAAGCAGGTCGAGCGAATCCCCAACATGAGGCCCGAAACCAACAAGATAGCGAAATGCCGAAACCCCACGTTCTCCAGCGACGGCACGAACACGCTGGCCAAGAACGCGCCGAACCCGCCGGAGTGTGACCGCAAGGGCGGCCCGGCCCAGTGCACCACCGGCACCGGTGGAGCAAAGCAGGACACCCCGTCGAGCAACAACGGCGCCGGCGGGAACAGCCCCGGTGGTTCGGGCGGACCGGGCGCCACGGCCGGGCCGAACGCGACCGCCGGCCCGAACGCCAGTGCCGGGCCGAACGCCGCGCCGAGCTCTGGGGCGATCGACCCGCTCACGGGTGACCCGATCGCCGCCGGGTCCGACCCGGGCGCGGGTGGGGATTTCGTCGCCGGCGTCCCGGTCTCCCTCGACGCCGAGGGTGGGTGGCGCCTGTCGCACACCCTGATGCTGCTCGCCGGGGTGCTCTTCGTCGGCCTGATGATCGGGCCACCGCTGCTCGCCCGGTCGCTGCAGCGCCGCGGCCGCAACTCGTGGAGCGGGTCGTGAGCCGGGCGATGAACTACGGCCGACGGCGGACCGTGGCCGCGGCAGCGGTTCTCGTCGGGACGGCCGCACTGCTGACCGTCGGCCCACCGCAGTCGCCGGCGAGCGCGGTCGACGAGGTGACCGACTCCGCGGTCACGGTCACCGGACGCATGGGCCAGCTGGGCGACGACTGGAGCGACCTCAAGGTCACCGTCTCCCAGACGAAGGACCTGACCAACCAGTCGGTCACCGTGACCTGGACCGGCGGTCCCAAGACCAGGTTCTCCGGCGGCGAGCCCAACGCCAACTATCTGCAGTTGATGCAGTGTTGGGGCGCGGATCCGGACGCGCCGGACTTTCGGGAGACCTGTGAGGCGGGGGTCGGCCGGTACAAGAAGTCTGGTGGCAAGATCAACTATGAGCCCACCTTCCAGCGTGCTCCCTTACCCGAAGACCCGTTGGAGAAGCAGCTCCCGGAAGACGCGAAACTCATCCCGTTCCGGTCCGCGCTCGACGGCTCCCGGACTCCCGATGGCAGCACGGCAGCCCCGTTTCCCACCGACGGGTTGCCGCTGACCGACCCGGGCAAGCCGGCCGAGGTGCTCTCGACCTACTTCGACATCTACAGCACCAACGAGATCCCGATCGCCATCACGACCGGCGACGGCACCGGCCGGGCAGTCTTCGAGGTGCGCAACGCGATCCGCGATCCGCACCTCGGTTGTGGCGCCCGCCCGGCCGACGCCGGTGGCGCTCCGCGACCGTGCTGGCTGGTCGTCGTCCCTCGGGGCGATCGAGACATCCACGGTAACCCCAACTCCATCGCCCCGTACCTGACTCCGCTGACCCCTTCGGCCTTCGCCGATCGCCTTGTCGTGCCGTTGGACTTCACCCCGGTGGACGCCGGGTGCCCCCTGGACCGGGCGGAACGGGGGACGGTCGGTTCGGAGATGATCGCCGAGGCCGTAATCGCCTGGCAGCCGACGCTCTGCGCCAACAACGGTCCGGTCTTCGCCTATTCGGCGACGGGCGACGACGAGGCGGCGAGGCAGGTGCTGGACGCGTCGACCGGCGGTCCGGGCCTGGCCTTCACCTCCGATCCGGTGGTCCCCGAGGAGGGGCAGTCGCCCGTCGTGCAGACGCCGGTGGCGATCTCTTCGGTGGTCATCGCGTTCAACATCGACCTGCGGCTCGCTCCGCCACTCAGCGTGCCGCCGGAACTGGAGGCGCTGCGCCGGACGATCGTGCGCAACATCAAGCTCACTCCCCGGTTGGTCGCGAAGCTGCTCACCCAGTCGTATGTCCGGGACGTGCCGAACGGGAACAACCAGACGTACGTGGCGGGAAACCCGCGCAGCCTCGGGGCGGACCCGGAGTTTGTGGCGCTGAATCCGGACTTCAAGTACATCGATCCCTCGTTCGGTGCCGACAGCATTGTCGTCCCCTACGGGAACTATGCGGCGGCACGTGAGGTGTGGCGGTGGGTTCTCGCCGATTCATCGGCGCGTGCCTGGCTGAACGGCGAGGCTGACGGGCTCGGTGGTGGGCCCCACGGCAAGGGCATGGAGGTCAACCCGAACTACCGGTTCGTGGCCGCCGCTGCCGAGGACTACTTCCCCCGCAACGACCCGTCCTGCCAGCCGCCTCTGGAGCGGACGGACCTGGAGGAGTGGCAGAAGGAACCGACGCCGGGCCGGTGCACGCAGGACCTGTTCCCGTACGCGCAGGACCTTGGCGAGTCCGCATATCAGACGCTGCGCGCGGACCTCAAGCAGGCGGCCGAGTGGAACTATCCTAACGAACCAGGGCAGAGCGGAAGCTACGGCAAGGAGCCGCCCAAGCCGGTGGGCCAGCGGTTCAGCCTCTCCATCACCGACTCGGCGTCGGCCGCTCGCTACGGTCTCTACACCGCCCAGCTCTGCAAGGCGGTAAAGGGCGCCGACGACACCCTGACCCCCTCGGACTGCCGCAACGCCGACACCACGGGCATGCTCGCCGGGGCCGACGCGATGGTGCCGAGCAAGGTGCCCGGGGTGCGCACGGTGGACCCGTCGCGGGCCGCTGCCACCCCCAAGGCGTACCCGCTGACGATGGTCACCTACGCGGCGGCCGCGCTCGCCGCCGACGCCGAGGCGCGGCGCGACTACGCGTCGCTGCTGCGGTACGCCGCCGGCAACGGACAGCAGCCGGGGCAGCAGCCCGGCCAGTTGCCGGACGGTTACGCGCCGCTGCCGCAGGCGATGCGGGTGCAGACGTTGGCCGTCGCGGACACGCTCGAGCGCTACACCCCGCCGCCACAGACGCCGACGCCGACGTCGAATGAGTCCCCGGCGGCGTCTGCACCCACGACGAGCGAGGTGCCGACGCCCACGCCGACCCCGAGTGACACGGCCGCTGGAGTGCCGAATCAGGGCACGCCACCGACCCCGGCGACCCCGGCCCCTTCGCAGTCGCCTCCCGCGGGCAAGCCGATCGCGCAACTGACGCCCGGCAGCCCACTGGGCCAGATCCGCTGGGTCGTCGTGGCCCTGCTCGCGGTCGGTCTGCTGGGCGGCATGGCCGGACCTGTTCTCCTGGCGGTGTCCCGGCACCTTCGATCGAATTCCGGCGGTTCGACATGACGGCTAACGAAGGATCGGCAAGGGATTGGCACCCGGAACTGAGCCGTTCATCTGGCCTAAGCGTTGCCGACAGGAACTGCTCTCAACGTTTGCGCAACCTAGGTTTCGGTCTTCGGTATCGGGCCGGGAAAGTTAGCACCAACTCATTTTCATCGTGAAATGAGCCGCATTTCCTTCTCTCTCGGAAAGGGAGATCGCATGAGGGTCAACACCTTCGGCAAGGTGATGGTGGCGGGCGCGGCCGTCGCGGCCATCGCCTTCTCGGGTAGCCCCGCGTCGGCGGACCCGACGCCGGCGACGGACTACCGGACGCTTGCCGGCGCCGGCTCGGACACCACCCAGGACGTGATGAACGGTCTGGCGGAGACGATCCGAGTCAACGGCACCAAGGCCATCGCCTCCTGGGACGCCCGAGGCACCGCGCAGATCAAGACCAAGCCGACCAACTGCCAGTTCACCCGGCCCAACGGGTCCGGCGCCGGCCGCCAGGCCCTGCGCGCTGCCAAGGGTGAGGACCTCGGCGGCACGCACGGCGGGCCGGGCAAGTACCTCGGCTCCGACGTCGTGGGCTGCGTCGACTTCGCCCGCTCGTCGGCGTACTCCAGCACCACGCCGGCCACCAGCGGCAGCCTCACCTACATCCCGTTCGGTGTGGACGCCGTGGCGCTGGCCATCAACAGCAACAGCGACCTGCCGCGCAACAACTCGTTCGCCCGGGTGCAGCGCGTCTACAAGTGCTTCGACAAGAACATCAGCGGCCTGCCCGTGCAGCCGCTGATCCCGCAGTCGGGCTCGGGCACCCGGCAGTTCTGGCTGCAGCAGATGGAGATCACCGAGCAGGAGATCTCCCTGGGCGACCTGCCCTGCCTGACCGTTCCCGGCATCCCCAACCCGCAGGAGCACGACGGCACGGTCCTGCAGGGGCACAACGACTGGGTCGTGCCGTTCGCGGCCGGGCAGTTCCTCGCGCAGGGCAACAACGCGACGATCCAGTCCGCCACCGGCGTCGTGGTGGACGACCGGCGTGGCCCGGCGCTGCTGACCGGCATGAACCTGCCCGGCCAGACCGTCCAGCAGCCGGTCGTGAGCGGTGTGCTCAACGCCAACTTCCCGCTCAACCGGGACGTCTACAACGTGGTCCCGACCGCTGACATCACCAACCCGCTGATCACCCAGATGTTCGTCGGCGACACCTCGCTCGTCTGCAGCCAGACGGTGACCGTCGGCGGCACCCCGCGCAACGTGGTGCAGCTGTTCGGCTTCGGTCAGCGGACGGCGACCGCCGACCTGTTCCACCAGAAGTGCGGCAGCACCGACCTGAAGTCCAACTCGTAACAGCAGAACACGAAGCGGCGGCTGGGCGTCCCGGAGCGGGCGCCCGGCTCCGCTGGTACGTCGGCCATCGCCACGCCATGAGCGCGGCCGGGCCGCTCACCGGAGGTAGGTTGCGATGAGTTCGCGGGAATGGCCAGCCGGGCGCGTACGCGCTGGGGCGGCGGCCGTGCTGAGCCTGGCGTTGGCCGGCGGCGTCACCGCCGTCACCGCCGCGCCGGCACTGGCCGCGCCGCTCGGCACCGTCGCCCTCTCGTCGCAGAGCGGCAACGTCACGAGCACCCCGATCTTCACCAAGGCCACCACCTCGGCCCCGTGCCCCGCTGGCTACGGGGAGAACGCGGCGCTGCGGGTCGGCCCGCCGAACGGACCGTTCACCAACCTCGTCAGGCCGCTCACCGACGGCGGCTACGACACGGCGAAGATCAGCTTCTCCCCGAACCGCTCCTTCGAGCTGGCGCTCGGACGCAAACCCGGCGACGGTGTCTGGTGGATCGTCGTCGAATGCTTCAGCACCACCGCGGGTCGCCATCCGGAGCGGTTCGTCACGCCGATCACCGTCTCCGGCAGCAGCTGGCGAGTCGGGGCGTCGGGGCAGCCCGCTCAACTTCCGCCGCCGGAGGAATCTGCGCCGCCGACTGAGTCCGCCGCGCCCTCCACGTCGCCGACGGCCAGCGGCGACCCGACCCCGACGGGCTCAGTTGAACCGAATCCGGCGACGTCGACGGTTGAGGCCGCACCCGCCGCCCACCGGCTGCCGGCGGGCGGACCCGCTCTCGTCATCGCCGCCCTCGTCATCGGCGGAGTCCTGCTCGCCGCCGCCCTGATCAGTCTGCTCGTCGTACGCCGCCGTCGGGTGGCGCCGGCGCCGTCGAAGGTGGCGTGGGCCGAGGAGACGGTGGCCGAGCCGCCCGTCGACAGCGCGAAGACCGAAAGTTCCAGCAGTAGCACCACTACGCCGACGGCGAAAAGGAAGTAGTCGATGTCCCTGTCTGTCTCCCGGCGTGGCCGGGTCGCTGCCGCACTCTCGGCGGCCGCTCTTCTCGGCGGCATGCTCGTGGGGCTGGTCGCCACGCCCGCTTACGCCGCCGACCTGGGCACCGTCAACCTCTCGCAGTCCCACGGCACGGTCACCGAAAGTCCGATGTTCGCCACCGGGGTCACCTCCAAGCCGTGTCCGAAGGACTACGGCGAAGAGGCCGCGCTCCGGATCGGTCCGGGCGTGCCGACCGGCCCGTTCACCAACCTGACCCCGTCGCTCGGCGGCGGCGGGTACGACCAGGCCCCGGTGACCGCCAACCCGAACCGGTCGATTGAGACCGCGTTCGGGGCGAAGCCGGCCGACGGCACCTACTGGGTGGTGGTCGAGTGCTTCAGCCTGCTGAACGGCCGGCACAACGATCGGTTCGTCACCCCGATCAAGGTCACCGGTGAGAACTGGGAGGTGGTGAGCTCGAACACGTCGACCACCACCACGCTCACGGTCAGCCCGGCGAACTCGGCTGTGGCGGAGAGCGAGGTGACCCTGACCGCAACGGTCAACCCGCCCGCGGCGACCGGCTCGATCCAGTTCCGCGACGGGGCAACGGCGCTCGGTTCCCCGGTCACCGTCTCCGGCGGCACCGCCACGTTCAAGACCAGCGGTCTGCCGGTGGGCCAGCACTCACTGAATGCGATCTTCAATCCGACCGGTTCCTTCGGGGGATCGATCGCGCCGGACGTGTCGTATCAGATCACCTCGCCGAGTGCGACGGAAACCACGATCACGCTTGAGGTGACTCCGGCGAGTCCGCAGCCGCAGGGCGCTCCGCTCACGCTGACCGCGACGGTGACCCCGCTGGAAGCCGTCGGACGCATCGCTTTCAGCGACGATACGACGACCAAGGTTACGCTCGAGGTCGCCGGCGGCACGGCCAGCACCACGTTCAACACCTCAAATAGCGGCGGCGTCCTCGCGGTCGGCGCACACACGTTCACCGCCGACTTTATTCCGACGGATCGGAACGCGTTCACCGGCGCGAAGTCCACGGTCCCGTACCAGATCACCGGGGACGGCGTCGCGCAGACCACCACGGAGCTCACGGTGTCGCCGGAGGGTCCGAAGCCGCAGGGTACGGCAGTCACGCTCACGGCGAAGGTGCAGCCGACCGAGGCGGCGGGCAAGGTGCAGTTCCACGACGGGAGCACGCCGCTGGGCGAGGCCGTCACCGTACAGAACGGCACCGCGACCACGAGCGTCACGAGCCTTCCAGTCGGCGTTCACTCGCTCACCGCGGTCTTCACGCCGAGCGACGCGACTCAGTTCAAGGCCTCCACCTCCCAACCTCGCCAGTACGAGATCACCGCACCGGCCGGGGACAGCGATCTGACGGTGACCGACGAGGACGGCAAGAAGCTCGGCACGAACCCGACGTTGCATCCGGGGCAGACCGTGCAGATCGAGGCCCGCGGGTTCACCGGCGACGAGCCGGTCGTGGTGCAGCTCGACGGCACCACGACGGAAACCGTGCCGGCTGCGAACGGCGTGGTCGAGAAGGCCTTCACGCTGGCCGACGACATCTCCATCGGGGCGCATCAACTCGTCTTCTCCGGCACCACCCACACGGTGGCCTTCGACTTCACCGTCGCCTCCGGCGACGACCCGTCCGACAGCGACGACGACAACAGCGACGGTGACGGCAGCAACGGCGGCGGCAGCCTGCCGAAGACGGGTGCCGACATCGCGTCGGTGGTCGGGGCCGGCCTGATGCTGGTCGGCGGCGGTGCGGGTGTGCTGATGGCGACCCGGCGGCGGCCGCGGTTCGCGCCGGTGATCTGGCCGGACGAGCAGCGGTAGTACCGCGCGCCAGCGCGGCAATGGGGCGGAACCAGGGCAAGGGAGAAGCACGACCATGACGGTGACGACAAGTCGCCCGCCTGCGGCACCGCCGCCGGCCCCGGCGGTGACCGCGCCGGCACCGCCGCCGGCGCCGGCGAGCCGTCCGCTGGCCCCGGTGCCGGTGAGCCCTCCGCAGTCGGTCGCCTCGGACCCCGCACACCTGGTGTTCCATCTCTCCGGGGCCGGGCTCACCATCCTCGCCGTCGCGCTGCTCACCTTCGTCGCCCACCTCACGGTCGTCTCCCAACTGCGCTACGAGCGGTCCCAGCAGACGGCGTACGCCGACTTCCGCAAGGAACTGGCCGACGCCACCGCGCCGGTCGGTCAGACCGACGAGAACGGCAAGGTGGTGCCGCCCGGGACCGCGGTCGTCGTGCTGCGAATCCCGGCCGTCGGCCTGCGGACCGTCGTCTTCGAGGGGACCGGGGGCGACGTCCTGGAGTCGGGCCCGGGGCACCGCCGCGACACCGTGCTGCCCGGCCAGGCGGGCACGAGCATCATCATGGGCCGCAAGTTCCTCTACGGCGGACCCTTCGGCGCGCTCGACGTCCTGACGCCGGGCGACGAGATCACCGCGATCACCGGGCAGGGCGAGCACAAGTACCGCGTCATCGCCCTGCGCCGGGCCGGCGAGGAGGCGCCGCCTCCGTCCGAGACGGCGCCCGGTCGTCTGGTCCTGATCACGGCGAACGGGCCGGTCTACGCACCGGAGGACCTGCTCTACGTCTACGCCGAACTGTCCTCGGACGCGCAGCCCGCGGCACGCCGCGCGTTCGGCGCCGCGTCGCTGCCGGCCAGCGAGCGACCGATGGCGGTCGACCAGAACGCCTGGATGCCGGTCGTGCTCTGGGGCCAGGCCCTGCTGCTCGGCGTGGCGGCGGTGACCTGGATCCGGGTCCGGCGCGGGCGTTGGCCGGCCTGGATCGTCGGACTGCCCGTCTGCGGTGCGCTCGGCCTCACGCTTGCCGACCAGGTCGCCCGCCTACTGCCCAACCTGATGTGAACAACGTGGAAGCTGTGAGGACAAGGTGACGCACCCGATCGACGACACCACGGCTCGGCCGGATGCCGCGCAGGACTCGCCCGGTGGGACACCGCTGGGCGGGGAGGCGCCGACGCTGGTGGACATCCCGCCGGCCGAGCCGGCCGCCCCCCACCATGCCGGCGACGGCCTGGCCGCCACCGAGGTGATGCACCGGGCGACCGCTCGGGTGGGCGCCGTGACGGACTCGCTGGCGATGCTGGAGGCCCGCTCCATCTCGGCCTGGTTCGGCGACCGTAAGGTCCTCGACCGGGTTTCCCTGACGATGCCGGCCGGCCAGGTGACCGCGCTCATCGGGCCGTCCGGCTGCGGCAAATCCACCTTCCTGCGAATCCTCAACCGGATGCACGAGTTGGTGCCCAGTGCCTCGCTCGGCGGCGAGGTGCTGCTGGACGGGCGGGACATCTACGACTCGTCGCGCCGGGTCACCGACGCGCGTCGGCAGATCGGCATGGTTTTCCAGAAGCCCAACCCGTTTCCGGCGATGTCCATCTACGACAACGTGATTTCCGGTCTGCGGTTGACCGGGATCCGGGCGGGCCGGCGGGAACTGGACGACCTGGTCGAGGAATGCCTGATTAAGGCGGGCCTCTGGAAGGAGGTCCGCGACCGGTTGCGCCAACCGGGTGGCGCGCTCTCCGGCGGACAGCAACAGCGCCTGTGCATCGCGCGATCGCTCGCCGTACGCCCCCGGGTGCTGCTCATGGACGAACCGTGCTCGGCACTGGACCCCACCTCGACGCGGCGGATCGAGGAAACGATTGCGGAATTGGTCGCCGAGGTGACCATTGTCATCGTCACCCACAACATGCAGCAGGCGGCGCGCGTCTCCGACCAGTGCGCGTTCTTTCTCGCCAGCCAGGGAACCCCGGGATTGATTGTCGAGTACGGACCCACGTCCGCCATGTTCGAAAACCCGCAGGATTCCCGAACGTACGACTACGTGCATGGGCGGTTCGGCTGATGCCACCGCACCCAGAGTTTCCCTTTCGCATGTCCGGCGTAGGGATTCACCTGCCATCAACGTCACAGCAGATCGAAAACCTAATCGTCGACCGGCTCACCTGATCCGGTCCGTCACCACCCTCAACGAGAGGAAGTGATCCATGAGTAAGCGTCTGCTTGCTCGTGCGGCCGCCCTGACGACGGGTGCCGCCCTTGCAGCCGGTGCGCTCGTGGCGGTCGCCTCCCCGGCGCTCGCCGCGCCGCTCGGCACCGTCAACCTGTCGCAGACCAGCGGTTCGGTCACCGACAGCCCGATGTTCGCCACCGGCACCACCTCCGCGCCGTGCCCGACCACCTACGGCGAGGAGTCCGCGCTGCGGATCGGTCCGGCGGAGACCGGCCCGTTCACCAACCTCACCCCGTCGCTCGGTGGCGGCGGCTACGACCAGGCTCCGGTCGTGGCCAACCCGAACCGGTCCTTCCAGACCGCGCTCGGCTCGGCGCCGGCCAACGGCCGTTGGTGGATCGTCGTGGAGTGCTTCAGCCTGCTCAACGGCCGGCACCCCGACCGCTTCGTGACCGAGATCGTGGTCAACGGCAACCAGTGGAAGGTGCCGGTCGTCGAGGCCACCACCACCCAGCTCGCCGTTTCCCCGGCCAGCCCGGTTGACGCCGGCACCCCGGTGACCCTCACCGCGACGGTGGCTCCGAACAGCGCCGCAGGCACGGTCGAGTTCCTCCGCGGCACCAACTCGCTCGGCACCGCCACCGTCTCCGGCGGCACCGCCACCCTCACCACCAGCACCCTCCCGGCCGGCTCGTGGTCGCTGACCGCCCGGTTCACGCCGGCCGACCCGAGCTCCTTCGGGGCGTCGACGTCCTCCCCGGCCTCGCTGGTCGTCAACGGCCCGGCCGGTGGCGTCAGCAAGGCCCAGACCATCACCGCCGACGTCGACCCGGGTGCCTTCACCCTGGACATCGCGGAGCCCCCGTCGGTCGTGCTGGCCGGCGGCCAGGTCGGCGGCACCGCCGCCGGTGCGCTGAAGCAGGCCACCGTCACCGACCTCCGCGGCACCAACGCCGGCTGGGACGTGACCGGTCAGCTGACCGACTTCACCGGTGCCGGCAACATCCCGGCCGGGAACCTCACCTGGACCCCGTCGGCCGCCAAGGCCAGCGGCTCCGGCTCGGTCACCGCGGGCACCGCCGCGAACCTGGGCGACACCCGTGCGCTGTGCACCTCGACCACGGGCAGCAGCGCCGGCACGTTCACCTGCGACGCCGGTCTGAGCCTGTCGATCCCGGACAGCGTGCCGCCGGGCGCCTACAGCGCCACCCTCACCCTGACCCTCGCCTGATCAGAGCGTCGGTAACCAACGGGTGACAACAGCGCGAGCGGATGTACCGCGGACAGCCGGTCCGCGGTACATCCGCTGCGTGTCCTATTCGGAACCCCTCTCGGAGCCGTACCCATGCGCCATCGTGATCTCTTCCGTACCGGGCTCGTACTGCTGGCCGTCGTAGCCCTGACCCTTCCCGGCGTCGCCGCTCCGGCCGTCGCCGGACCGGGTGCCGCGCGCGCCGCCGGCGCCGCGGCGCGGCCCGTCGCATCCCAGCCGTCGGCCGCGCCCACGGCGCGCCGCGAAGAGCCTCGGTGGAGCGTGCAGCCGTCGAGCAGGAAGGGGGTGACCGGCAAGAACCACTTCGTGTACGACCTCTCGCCCGGCGAGCAGATCATCGACTACGTCGGCATCAGCAACCTCGGCAAGGAACCGATCACGCTCGACACCTATCCCACCGACGCGTTCAACACCGAGGACGGTGCCTTCGCCCTCCTCCCCACCGGCCAGGACCCCCGGGGTGTCGGCGCCTGGATCAGGCTGCCGCAGCGGTCGTACACGATCGCGCCGGGGAAGCGGCTGGACGTGCCGTTCACGCTGAAGGTTCCGGCGAACGCCGAGCCGGGGGACCATCCCGGTGCCGTCGTCGCCGCGATGTCGGTGACGGCGACCGGCCAGGAAGGGCAGCAGGTGACCATCGAGCGGCGCATCGGCGCCCGGGTCTACCTGCGGGTCAGCGGGCCGGTGGAGCCCTCCGTGCAGATCACCGGGATGGAGCTGCGGTACGACAATCCGCTCGTCCCGTTCCCCGGTGGGGACCTGATCGCCACCTATCGGGTGGCGAACCTCGGCAACGTCCGGGTCACCGGCAAGGCGCGGATCCAGGTCAAGGGTCCACTCGGCGTCCGGCTCGGCCACAGCGAGATGATCGACATTCCGGAGCTGCTCCCGGACTCCGAGATCAGGCTGACCAGCACGATCCATGGCGTGTTCCCGGCCGGTCCGATCACCGCCTCCCTGGCGGTGAACCCGGAGACCGTGGACAAGAAGGAGGCGGTATCCACCGCCAGGCGGTCCGTCTCGACGTCCGCGGTTCCCTGGGGACTGCTGATCTTCCTGGGTGTCCTGGTCGCGGTCGTGGTCCTGGTGTTCGTCCTGCGGCGACGCCGTCGCCGGCTGCTGGCGGAGATCGCCGCCGGCGACGGCGGTTTCCACGACGCGGCGGACGGAGATCCGACGCCGGCAGCCGCCGGTGGCCGGCGCACGACCGGCGCGAGCGGATAGCCCGTTGCCGCCGGAGGGCGGCCGACCGCCACGCCGGAGTTCCGCCGGCGTGGTCGCGCCGGAGTCGACATCCAGGATTGAGAGAGAAGTTGTGGTGAACAGGACCCGGATCTGCCGTCGCCCGGTAGCGGTCGCCTCGCTGGCCGGTGCGATGGTCGCCCTCTGGGCGACGGGCGCCCAGGCCGCGGTCGAGCGGCCTAACGTCGCCGCGGCGGCCGTCGTCACGATGACGTCCACGGCACAGCCGGGTTCTTCGCGGCAAGGTCAGGGAGGCGAGCAGGGCGGGAGCATGCAGATCGTCGTCTCGATCGCCCCCAAGCCGACCCCCTCGGGCAGCACCGGCCCGACCGCCTCGCCCACCGCGACCGCCTCGCCCACGGCAACGGGTGCCCCGTCGCCTTCCCGGCCGTCGCCCGGGGGCACCCTGCCGCGTACGGGGGTCGCGATCGGTGCCCTGGTCATCGCCGGCGCGGCACTGGTCGGCGGCGGCGCGGTGCTGCGGATGTTGGCGCGGCGGCGGCGGGACCTTCGGTCGCTCTGAACTGACCCGGCCCGGCCGAGCGGGACATTTCACGGGTCGGCGTTCCGTACGTGCCTGGGCTCGCGGTACGGCGTTCGCGGTCGCCACGTCGGCTCGCGTACCCTCGTAACCGTCATGACTGAGCAGCGGAGCAGCTTCCCCCGCCGGGATGCCGAGGGGCGCATCCTCACCCTCGGCGACCTGCTCGGGGTGAGTCTCGCCGGCCTGGTGATCGGAGTGCTGGCGCTGGTGGCCTTCGAGTGGGCGTTTGCCTCGATCGGCGCGGGCGGCTTTGGCCGGACGAACGGCTGGCTGGCGGTGATCCTGCCGGTCTGGTTGTTCTGGGACGACTTCCGGGCCTGGGAGTTCGGCGCCGCTCGGGTGGTGGCGGCCCTGGTCGCCGTCGCGGTCGGTGTCTTCGCCGGGCTGCTCGCCGCGGGGCTGGCCGCCGGGCTGCCGGCGCTGTTCTCCGGCGCGCTGGCGGCGGCGGTGTTCACCGTGGTCTACGCGGTGATCTGGTTTCATGGCGTCCACTGGCTGGCCCGGCGGACGGGCTGAACCTGCCGCCCCGGAAGCGACGGCGGAGAACGGAGTACGAAGGTGAGCGCGGCGGTCAAGTACACGCTGGGCCGGATCGGGCTGTTCGTCGGCGTGCTGGCGGCCCTCTGGTTCGTCGACATGAGCATCTTCCTGCGGCTGCTGCTGGCCCTGATCTCCTCCGCCGCGCTCTCGTTCTTCCTGCTCCGCGGCTGGCGGGACGAGATGGCCGGGGAGATGGCCGAGGCGTCGGAACGGCGCCGCGCCGAGAAGGAACGGCTGCGCTCCGCGCTCGCCGGGGACGACCAGCCCGAGCCGGCGGACCAGCACCGCGAGGAGTAGGCGGGGCGGGGTGGCGCCGGCGAGCCGGCGGTCACGAAAAGCCGACGATCACGAGAAATCCTGACGGCCACGGCAAAATGGGGCAGCGCGAGCGGCCGGGTTGCCGCTAAGGTTCGCCGCCGTGGGTATCTTTAACACGATCAATGGATGGCGGACGAAGGTGTTCGTCTGGATCGGCCTGCCGGCCATCGCCGCCATCGGACTGATGATGGGCGCCACCGACCTCGCCCCCGCCTGGCAGGCGAAGAACGGTGGCGGGACGGCGGGCACGTTCACCGCGGTGAACGAGGAGTGCAGCCGCCGCAGCTGCCAGTGGCACGGGAACTTCGTCGCCACCGAGGGCGGCGCCCAGCGTGCCGATGTGATCCTCTACGACGCCCCGGACGGGCTGGCCAAGGGCGCCACCGCTCCGGCGCGCGACTCGGGTGCCCGCGGCGGCGTCTACTCCACCACGGGTGGGTCGACGTACCTGCTGGTCACCGGGCTCACCGTGGCCGGCGTCGCCGCACTGGTGATCTGGGTGGCGATGATCGTGCGGGCGATCCGGCGCCGCCGTGAGAAGGCCGAAACGTCGACCCAGCCCGCCTCGTTCGCCCCGTCGGCGTAACCGCCCCGTCGGCGTAACCGCCCCGTCGGCACAACCGCCGCCGTCGGCACCGGCCTCACGGCGGCCGAGCACCGGAAACGAACGGGCCCGGCACCGTCCCGAGGGGGGACCGTGCCGGGCCCGTCCCGTCACCAGTTGGTCGAGCCGGGGACGTTCGGCCAGGCCTTGTTCGTCGGCTTGATCAGGTACGCGATGCCGCCCGAGCCGCCGGCCACCGTGCCGTTCGCCCGGTACCGCTTGGTCCGCAGCCAGATCTGCTCGAACTGCTCCCGCTTGTAGACGTTGCGCACGGCGTCGTCGGACGACGAGGCGGGGTCGTTGATGATCACGTCACCGTCGGCGGTGAAGCCGACCACCACGAAGAGGTGGCCGGAGGTGCCGTAGTTCGCCCCGTCCAGCTCCTCCGAGAGGAAGGACTGCGAGGTGACGACCGGGATGCCGGCCTTGATGAAGCGTTCCACCTCGTCCAGCGAGTGCATCCGGGTGACCCGCGCGTCCAGGCCGGGGAAGCTGGCCGCGTACGCGGTGTTGAACGGCCAGTTGCCGGCGCCCTCGTACTCGTAGTCGTAGGTCATCCGGGCGGCGTGGTCGACGGTGGGGTCGGCGTACCTCGGGTCGACCCAGGCGGTGTCCTCGGCCGAGGGCTTGCGGCCCCAGTACTCGACCACCATCTCGGTGGAGGTCGGCGAGCACCAGGCCTCACCACCGTTGTCGTACTCGGGGTACTCCCCGACGTGGATGTTCTGCGAGTAGCGCGGGACGGGCAGCTCGATCCCCCAGGCGATCCCGCCCTTGCTCGGCGTGACGGTGAACCGGTCCGGCACGTTCGAGCTCATCGCGCCCAGCATCCACACCCGCGGCGCGGCGGACTGTCCCGGCGCCCGGTAGAGGGTCAGCCGGAGCTGGTACGACCGCAGCAGCACGCCCTTCGCGGCGTCGTCGACGGAGAAGGTGTCGGTCCAGATGGTCGACCACGGGTCGCCCTGTCCGTCGAGGGTGGCCCGCTTGATGTCCTGGTCCCCGGAGGCCCAGCGGCCCATCACGTACCAGGGGGTCTGCTGGCCGGTGTTGTACGTGCCGTGCAGCTCGACCTGGATCCAGGTGCCGGCCGGGGTCTCCGCGTTCCACGAGGCGACCAGTTCGGTGGCGTCGAAGCCGACGGCCCGCTCCGGGGAGGTCCAGGTGGCGTACTCCCAGGTGCGGGTGGTGCCGCCGTGCTTGTCGGTGAAATCGGTGGTGCCGACCGGCTGGTCGATGGTGATTCCGGTGCGGTGGCCCGGGATGGCCCGCGTCCCCTGGTGGGTGCCGGTACGCCAGTCGGGGTACTTCGACCACTCCTGGAAGGTGATCTGCTCGTCGTGCGGACCGGTCGGGAGGTTGTTGCCCGCGTGGGCGGGTGCGGTGGTGCCGAGGAGGGCGAGCGCGGTCACGCCCGCGAGGACGACCGCGCGTAACGGTTTCGTGATCATGGCAGCTCCCATGGAATACGGCATCGTTGCCGTTCACTGTCGCGCCTGGCGGGAACTTTCGCCAGGGGTCGACGCATGGAAAATCTTTGCCGGCGGGACGATCCGGTCGGGATGCCGCCGGCCGGCCGGGGCAGCCCCGTGAGGCCCCCCACCCACCCCTCCCGTCCGGGTGATCTCCGCTGGTCGTGCGCTACCGTGCTACCGACCAACCCGCAGCGAAGCCGGTGCGAAACCGGCGCTGTCCCGCAACTGTGATGCCCCTGACCGGCACCGGCCCGCCGCCGCTGCCGAACAGGGGACGAGCCAGGTCGCCTGCGGCGGGGTCGCGACACGCGCTCTCGAGGAAGGGCGCCTCGCGGACGGGTACGCCGAGGCGCTCCCTGTCGGCGAAGCACCACGCTCCTCGACCGACAGGAGGACCGATGTCCAGACGTACCCCCAGGCTCTTCGCCGCCGCCCTCGCGGTCGGCGCGCTCCTCCTCGGCGGCTGCGCCGAGAAGACCTCGAACGACGCCCCCGCCGCCGGCGGCAGCTCCGCCGCGTCCTTCCCGGTCACCGTCGGCAAGCTGACCCTCGACAAGCGTCCGGAGAAGATCGTCTCGCTGTCGCCGACCGCGACCGAGATTCTCTTCGCGATCGGCGCCGGCGGGCAGGTCACCGCCGTCGACGACCAGTCGAACTATCCGCCGGAGGCGCCGAAGAGCGACCTCTCCGGCTACCAGCCGAACGCCGAGGCGATCGCCGGCAAGAGCCCCGACCTGGTGGTGGTCGCCAACGACCTCAACAAGATCGTCGACCAGCTCACCGCGCTGAAGATCCCGGTGCTGCTCGCCCCGGCCGCGGCCACGATCGACGACACGTACCAGCAGGTCACCGACCTGGGCGCGCTGACCGGGCACCCGGGCGAGGCGGCCGACGTCACCAAGAAGATGAAGGACGACATCGCCACGCTCACCGGCAGCCTGCCGAAGCGGGCGGAGAAGCTCACCTACTACCACGAGCTGGGCCCCGAGCTCTACACGGCGACCAGCAAGACCTTCATCGGCTCGATCTACGCCCTCGCCGGCCTGGAGAACATCGCCGACCCGTCGGACGCCGACGGCAAGAACGGCGGCTACCCGCAGCTCTCCCAGGAGGTCATCGTCAAGGCGAACCCCGACTTCGTCTTCCTCTCCGACACCAAGTGCTGCCAGCAGTCGGCCGACACGGTCAAGGCCCGCAGCGGCTGGGCCGGCATCACCGCGGTGAAGAACAGCCAGATCGTCGCCCTCGACGACGACATCGCCTCGCGCTGGGGCCCGCGCGTGGTCGACCTGCTCCGGGTGATCGTCGACGCCACCGCCAAGGTCCCGGCGTGACCTGCCGGTGAGCGTGCGACCAGCGGAATCCGCCGGCCCGGCCGGGACGCCCGAGGCGTCCCGGCCGGCCGGCCCGCCCGCGTCCCGATCCGCGCCCGGCCATCCGGTCGGCGGGCGGCCCACGGCCGGACGGGGTACGACGGCCCGGCCGGCCGGGCTACCGACCCGCTGGCTGATCATCGGGATCGGCACCGTGCTGGTCGCCCTGGTCGCCGGGGTGTCCCTCGGCCCGGTCAGCCTGCCACCCGGCAGCGTCGCCGCCGAACTGCTGAATCTGCTGCCCGGGGTGCACCTGGACAGCGGGCTCAGCGAGCGGGAGATCGCCATCATCACCGAGCTGCGGCTGCCCCGGGTCGTGCTCGGCCTGCTCGTCGGCGGGCTGCTCGCCCTGGCCGGCGGCTGCTACCAGGGCGTTTTCCGCAACCCGCTGGCCGACCCGTACCTGCTCGGTGTGGCGGCCGGTGCGGGGCTTGCGGTGACCGCCGCGATCGCGCTCGGCGCTGGGGCCGGCGGCGCGGTGAGCGGCATGCCGGTGACCATCCCGCTCGCCGCGTTCGTCGGCTCCCTCGGCGCGGTCGCCCTGACGTACCTGCTCGGCGCGGCCGGCGGGCGCGACCGGTCACCCGCCACGCTGATCCTGGCCGGGGTGGCGGTATCGGCGTTCCTTGCCGCCGGGCAGACGTACCTGATGCAACAGCACGCCGAGAGCATCCAGCAGGTCTACTCCTGGCTGCTCGGCCGGCTGGCCACCGCCGGGTGGCGCGACGTCCAGCTGGTCCTGCCGTACTTCCTGATCACCGCGATCGTGGTGCTGCTGCACCGGCGGGAGCTGGACGTGCTCAGCGTCGGCGACGACGAGGCCAGCAGCCTCGGGCTGCACCCGCAGCGCTCCCGCTACCTGCTGATCGCCGCCGCCTCGCTGGGTACCGCCGCCGCCGTCTCCGCGTCGGGGCTGATCGGCTTCGTCGGCATCATCGTGCCGCACACCGTACGGATGCTCGCCGGGTCCAGCTACCGGGTGATCCTGCCGCTGTCGATGCTCTTCGGCGGGGCGTTCCTGGCGCTGACCGACGTGGTCGCCCGGACCGCCGCCGCGCCCGCCGAGATCCCGATCGGCGTGGTCACCGCCCTGCTCGGCGGCCCGTTCTTCGTCCTGGTCCTGCGCACCGCCCGCCGGGTGTTCACATGAGCGCGAGGAGTGAGCCGGCTTTGCGAGCCCCGCAGCCGCGACCAGGTGATCCGCCGAGCGCGGTGGAGATCCGGGACCTGCGCGTCGAGCTGGGCGGCGCGCCGATCCTGGCCGGCGTCGACCTGACCGTCGCCGCCGGCGAGTGGGTCACCGTGATCGGCCCGAACGGCGCCGGCAAGTCGACCCTGCTGCGCGCCGTCGGCGGCCTGCTGCCCGCGCCGGGCGCGGTCTCCCTCTTCGGTACGCCGATCCACGCGTTCCGCCGCCGCGACCGGGCCCGGGTCGTCGCCACCGTCGCCCAGTCCCCGGTGATGCCGGCCGGCATGTCGGTGTTCGACTACGTGCTGCTCGGGCGTACCCCGTACATCCGGGCGCTGGGCCGGGAGTCGGCCGCCGACCTGTCCGCCGTGCACGAGGTGCTGGATCGGCTCGACCTGGGCGCGTTCGGGCACCGGGAACTGGCCACCCTCTCCGGCGGGGAGCGGCAGCGGGTGTTCCTGGCCCGTGCCCTGGCCCAGGGCGCCACCCTGCTGCTGCTCGACGAGCCGACCAGCGCGTTGGACATCGGCCACCAGCAGGAGGTCCTGGAACTGGTCGACCAGCTCCGGCGCGAGCACGGCCTGACCGTGCTCGCCACCATGCACGACCTCTCCATCGCCGGCGAGTACGCCGACCGCCTGGTGCTGCTCGCCGGCGGCCGGGTGGCCGCCGACGGCCCCCCGCACGAGGTGCTCACCGAGGACCTGCTCGCCACCCACTACCGCGCCCACGTCCGGGTCGTCCAGGGCGACCACGGCCCCCTCGTCCTCCCCGTCCGCCCCCGGTGAAAGGAAGGGCCCCTTGTTGACGCCTCCGGTAGAGGAGGGGTCCCCCTGTTGACCGCTGCTACGCCGTGGCGCGGCGTACGGGGCGGGGGGCGAGGGTGGAGAAGAGGGCGCCCTGGGGGTCGCGGAGGGCGGTGAGCCGGCCCTTCGGGGTGTCCCGGGGCGGGACCAGGACGGTGCCGCCCAGCTCGGCGGCGCGAGCGGCGGTGGCGTCGGCGTCCGCCACCGCGAACCACACCGACCAGTACGCCGGCAGGTCGGCCGGCAGCTCCGCCAGCGGCGGCGTCAGCCCGCCGACGATCAGCGCGCCGCACCGCCAACCGGTGTACGGCGCCGGCTCGCCCGGCTGCTCCTCCGCGTGCCAGCCGAAGACCAGCGCGTAAAAGTCCCTCGCCCGTTCCGGAACGGGGGTGACCAGCTCGTTCCAGCACATCGACCCGGGCGCGTTGAACAGCTCCGCGCCGCGCATCGCCATCGGCTGCCAGACGCTGAACACCGCACCGGCCGGGTCGGAGAGGACCGCCATCCGGCCCTGGTCGGAGACCTTGAACGGGGACACCACCACCTGACCACCGGCCGCCTCGACCCGGGTGGCCACCAGGTCGGCGTCGTCGGTCGCCACGTACGTCGACCAGATCGGCACCTGGTCCGGGGTGGCCGGCGGGCCCACTCCGGCGACGGCCCGGCCGTCCTTGCGGAAGACGGTGTAGCCGCCGGCCGCGGGCTCCCGGGAGACCTGCCCGGTCCAGCCGAACAGCTCCGAGTAGAAGCGTTTCGCGTCATCCAGCTCCGGGGTCGCCAGGTCGGTCCAGCAGGGCGTGCCGGGCTCCACGCCGCTCACGGTGACCCCTCTCGCCGGGGGCGGCCCCGTTGGCACGCCCTGCCGGCATCGTGGCACCGCCGGGTCCCCCACCGGGCCGGAATCGGGCAAGACGTCAGGCGAAGCGGCGTCCCTCGTCCCGCCGGTACGCCCACCCGGCGACCGCCGCCAGCACCACGAGCCAGACGCCGAGCATGACCATGGAGAGCGGGTCAGTTCGCCAGTCGGTGGTGGCCGCCCACACCACCTCCACCGCTCCCCGAGTGGGCAGGTAGGGGGCGATCGCCTTGATGAAGCCGGGCGTGCTGTCCGGGCCGCCGGTGAGCAGGCCACCGCCGACGGCGAGCGGGAAGAAGACGAGCTGGGCCACCACGATCGCCGCCTTGCTCGGCAGCGAGTAGCCGATGGCGAGCCCGAGCAGGGTGAACGGTACCGAGATCACCGCCACCGCGCCGGCGCCGAGCAGGAACTGGACCGGGGTCACCCGGGCGGCGGTGGCCACCGCGGCGATCACCACCACCGGGATCATGGACAGGTAGGTGAGCGCCAGGCCGGCCAGGATCCGGCCGGTGAGCCGGGCCGCCGGCCCCGCGGGCAGCGTCCGGGTGTACGGGTCCCAGGGCTTGTCGCGGTCCTCGGCGACGCCGACCCCGTACTGGAAGATGTTGGCGCTCATCACGGCAAAGGTGACCATGGCGGCGGTGGCGTAGGTGGCGGCGGTCGCGTCCTCCCCGGTGAAGGGCACCACGAAGAAGAGCATCGCGGCGGCGGGGAAGAACGCGCTGCCGAAGATCGCGACCGGGATCCGGACGGTCTCCAGCAGCTGGAAGCGGGCGTGGACCAGGGCGAGCGGCACGAGGGCTCCTAGACGGCGGCGGCGGTGGTGGGCCGGTCGTGGGCGGTGATGGCGAGGAACGCCTCCTCCAGCGAGGTGGGCCGGACCTCCAGGTCCCGGAACGTCACCCCGGCGATGACCAGGTCGCGGACGAGCTGGTCGGCGTCCGTGGTGAGCAGGTGGGTACGCCCCTCGGCGTGCTCGGTGGCGATCACCCCGGGCAGCGCCGGCAGGTCGTCGGCGACCAGGCTGACCCGGCGTACGCCGACGATGTCCCGGATCGCCTCGACGGTGTCGTCGGCGAGCACCCGCCCGTGCCCCATCACCACCACCCGCTGGGCGAGAGCCTCCACCTCCTCCAGGTAGTGGCTGCTCAGCAGCACGGTCCCGCCGTCGGCGTGGAAGCCGCGGATCGCCTCCCAGAGGGCGTGCCGCGCCTCGACGTCCAGCCCGGTGGTCGGCTCGTCGAGAATGACCAGTCGGGGCCGGCCGACGAAGGCGAGGGCCACCGCGAGCCGGCGGCGCTGCCCGCCGGAGAGGCCGCCGGTCTGGCGCTTGACCTGGTCGCCGAGGCCGAACCGGTCGAGCAGTTCGCCCCGGGGCATCGGATCGGGGAAGTGCCGGGAGACGAAGTCGATCACTTCGCCGACCCGGAGCGTGGCGGGCAGGCCGGTCTCCTGCGGGGTGACCCCGAGCTGCCGCCGGCTGGCCGGGTCGCGCGGGTCGCCGCCGAACAGCTCCACCCGGCCGGCGGTGGGCCGGCGTGTCCCGACCAGCAAATTGATCAGCGTGCTCTTGCCGGCGCCGTTCGGGCCGAGCAGGCCGACCAGCTCCCCGGCGCGGACGGTCAGGTCGACCCCGTCCAGGGCCAGCACCTCGCCGTAGCGGCGGCTGACCTGGTCGGCGCGGGCCAGGATCATCGGGCCTCCTTCGCGGATCGCGGTCCCGGGCGGATCCGCCACTACAGGTGTAGCGCGCCGGCGCGAGTTCCGCCGCCCCCACCGGGCGGCGTCGGACGCGGCGTGTCCTTTAGTGTGGTATCCCCCGTTCGAGGTGCCCTGGCGACCCGGGCGGGACGCCGACGGGAAACCGGGGAGAGTCCGTGACCAGTCCGAGTAGAAACCTGGAAGTCCAACCGGAGGCACTGACCGCCTTCGCCGCCGCCTCCCGGGAACGGGCAGCCCGCTTCGGCGAGTTGCGGCGGGTGTTCCACGACGGGCACGTGCCGCGGCACGCCTTCGGCATCATGCCGGCGTCCTTCAGCCTCGCCGCCGCGTACGCCGAACAGTTCGAGGCGTGCCTCACCGGGCTTTCGGAGGGTGCCGAGGTGATGGCCGACATCGCCGAGGGGATCAGCGACACGGCCGACGCGTACACCGGGACCGACGCGGAGACCGACGACATGTTCGCGCCCGGCGCGTCGGCCTGAGGGGGACTGGATGAGCACAGAGGCGCTCCAGCGCAACAAGACCTACTTCGAGCAGATCGTCTCGGGCACGCCCGACCCGTTCAAGCCGCTCTCGAACGCGGTGCTCTGGCCGTTCGAGCAGCTGCTGGAGCTGGTCGCGGGTGAGCCGGACGACCTGATGCGGGCGGCCCAGCTGGCCCTGACCACCGGCGAGGCGGTCCGGCAGATCGCCGGTGACCAGATCGCCGACCGGGCCCGGCTGCGGGGCGCCTGGGACGGCGACGCGGCGGAGAAGTTCCACGCCTCGATGGAGTCCGTGGAGGAGGCGATCGAGGAACTGGCCAAGGGGCTGGACGGCACCAAGGACGTGCTGGTCGACGCGGCGAACGCGGCGGTCGACGCGTTCAACCTCCTGGTCGAGCTGATCCTGGAGTTCCTGCTCTGGTTCCTGACCGAGGTCATCATCGCGGCGGTGGCCGCCTTCCTCAGCGCGGGCGTGACGTTGGCCGCCACGGTGGTCCGGGTACTGGCCCGGCTCGCCACCACGGTCGGTCGGATGTCCAAGATCGTCGCCCGGTTCGCGGAGATCCTCACCAAGCTGGTGACGAAGCTGGAGAAGGTCGCCGAGCTGCTCACGAAGTATCGCAAGACCGTGATGGAGCTGCGCAAGGCGAAGAAGGCGTACAAGGCCTGGAACAAGTCCGGCTACACCAAGGAAGCGTTCAAGTTCAAGCTGCAGCGGACCGCGATCCTCTTCCCGGGCCGGTTCGCGATCAACCAGGCCTCGCCGGTGAACATCCCGGGCATCGGTGGAGCCCTGCTGGACACCGGCGTCGGCCTGCACGACGTCTCCGACGGGCACAAGGACCGCAACTATCTGGTGGACGGCACGTACAAGGAGGACCTGGGCCCCTACACCAAGGGTGTGCAGAACGTCTTCGACTCGATCGTGAACTGAGAGGCAGCCATGACCTTCCCCGCCCTGGACCGGATCGAGGCGCTGGCCCGCAACCTGGACGGCTGGCAGCGTGAGCTCGGCGCGCGGATGGCCGAGCTGGAGGAGAGCAGCGCCGAGGGGGTGAGCGACTCCGGTCTGGTCACCGTGACCGCCGCCGCCGACGGCAAGATCCTCTCCACCGACATCAACGCGCGGGCGATGCGGTTCGACTCGTACACCCTCGCTGAGGAGTTCACCGCCGCCGCGAACCGCGCCCAGGAGGCGGCCGCCGCCCGGGTCCGCGACATCGTCGGCGAGGTGATGGGTGGCGCGCCCGCCGCCCAGCGCCCGGCCGACGACGGCTACGGCAACGATCGATACTGATCCGATGGACGGCAGTAGATACCGCGACCGGATCGGCCAGCTCGTCGAGCCGGGCGAGCGGGTGCTGGCGTACGCGAAGGCCGACACCGCCAAGGGGGCACCACCACCTCTGCCACTCGACGCGGCGAAACCGGAGGCGCCCGTCGGCCGGTTGAGCATCGGGGCGGCGCTGCTCAACCTGATCTCCCCGCTGATCAGCTGGGGGTGGGGCGACCGGCTGGTGGACCGGATCCTCTGGGGGATCGCCGGGCGTGGTGACCCCGGGGCGGCCGCCTCCCGGCTGCACCACGCGCTGGACCCGCCCCGGCCGGAACTGGCGGTGCGGGACATCCTGATCGTCGCCACCGATCGGCGGCTGCTGGTCTGTGTGAGCGGGCCGATGAAGCTGCTGTCCAGCCGGGAGGACGACGAGCGGTCGGTGGACGAGACCGGGATCGCCTGGTCGGCGTCGCGGGCGGAGGTGGCGTCGGCCCGGGTGGGCTGGCACCGGCTCAACCCGAAGCGCCTGCGCATCGATTTCACCGACGGCTCCTGGCTGTCCTTCACCGTGCCGATCGCCGAGTCGGGCGGCCCGCTGCGCGCGGTCGCCGCCGCCCTCCCCGACTGACCCCCGCCTCGGCGCGCCCGTCTCGGGCACCTCCGTCTCGGGCACCTCCGTCTCGGGCCACCGCCTCGGGCCACGGCCGCCTCGCGCCACCGCCTCGGGCCACCGCCTCGGGCCACCGCCTCGGACCACCGCCTCGGGCCGCGGCCGCCTCGCGGCCGCCCCGCTGGACCGCACGAGACCACTCCCACCGAGCTTCCTATCTGGGCGATCGCTCTGATGAGCCGCCCGAGAACGTCTTCGCCCGACTCGCCCGCTTGGTCAACTCAGTGTGCGGCAAAGCGTGGTCTTTTTGGCCGTGGTGACCGCTGTATGCCGCACATGGAGTTGATCAAGTGAAGGGCGCGGCCGGGTGGAGGTCGTTGCTGGTGGGTGGAGGTCGCTGGCGGCGGGCTCAGCCCGGCCAGTGGGTCCATCGAGGGTGTTCCCGCCGGACCCCGCCCGCTTGGTCAACTCAGTGTGCGGCAAATCGTGGTCTTTTCGGCCGTGGTGACCGCCGTATGCCGCATACGGAGTTGATCAAGCGAAGGGCGCGGCCGGGCGGAGGCCGTGGGCAAGCGAAGGTCGCTGGCGGCGGATTCAGCCGGCCAGCGGGTCGGGCAGCGGGTCGCGGTGCAGCACCGAGAGCCGGGACACCGCCCGGGTCAGCACCACGTAGAGGCGGTGCAGGCCGCGGGGCTCGGCGGCCACGATCGCGGCCGGCTCGACGACCACGACGTGGTCGTACTCCAGGCCCTTGACCAGGGTTGCCGGGACCACGGTGACCCGTGCCGCGGCCTCGACGTCGTCGGCGGTCGCGGTCTCGACGCCCGCGTCGGCGAGCGCCGCGCGGAGCCGGTCCACCGCGTCGTCGGCGGCGATCACGCCGACCGAGCCGTCGTGCGCCAGCGCCGCGCGCACCTCGGCCACCGTTGCCGCCGTCAGGTCTTCGGCGGTACGCACGTCCAGCGTCCCGTCGAGGCGCAGCGACTCGGCCGGGGGTACGTCGACGGCGAGCGCGGGCAGCAGCCGGTTCGCGAACGCGACCACCGCAGCGGGTACCCGGAAGCCGACGCTCAGCGGCACCACGGCCGCGCCCGGCTTACCGAGGTGGGCCAGGGACTCCCGCCAGTCGGTGGCCGCCCACGGCGCGGTGCCCTGGGCGAGGTCGCCGAGCAGGGTGATCGAGCCGTGCTCGCTGCGGCGGGCGATGGCTCGGCACTGCATCGGGGAGAGGTCCTGTGCCTCGTCGACCACCACGTGCCCGAAGCCGCCGGGCCGCTCGATCAACCCGGCCGCCTCGTCGATCAGCACCGCGTCCGCGGCGGTCCACTTCGTCGCCTTCGGGGTACGGCCCAGCTTCGTCCCGGTCGCCCCCCGATCGGAGCGCCGCCCGATCACCACGTCAGCCGTCACCACGTCAGCCGTCACCACGTCAGCCGTTGCCGCGGCAGTCGTCACCACGTCAGCCGTTGCCGCAGCAGCCGTCACCACGTCGGTCGTTGCCGCGGCAGCGTTGGTCGGCGCACCGCCGGCTGCCGTCACCACGTCAGCCGTCGCCGCGTCAGCCGTCGCCGCGTCAGCCGTCGGCACGTCAGCCGTCGGCACGTCGGTCGTTGCTGCGGCAGCGTTGGTCGGCGCGCTGTCGGCCGGCCGGCGCGGGATGCCTGCGCCGCCGAGCAGAAGAGCCTGTTCCTCGGCATTGAGCAGACCCTCGGCGGCCGTGGCGAGGGCGTCGGGGTCGGACCAGAGCCGGTGCAGCAGCCCTTCCGGGGTGAGCGCCGGCCAGACCGCGTCGAGGAAGGCGGTGACCGGCTTGGCCTTGCCCATCCGGCGTAGCCAGGCGTCGCTGGGTGACTCCGCCCGACGGGCCTCGGACTGCCGTTGCAGGAGCCCCACCACCCGGGCCCGGACACGCTCCCGGCCGGTGGCGTACGGCAGCCCCTCGCGGCGGGTCTCGTCGACCAACCGGTGCAGCGGGTCGAGGCCGATCCGCCAACGGAACGAGCCGTCCGACACCATGATCGGCTCGATGGGCGTACCGATGTGGGCGTCGACGGCGCGGCGCAGCACCTCTGCCATCCGGACGTCGTGCTTCAGGGTGGCGAGGGCCGGGTCGTCGACCGCGCGTACCGGCACCCGGGCGACCAGGTCCTCCACCGTGGCCTGCTCGACCTCGACCTCGCCGAGCGCCGGCAGCACGGCGGCGATGTACGACAGGAACGCCCGGTTCGGCCCGACGATCAGCACCCCCGACCGGCGCAGCCGTTCCCGGTGCAGGTAGAGCAGGTACGCGGCGCGGTGCAGCCCGACCGCGGTCTTGCCGGTGCCGGGGGCGCCCTGTACGCAGATCGAGTCGGCCAGGTCGGCCCGGACCAGCTCGTCCTGCTCGGGCTGGATGGTGGCGACGATGTCCCGCATCGGGCCGACGCGGGGGCGCTCGATCTCGGCGGTGAGGATCCGGCTGGCCGTGCCCAACTCCTCGCCCCGGTCCAGGCGCTCGTCCTCGAAGCTGGTCAGCAGGCCGGAGCTGAACCCGAACCGGCGCCGGACGGCGACGCCCTGCGGGTCGCGGGCGCTGGCCCGGTAGAACGAGCGGGAGACCGGCGCTCGCCAGTCCAGTACCAGCGGCTCGCCGAGGTCGTCGGTGACGTGCCGGCGCCCGACGTGGTACACCCCGACGACTTGGTCGTCGGGGTCGCCCTCGCCGCTGTGCCGGCGGTCGGCGTTTCCGCCGCTGTGCTGCTTGTCGGCGTTTCCGCCGCTGTGCCGCCTGTCGGTGCTTCCGCCGCTGTGCCGGCTGTCGGTGCTTCCGCCGCTGTGCTGCCTGTCGGCGCTTCCGCCGAAGTCGAGCCGGCCGAAGAAGAGCGGGGTGGTCGGGTCGTCGGCCAGTTCCTTGACCCGCCGGGCCATGTGCCGGCCCAGCTGTTCCGCGGTGTACGCGTCCCCGGCGACCTTCTCGCCGGTGGCGAAGAGCGCTTCGGCGCGCTCGCGCATCCGGCGCAGCGCGGCACGGGAGGTGTCCAGGTGCGCACGTTCGGCGGCGAGCGCGGCGTCCAGGGTCTGTTCGGGTGCGTGCAGGGTCATCCACGTACTCCTTGGTCACGGGAAAAACGCTGCCGCTCGCGTTTCCGACGTCGGTCGGCGCGGGACGTCCTGTGCGGTGCTACTCACCACGGCCGTCAGGCGGGACAGGACAGCCTACTCCGGCCCGTATCGAGGGCAACCGGTTTTCCCCGAGGTCGGGTGGTCGCCGTCGCTGGTCCAGCCCGGTGGCAGGGCGGGATCATGGGGGCATGACGGAGGAGCGTCCCGAGCTGCGCCGGGTGACCATCAGCGACCCGCAGGTGATGCGGGCCCTGGCTCACCCCGCGCGCATGGCGATCATGGAACATCTCAGCACGGTGGAGGGGGGCGCGACCGCCACCGAGTGCGCCGAGATCGCCGACCTCTCGCCGAGTGCGACCAGCTATCACCTGCGGGAGCTGGCGAAGTTCGGGCTGGTCGAGGAGGCCCCGAGCCGGGGTGACGCCCGGGAACGGGTCTGGCGGGCGTTCAGCCCGTCGTACTACATCGAGTCCGGTCCGGACGCCGACTCCGAGGCCCGCGCCGCCGAGCTGGCAGTGGTCGACGCGCACCTGGCCCGGGACAGCCAGCGGGTCCGGGACTGGATGCGGCGCGCCCCGGACGAGCCCCGCGAGTGGTACGACGCCGCCCGGTTCAGCGACACCCTGCTGCTGCTGACCGCGGAGGAACTGGTCGAGCTCAACAGGGCGATCCAGGAGTTGACCAACCCGTACCGGCGACGGTTGCGGACCGATCCCCCCGCAGGGGCCCGGAGCGTCGCCGTGCAGTACCGGGCGCTGCCCATCGACTGACATCCGGGGTTGTGTCCCAAGGTGTGAAGGATTATTTTCGAAATATGTCCTTCGCATCTGCCTCGTCGCGCTGGCCGGACGTCTGGCTCGCCACCACCGCCCGGGGCATCTCCAGCTGCGGGGATTTCCTCGCCGCGAGCGCGCTGGCGCTCGCCCTCCAGTCCGCCGGGGCGGGCGGTCTCGCCGTCTCCGGGCTGCTGCTCGCCGCCACCCTGCCGCTGGTGGTGCTCGCCCCGCTGACCGGGCGGCTCGCCGACCGGGTGGACAGCCGGCTGCTGCTGGTGGTCGCCGGGTTCGCCCAGGCCGGGGTCTGCCTCGCCCTCGCGTACGCCGGGCGCCCGGCTCTGGTCATCGGCCTGGTGGCGCTGCTCGCGGCCGGGCTCGCGGTGACCCAGCCGGTGCTCTCCGCGCTGGTGCCGGTCATGGTCCGGGCCGAGGACCTGCCCCGGGCCGGCGCCCTCGTCCAGACCGCCGGCACCCTCGGCGCGCTCGCCGGGCCGGCACTGGCCGGGCTGCTGGTCGGCGGGTTCGGCACCCGGGTGCCGCTGCTCGTCGACGCCGCCAGCTATCTCGCGCTGGTCGCGGCCGGGCTGCTCATCCGTACCCGCCGAGGGGGCCGGCGGCCCGGGCCGGCGGCAGGACCGGCCACCCCGGCATCGGCCTGGCAGCTGCGGCGCGACCCGCTGCTGGTCGTCATGGTCGGCAGCCTCGCCGCGGTGGTCGCCGCGGTCGGCGCGATCAACGTGATCGAGGTCTTCTTCATCCGGGAGACCCTGCACAGCTCCACCACGGTGTACGGCCTGGTGAGCGGCTCCTGGACGCTGGGCATCGTGATCGGTAGCTGGGTCTTCGCCCGGGTGGCCCGGCGCCTCGCCGACGACGGCGCGCTGCTCGGGGCCGGGCTGGCCCTGCTCGGCGGCTGCTGCCTGGCGGTCCTGGCCTCGGCGGCGGTGCCGGCCGCCTGGCTGCTCGTGCCGATCTGGCTGGTCGGCGGGGTGGGCAACGGCGGCGAGAACGTCTTCAACAACCTGCTGCTGGCCCGGAGGGTCCCCGATGCGGCCCGGGGCCGGGCCTTCGCGGTCTTCGGGGCCGCGGTCCAGGGCGCGGGGATGGCCGGCTACCTGGCCGGCGGCCTGCTGCTGGAGGTGGCCGAACCCCGGCCGCTCGTCGTCGGCTGCGGGGTGGTCGGGGTGCTGGTGGTGCTCGCGGTGGCGCTGCCGGTCCGCCGGGCGGTACGCGCCGAACGCGCGGCGGCCGGGTCGGCCGTCCCCGCGCCGATGGGACCACCCGGCGGGGTCGAGCCGGGCACCTCCGGTCGGGACCGGCTGGCCGGGGAGCGCGGTGCGGAGTTGGCCACTGAACTGCCCACCCGGTGAGCCGGCCCGGCGGCGCGGGGTTAACGTCGGGCCATGGCCGACCGCATCGCCCGCCCCCGGGTGGGACACATCCAGTTCCTCAACTGCCTGCCGATCTACTGGGGGTTGATGCGGTCCGGCGCGCTGATCGACGTCGACCTGCACAAGGACTCGCCGGACCGGCTGAGCGCCGCGCTGGTCGCCGGTGACCTGGACATCGGGCCGATCTCACACGTGGAATACCTGCGGCACGCCGACGAGCTGCTGCTCCTGCCGGACCTGGCGGTCGGCAGCGACGGCCCGGTGCTCTCGGTCAACGTGGTCTCCACCAAGCCCCTCGCCGAGCTGGACGGGGGCCGGGTCGCGCTCGGCTCGACCTCGCGTACCGGGGTGCTCCTGGCCCGGTTGCTGCTCGGCGAGCGGTACGGCGTCCGGCCGGAGTACTTCCGCTGCCCGCCGGACCTGACCCAGATGCTGCTGGAGGCCGACGCCGGGGTGCTGATCGGCGACGTGGCGCTGCGGGCGCTCTATGAGGCGCCCCGCAAGGGCCTGCAGGTGACCGACCTCGGGCAGGCCTGGCGCGACTGGACCGGGCTGCCGATGGTCTTCGCCGTCTGGGCGGTACGCCGGGACTTCGCCGCCGCCCATCCCGGCCTGGTCAAGGAGGTGCACGAGGCGTTCCTGCGCTCGCGCGACCTCTGCCTGGCCGAGCTGGACCAGGTGGCCGAGGCGGCGGCCCGCTGGGAGCCGTTCGACGCGGAGACGTTGGCGACCTACTTCCGTACCCTCGATTTCTCGCTCGGCGAGCGGCAGGTGGCCGGGCTGCGCGAGTTCGCCCGGCGGGCCGCCGCGATCGGCGAGGCGCCCGCACTGCCCGCGGACGGGCCGGAGTTCTTCCTCGGCTGACGGGCTCTCTGTGACGACGAAGCGGCGGTGCCCGGCGGACCGGGACACCGCCGCTTTCGACAGTGGGCGGGGCGGGCTCAGGTCTTGTCGCGGAGCAGAGCCTCGGTGATCTTCTGGCAGGCCTTCATGCCGTACTCCCACCCGCCGCCGGCGCTGAAGGGGGTGCGGACCATCACGCCCATCGTCCAGGTGTCGCCGATCGCCAGGCAGTTGACGTGATACTCCTGCTCCTTCTGCCGGTCGATCCACCCGTTCTTGATCGCGATCTGCTTCTGTTCGGCGGCCGGGAACGCCTTGCGGATCCCGAAGTCGCCGACGCCGCGGACCAGCCGCATCTCGTTGAGCAGCCACTTGGTCCACTTCGGCCCGGCGGCGCGGCCGTCGTCGATGCAGAGGCCGAGCCGGGCGGTGTCCCGTGGGGACAGATTGGTCCGGCTCCAGCCGCCGTCGCTGGCGACCTTGCTGTCGGTCAGCTTGCAGATCGAGATCAGCCGCTTGATCGAGGCCGAGCTGCCCACACTCTCGTAGAACTGCTGTGCCCGTGTGTTGTCGCTGTCCCGGATGATCTGCGTGGCGTCGGCCAGCTTCGCGTCGCTCGGGGTCTTCCCCGCCTCGGCGCTCAGGCGCAGGTAGTCGGCGACCACCCAGGCCTTGATCAGCGAGGCGGTGGTGCTGGTCTCGGCCATGTTCTTCGAGCCGATGATCTTCCCGGTGCGCTTGTCCAGCACGGCCCAGGAGTACCAGCCCTTGATGTTGAGGCTGTCGAGGTTCTGCGCGGTGAACGGCAGCGGCTCCAGCGACGGCGACGGGGAGGGCGACGGCTGGGAGCGGGAGCTGCGGTCGGTGGGCGCATTCGTGGACCGGCCACTCGCGGCGGCCTGGCGCGAGGTGGGGTTGGGATCCAGCGGGGAGCCGGGCAGCAGCCGGAGCGAGACGAGCACCAGGCCGACCAGGGTGATCGCGACGGCGGTGAACATCAGCGGCCGCTGGTTGCTGCCGGGCCGGCGCCGGTTGCCGGCCATCAGAGCTTCCCGACCGGCTGCTGCGGGACCTTGAGGGCGGCGCCGGGCTGCGGGGTGACCAACTGGGTGGCCACGCTGGCGCAGACCTTCGCGCCATACTCCAGGCCGTCCTTCTGCGGGTAGCGCATCATCACCGCCAGGGTCCAGTCGTCGGTGACGGCGAGGCAGTTGACGTGCCACTGCACGTCCGCCCACAGCATGGTGAAGCCGTTCTTGATGCTGACCGGGTTCTTGTCCTTGATCTCGTCCGGCAGGCCGTCGATGATGCCCCAGCGGCCGCCCTGGACGGTCGTGCTCTTCTGGTCCTCGACGCCACCGCGGACCTTCGTCATCTCGCTCAGCACGAACTTGGTCCACTTCGGGCCGGCGGCGGTGCCGTCACCGATGCAGTCGCCCATCCGCACCGCGTCGCGCGGAGACATCTGGGTGTACGCCCACTTCGCATTGGTGGGTTCGATCTTCGTGTCGGTCAGCTTGCACATCTTGATGAGGCGGTCCAGCACCGGCTTTCGTCCGCCGGCGTTGTAGAGCGCCTCGGCGGACTTGTCGTTGCTGTCCCGGATCGCGGTGATGACCTGTTGCTTGCGGGCGTCGCTCGGCTCCTTGTCGCCGAGCTGGCGCAGGTAGTCGGAGACGATCCATGCCTTGATCATCGACTCGGTCGAGTTGGTCGACGTCATGTTCTTGGCGCCGCTGATCTTGCCGGTTTTCCGGTCCATCAAGGCCCAGGAGAAGAACTTTCCGTCGAAGTTCACCGAGACGGGCGCGTTGGCCAGGGTGGGCGGGGGTGGCGGGGTGGGCGCGGGCGCGGGGACCTTCTCGCCGCCACCGATGCCGCCGATGCTGGCGAGGACCTCGCCGCCGGAGAAGCGGGCGTACGCGGCGGGCACCAGCATGACGCCACCGAGGAGGACCGTCACGATGGCGAGCACCATGATCACGCGATGTCGCATGAGTGGGTGAACTCCAGATGTCTGGCCGGGGGGACCGGCTTTTCCGAGTTGGTTCGGCCTGATCGCCGAGGCCGGGGGTGGCCTGGGGTGTGTGGCGATCGTCAGTAGCCGATCGGTGTGCCGGGGGAAGTCTACTTCCGGGCAGGCCGTACGCCAGAACTTGGCACCTGGCAACTCGCCGTGATGGCGGGGTAATCGGCTGTTGTGCCGCCCTTGAGAGGATTCCCGTTCGGTTAGTGGCCGATGTCACAGCCGCGCCTTGCTCGCGCCTTCTTGCGGGAAGCGGTCATCGGGTGACGGACGGTGGCATCGGAAACCTGTTACACCCTCTGGTGTCATTGGTCGAGAGCTGTAACACTGGCCTCATGTATGGCAACGACTTCGCCCCGCCGGAGGACGGTCCCGGCGGTGGCCTGCTCGGCGAGGTGGAGGCGGCGGAGGCGGCCCTGCGCGAGGCGGCGACCCGCGCCCGGCGCGGCGGGCCCGCCCCGGACGACGACCTCGACGCTTACTTCACGGACGTGATCGCCGCCGATCAGAAGATCGAACCGCGCGACTGGATGCCGGAGGCGTACCGGAAGACGCTGATCCGGCAGATCGCCCAGCACGCGCACTCCGAGATCATCGGCATGCAGCCGGAGGGGAACTGGATCAGCCGGGCGCCCTCCCTGAAGCGCAAGGCGATCCTGCTGGCCAAGGTGCAGGACGAGGCCGGCCACGGCCTCTACCTCTACGCCGCCGCCGAAACGCTGGGCGTCAGCCGGGACGAGCTGGTGGAGCTGCTGCTGAACGGCCGGCAGAAGTACAGCTCGATCTTCAACTACCCGACGCTGACCTGGGCGGACGTGGGCGCGATCGGCTGGCTGGTCGACGGCGCGGCGATCGTCAACCAGGTGCCGCTGTGCCGCTGCTCCTACGGCCCGTACGCACGGGCGATGATCCGGGTCTGCAAGGAGGAGTCGTTCCACCAGCGCCAGGGCTACGAGATCCTGCACACGCTGGCCCACGGCACCCCGGCGCAGAAGGCGATGGCCCAGGAGTCGATCGACCGCTGGTGGTACCCGTCGCTGGCGATGTTCGGCCCGCCGGACGGCGACTCGACCCACTCCGCCCAGTCGATGGCCTGGAAGATCAAGCGGTTCTCCAACGACGAACTGCGCCAGCGCTTCGTCGACATGTGCGTGCAGCAGGCCGAGATCCTCGGGCTCACCCTGCCCGACCCCGACCTGCGCTGGAACGAGGCGCGGCAGGCGTACGACTACACCCAGCCCGACTACGACGAGCTGATGCAGGTGATCAAGGGCAACGGGCCGTGCAACCGGCAGCGGATGGCACACCGGCGCCGCGCCCACGACGAGGGCGCCTGGGTACGCGAGGCCGCCACGGTGTACGCCGCGAAGCGGTCGGAGAAGCAGAAGGAGAAGGTGGCTGCGTGAGCGAGCGTAGCGAGCGAACCGTGGAGGCCAGTGTGACCGATCCCTCGCCGCTGTGGGAGGTCTTCGTGCGGGCCCGGCGCGGGCTGTCGCACACCCACGTGGGCAGCCTGCACGCGCCCGACGCCGAGCTGGCCCTGCGTAACGCCCGGGACCTCTACACCCGCCGCCAGGAGGGCGTCTCCATCTGGGTGGTGCCGGCGGCCGCGATCACCGCGTCCAGCCCGGACGAGAAGGACGCCTTCTTCGACCCGGCGGCCGACAAGGTCTACCGCCATCCCACCTTCTACCCGGTGCCGGACGGGGTGGCACACCTGTGACCGGCCTTTTCGACTACACCCTCGGCCTCGGCGACGACGCGCTGGTCGCGGCGCAGCGGCTCGGCGAGTGGACCTCCCGCGCACCGGAGATGGAGGAGGACATCGCGCTGGCGAACATCGCCCTCGACCAGCTCGGCGCGGCCCGCCTCCTGCTCACGTACGCGGGCGAGCTGGAGGGCGCCGGCCGCGACGAGGACACACTGGCGTACGTCCGCGACGACCGGGAGTTCCGCAACTGCCTCCTGGTCGAGCTGCCCAACGGCGACTTCGCGGTCACCATGGCGAAGCTGTTCTTCCTGGCCGCGTACCAGGTTCCGCTCTACACCGCGCTGGCCGGGTGCGCCGACGAGCGGCTCGCCGCGATCGGCGCGAAGGCACGCAAGGAGTCCGCGTACCACCTCGACCACGCCGCGCTCTGGGTGCGGCGGCTCGGCGACGGCACCGAGGAGTCGCACCGCCGGATGCAGGCCGCGGTGGAGCAGGTGTGGCCGTACACCCACGAGCTGTTCGCGGCGGACCCGGCGGCGCCGGTCGACCCGGCCACCCTGCGGGCCGACTTCGACGCCACCGTCGACGCCGTGCTGGCCGAGGCGACGCTGACCAGGCCCGCGGACGGCTGGGCGCCCGGCGGCGGCCGGGACGGCCTGCACACCGAACACCTCTCCTACCTGCTGGCCGAGCTGCAGGTGCTGCACCGCGCCCACCCTGGAGCACAGTGGTGAGTGACGCGCGGGAGGCCGTGGCGGCGGTGGTGGACCCGGAGATCCGGGTCATCACCATCGACGAGCTGGGCATCCTCCGCGCGGTCGACGAGGACCCGGCGACCGGCCGGGTGGTCGTCACCATCACCCCCACCTACACCGGCTGCCCGGCGATGGACGTGATCCGCGCCGACATCCGCCGGGCGCTGGCCGCCGCGGGCCACCCGGACGCCGAGATCCGCACGGTGCACGCACCGGCGTGGAGCACGGACTGGATCTCCGAGCGCGGCCGGGCCAAGCTCGCCGCCGCCGGGATCGCCCCGCCCGTGCCGACCCGGGCGGGAAACGTCGTGTCGCTGACCCTCGCCGTCCGCTGCCCGCGCTGCGGTTCCCCGGACACCGAACAGGTCAGCCGCTTCGGTTCCACGGCGTGCAAGGCGCTGTGGCGCTGCCGTTCCTGCTCCGAACCCTTCGACCATGTGAAGGCGCTGTGACTGTCACCATCACCCGGCCGGTCCGTCGCCGGCCGGTCTTCCACCCGCTGCCCGTCGCCACCGTCGACCGGCTCACCGACGACGCCGTGGCGATCACCTTCGCCGTACCGGCGGAGCTGCGGGAGACCTTCGCGTTCTCCGCCGGCCAGCACCTCACGGTCCGTCTCCCCGCCGGAGGCGGCGGTGCGGACGTGCGGCGGTCGTACTCGATCTGCTCGACGCCGCAGGAGCTGGCGCGGGACGGACGGCTGCGGATCGGGGTGCGGGAGATTCCCGGCGGCGCGTTCTCCGCGTACGCCTGCGGCGCGCTGCGCGGCGGCGACACCGTCGAGGTGCTGCCCCCGCTCGGGCACTTCACCACGGCGTTCGCGGCGGACCGGGCCCGGCACTACGGCGCGGTGGTCGCCGGCTCCGGGATCACCCCGGTGCTCTCGCTGGTCGCGACCGCGCTGGCCGTCGAGCCGGCCAGCACCTTCACCCTGGTGTACGGCAACCGCACCGCGAACTCGGTGATGTTCGCCGAGGAGTTGGCCGACCTGAAGGACCGGTACCCGACCCGGCTGCACCTGGTGCACGTGCTCTCCCGGGAACAGGGCGAGTCTCCGCTGCTCTCCGGCCGGATCGACGCCGACCGGCTGGCCCGGCTGCTGGACACCGTCGTCCCCGGCGACGCCATCGGGGAGTGGTTCCTCTGTGGCCCGTACGGGATGGTGGTGGACGCCAAGGCGGTGCTCACCTCCCGGGGCCTGCCGGAATCCTCGGTGCGCACCGAGCTGTTCCACGTCGACGCCCCGCCGGAGCCGGTCCGCCGCCCCACCGCCGAGCCCGGTGCCGGCGCCGAGGTGACGATCGTGCTGGACGGGCGTTCGTCGAGCTTCACCATGGGGCGCGACGAGCGGGTGCTGGACGCGGCGCTGAAGGTCCGCGGCGAGCTGCCGTACGCCTGCAAGGGCGGGGTCTGCTCGACCTGCAAGGCCAAGGTGGTCTCCGGCGAGGTGACCATGGCTCGCAACTACGCGCTGGAGCCGGACGAGCTGGCCGCCGGCTACGTGCTCACCTGCCAGTCGAGCCCGCTGACCGACAAGCTCACCGTCGACTACGACGCCTGACCTCTCGCGCCGATCATGGGGTTTGTGACACTCCGCGCTGGTCGGCGTCCCGTTGGAGTGCGTCACAGGCCCGAACGCCCCTTACAGCACCGGCATCCGGTCGGCGTAGGCTCGGGACGTGACGGTGAGCCGGGAGATCGACGACATCCTGCAGCGCGGCGCGGACGGTGGGCGGATCACGCCCGAGGAGGCCCTGCTGCTCTACACCGAGGCGCCCTTCCACGGGCTGGGCGAGGCGGCGGACGCGGTGCGCCGGCGTCGCTACCCGGACAACATCGTCACGTACCTGATCGACCGCAACATCAACTACACGAACGTCTGCGTGACGGCGTGCAAGTTCTGCGCCTTCTACCGCGCGCCCAAGCACAAGGAGGGGTGGACCCACCCCACCGAGGAGATCCTGCGCCGCTGCGGCGAGGCGGTCGAGCTGGGCGCGACCCAGGTGATGCTCCAGGGTGGCCACCACCCGGACTACGGGGTGGAGTACTACGAGGAGCTCTTCTCGGCGGTCAAAACGGCGTATCCCCAGCTCGCCATCCACTCGATCGGCCCGAGCGAGATCCTGCACATGGCCAAGGTCTCCGGGGTGAGCCTGGACGAGGCCATCGCCCGGATCAAGACCGCCGGGCTGGACTCGATCGCCGGTGCCGGCGCCGAGATGCTGCCGGACCGGCCGCGTAAGGCGATCGCCCCGCTGAAGGAGTCGGGCGCGCGCTGGCTGGAGGTCATGGAGCTGGCGCACCGGCAGGGCCTCGAGTCGACGGCGACCATGATGATGGGCACCGGCGAGACCAACGCCGAGCGGATCGAGCACCTGCGGATGATCCGTGAGGTGCAGGACCGCACCGGTGGCTTCCGGGCCTTCATCCCGTGGACGTACCAGCCGGAGAACAACCACCTCAAGGGCCGTACCCAGGCGACCACCATGGAATACCTGCGGCTGGTCGCGGTGGCCCGGCTGTTCTTCGAGACGGTGCCGCACCTCCAGGCGTCCTGGCTGACCACCGGTAAGGATGTCGGCCAGCTCGCGCTGCACATGGGCGTGGACGACCTCGGCTCGATCATGCTGGAGGAGAACGTCATCTCCTCGGCGGGCGCCCGGCACCGGTCCAACCTGCACGAGCTGATCAGCATGATCCGCACCGCCGACCGGATCCCGGCGCAGCGGGACACCCTCTACAACCGGCTCGCGGTGCACCGGACGCCGGCCGACGACCCGACCGACGACCGGGTGGTCTCGCACTTCTCGTCGATCGCCCTGCCGGGTGGCGGGGCGGGGAAGTCGTTGCCGCTCGTCGAGGTCAACTGATTCGGTCGCGTCGCTCCCCGCGATGTGCGGCCCACGTCCGGTGATCGATCGGCTGGGTGCTCCGGTCGGCCGAACGGCCACTCTGCGGCCGTCGCGGGGCTGCTTTCCGCTGTCCGTTCACGGGATCTTTCCCGGCGCTCGCCGCAACAAGTGCTGTCAATTCGGGCAACGCTCGGGTGGTGCGCAGCCGCGCGGCTGGGTGAGGTGCCGACGCCGAGGGTGGCGGGGATGATCGCGGGCCGCTAACGTGCCTGCTCGTCCACCCGTTTGTGCCTCCAGGGGTGGCGCACCTGATCTTCTGGGACCGGCCGTCCGCCGGTCATCCTCCATCGGCCCGTGGGGGCCGTTCACATAACGCACGGCAGTCGAGGGCGGGATGGGACACCATCCCGCCCTCGCTGTCTCCGTTCGGCTGAGGACGGACGAGGGGCCGACGGGTGACCACCGTGCTCCGCGCGTACCCGCGGGCCGACGGTGGGCGGCCGGCTGGCAGAGTGAGGGGGTGAGCCGTACCCCACAGGGCCAGCGCGCCAGTCTGGACAAGCAGCCGCACGAGGTCGCCGCGATGTTCGACGGCGTGGCGGCTCGCTACGACGTGACGAACACGGTGATGACCGCCGGCCGGGACCGGGCTTGGCGCCGGGCCACCCGGGAAGCGCTCGACCTGCGCCCGGGGGAGCGGGTGCTGGACGTGGGCGCGGGAACGGGTGTCTCCACCGAGGAGCTGAGCCGCTCCGGGGCGTACGCGGTCGGTGCCGACCTCTCTCTCGGCATGCTCCAGGCCGGTCGCCGGGTCCGGCCCCACGTGCCACTGCTGGCCGGGGACGCGCTGCGGCTGCCCTTCCCGGACGCCACCTTCGACGCGGTGACCATCTCCTTCGCGTTGCGCAACGTGGTGGACACCCAGGCAGCGCTGTGCGAGTTCGCCCGGGTGACCCGGCCGGGCGGCCGGCTGGTGATCTGTGAGTTGAGCCACCCGACCAACGCCGTCTTCCGCACCGCTTACCTGTCGTACCTGATGCGGTGGCTGCCGGCCGCCGCGCGAGTGGTGTCGAGCAACCCCGACGCGTACGTCTACCTGATCGAGTCGATTCGGGCCTGGCCGGACCAGGCCGCCCTGGCGGCGCGGATCCAGGAGGCCGGCTGGGGGCAGGTCGGCTGGCGGAACCTGACCGGCGGGCTGGCGGCGCTGCACCGGGCGGTCCGGGACTGACCCTCGGGTCGGCCGTGCCAGCACACCTTGATCGACTCCGTGTGCGGCATGTGGTGGTTTCGGTGCTGCAGGAGACCGCCGTTTGCGGCGCATGGAGTGGCGACGAGGCCCGCCTGTTTCGCGAATATCCGTTTTTGCCCTATTTGGTCCCGTAGGCTCGCCCGCATGACGGGACCAGAGCAGGAGGCCACGGACGACGACGCCGCGGAACTCATCGCGCAGCTGAAGGAGCTGGCCGGCGCGGATCCCGCAGACGTCCGTCAGGTGGTCGCCGAGGTGCTGGCCGCGCTCGACCGTGCGGCCGGCGGCGCGCTACGCGAGCACCTGCCCGAGACCATCCGCCTCGACGCCGGCCTCGGGCCGGCCGCGCCGGCCCGCCCGTGACCCTGAAAGTGGACTCCTACCGGCGCGTTTTCGCGAAGTTAGGTACCCCTCACCAGTTACCGGTGTAACACCGGTCATAGACTCCAACCCGATCGGCTTGTGAAGCATTTCACGAGCTTGCGGGAGGAGGCGCAGATGACCGCGGTGGAGAACGACGCCGACGTGATCGTCGTGGGCGCCGGTCCCGGAGGATCGGCAACCGCGTACCACCTGGCGCGGCACGGCGTACGCGTGCTGCTGCTCGAGAAGACCGAGTTTCCCCGGGAGAAGGTCTGCGGCGACGGGCTCACCCCGCGCGCCGTCCGACAGCTCGTCCGGATGGGTGTGGACACCTCGCCCGAGGCCGGCTGGCTGCACAACAAGGGCCTCCGGGTGATCGGCGGCGGGGTCCGCCTGGAACTGGACTGGCCCGAACTGGCCAGCTTCCCCAACTACGGCTTGGTCCGGACCCGGCTCGACTTCGACGACCTGCTCGCCCGGCAGGCCGTCGCCGCCGGGGCGAAGCTGCTGACCAGCGTGAACGTAATCGGTCCGGTGCTCGACGCCGACGACCGGGTGATCGGTGTGCAGGCCGAGGTGGGCCCGGAGAAGGAGCCGGCCGCCTTCCACGCCCCGCTGGTGGTCGCCGCGGACGGCGTCTCCGGCCGCTTCCCGCTCGCCCTCGGCCTGGCCAAGCGGGAGGACCGGCCGATCGGCGTGGCGGTCCGCCGCTACTACCGCTCGCCCGCCAAGCACCAGGACGACTACCTCGAGTCGTGGCTGGAACTGCGCGGCAAGAACAGCGACGACCTGCTCCCCGGCTACGGCTGGATCTTCGGCCTGGGTGACGGGCGGGTCAACGCCGGCCTGGGCATCCTCAACTCCTCCTCGGCGTTCGGTAAGACCAACTACCGGCGGCTGCTCACCGAATGGCTGGCCAACACCCCCGAGGAGTGGGGGATGACCGACGAGACCAACGCGGAGGGGCCGATCTCGGGCGCCGCGCTGCCGATGGGCTTCAACCGGGTGCCGCACTACACCCGCGGGGTGCTGCTGGTCGGCGACTCCGGCGGCATGGTCAACCCGTTCAACGGCGAGGGCATCGCGTACGCGATGGAGTCCGGCGAGCTGGCCGCCGAGGTGGCGGTGCAGGCGCTCGCCCGGTCCGCCGGCGCCGAGCGGGAGCGGGCGCTGCAGGCGTACCCGCAGGAGCTGAAGGCCCGCTTCGGCGGCTACTACCGGCTCGGCGGGATCTTCGTGAAGCTGATCGGCCGGCCGGAGGTCATGCGGATGGCCACCAAGCACGGCATGCCGCACCCGATGCTGATGCGCTTCGTGCTCAAGCTGCTGGCCAACCTGACCGACCCGCGGGGCGGGGACGCGATGGACCGGGTCATCAACGCGATGACGAAGGTGGCACCAGCCGTGTAGACCACCCGTTTCCGGGGCGGCGCAGCCCCGGAAACGGACAGAGATCGACCCCGCCGGCCGAGGTCACGAGGGACGTGAATAGTGTGATTTTCGCCAACGACCGAGGTCAGGGAAGGACGAGCAGGAGACAACGATGACGCTCTCGCCTTACGCACCGATCATCGGGCTGTTCGCCCTCGCCGCGGGGTTCGCGCTGTTCTCCGTGGCCGCTGCCCGATTCGCCGGTCCCCGGCGTCTGAACAAGGCCAAGCTCGAGGCGTACGAGTGCGGCATCGAGCCGAGCCCGCAGCCGGTCGGCGGCGGCCGGTTCCCGATCAAGTTCTACCTGACGGCGATGCTCTTCATCGTCTTCGACATCGAGATCATCTTCCTCTACCCCTGGGCGGTTTCCTTCGACGCCCTGCCGATCTTCGGCTTCGTGGAGATGGTCATGTTCATCGTCGCGGTCTTCGTCGCCTACGCCTACGTCTGGCGGCGCGGCGGCCTGGACTGGGACTGAGGGAGGTACGCAGATGGGCATCGAGGAGAAGCTTCCCTCCGGCGTCCTGCTCACCACCGTCGAGAAGCTGGTCAACTGGTCGCGGAAGTCGTCCGTCTGGGGCGCCACCTTCGGCCTGGCCTGCTGTGCCATCGAGATGATGGCGGCGGGCGGCCCGCACTACGACATGGGCCGTTGGGGCATGGAGGTCTTCCGGGCCTCGCCCCGGCAGGCGGACCTGATGATCGTGGCCGGCCGGGTGAGCCAGAAGATGGCCCCGGTCCTGCGCCAGATCTACGACCAGATGGCCGAGCCCCGCTGGGTGCTGTCGATGGGCGTCTGCGCCAGCAGCGGCGGCATGTTCAACAACTACGCCATCGTGCAGGGCGTCGACCACGTCGTCCCGGTCGACATGTACCTCCCGGGCTGCCCGCCCCGGCCCGAGATGCTCATCGACGCGGTGCTCAAGCTCCGCGAGAAGATCATGTACGAGCCGCTGGGCCCGAACGGCCGCAAGATGCTGGAGGCCCGCAAGGAGCGCGGTGACGTGTCTGTGGTGCCGTACGGCTCGATGCCGTCGTCGTACCGCAATGACAAGGCCCGGCGTGCCGAGTGGACCACGGCGGTCCGCGAGGGGCGCGAGGAGCAGTTGCGGATCGAGAACTGGATGAAGGCCCAGAACCACCTCCACCCGCACGGGGGCCCGAAGTGAGCGCAACTGACGACAGGACCAACAACGGGGGCGTGCCGGTGCCGGTGACCCCGGCGGGGGCCACCAGCGGTGCCCCGGCCGAGCACCCGCCGGCCAGCCCCGCCGGCCGTGGCATGTTCGGCGTGCACGGCAGCGGTGACGTCTCCGGCTACGGCGGCCTGGTCCGCCCGCGCAAGCCGATGGAGGAGAGCCCCCGGCCGTACGGCGGCTACTTCGACGAGGTCCGGGACGCGCTGGAGGAGGCGTACCCCGACTTCGACGACGCGATCGAGAAGGTCGTGGTCGACCGGGGCGAGCTGACCCTGCACGTCCGCCCGGAGCGGATCGTCGAGGTCTGCCAGGTGATGCGCGACGACCTGGCGCTGCGCTTCGAGCTCTGCTCGTCGGTGTCCGGCGTGGACTACCTGGGCGCGGCCGAGCGCCGGCTGCACGTGGTCTACCAGCTCACCTCGATGACCTACCGGCGTCGGATCCGGCTGGAGGCCGCGGTCCCCGCCGAGGAGCCGCACCTGCCGAGCGTCACCAGCGTCTACCCGACCGCCGACTGGCAGGAGCGGGAGACGTACGACATGTTCGGCATCGTCTTCGACGGCCACCCCAACCTGACCCGGATCCTCATGCCGGACGACTGGGAGGGGCACCCGCAGCGCAAGGACTACCCCCTCGGCGGTGTGCCCGTCGAGTACAAGGGCGCGGAGATCCCGCCGCCGGACAAGCGGAGGTCGTACCAGTGACGACGTCGAACTACGCGACCGAGCGCGAGACCACCGAGGGCAAGGTCTTCACCGTCACCGGTGGGGACTGGGACACGGTCGTCTCCGGCACCGACCCGATCAACGACGAGCGGATCGTCGTCAACATGGGTCCGCAGCACCCGTCCACCCACGGCGTGCTCCGGCTGGTCCTGGAGCTGGAGGGCGAGACGGTCCGCGAGTGCCGCTCGGTCGTCGGCTACCTGCACACCGGCATCGAGAAGAACCTCGAATACCGCACCTGGGTCCAGGGCTCGACCTTCGTGACCCGGATGGACTACCTCTCCCCGCTGTTCAACGAGACGGCGTACGCGCTGGCGGTGGAGAAGCTGCTCGGCATCACCGACGACGTGACCGAGCGGGCCAACACCATCCGGGTGCTGATGATGGAGCTCAACCGGATCTCCTCGCACCTGGTCTGGCTGGCCACCACCGGCATGGAGCTGGGCGCGATCTCGATCATGCTGTACGGCTTCCGCGAGCGGGAGTACATCCTCGACATCTTCGAGACCATCACCGGCCTGCGCATGAACCACGCGTACGTGCGGCCGGGCGGGGTCGCGCAGGACGTCCCGGACGACGCGATCGTCAAGATCCGGAACTTCCTCAAGATGATGCCGAAGAAGCTCAAGGAGTACGAGGACCTCCTCTCCGGCCAGCCGATCTGGACCGAGCGCACCAAGAACGTGGCGGTACTCGACGTGACCGGCTGCCTGGCGCTCGGCGTCACCGGCCCGGTGCTGCGCTCCGCCGGTCTCGCCTGGGACCTGCGCAAGACCATGCCGTACTGCGGCTACGAGACGTACGAGTTCGACGTCCCGACCCACACCGACGGCGATGTCTGGGGCCGCTACCTGGTCCGGCTGGCCGAGATCCGCGAGTCGCTGAAGCTGGTCGAGCAGGCGGTGGACCGGCTCGCCAAGCGCGGCCCGGTGATGGTCTCCGACAAGAAGATCGCCTGGCCGGCGCAGCTCGCCATCGGCGTCGACGGCATGGGCAACTCGCTGGAGCATGTCGCCAAGATCATGGGCCAGTCGATGGAGTCGCTGATCCACCACTTCAAGCTCGTCACCGAGGGCTTCCGGGTCCCGCCGGGCCAGGTGTACGTCGGCATCGAGTCGCCCCGCGGCGAGCTGGGCGTGCATGCGGTCTCCGACGGCGGTACCCGGCCGTACCGGGTGCACTACCGGGAGCCGAGCTTCATCAACCTCCAGGCGCTCCCGGCGATGGCCGAGGGTGGCCTGATCGCCGACGTGATCGCCGGTGGCGCCTCGCTGGACCCCGTGATGGGTGGTTGTGACCGATGAGTGTCTTTACGGAAGAAACCCGGGCCCGGGCGCGGGAGATCATCGCCCGGTACCCGGCGGATCGGTCCCGCTCGGCGCTGCTGCCGCTGCTGCACCTGGTCCAGTCCGAGGAGGGGTACGTCTCCCCGGCCGGTGTCGAGTTCTGCGCCGAGGTGCTCGGCCTGAACAAGGCCCAGGTCGGCGCGGTGGCCACCTTCTACACCATGTACAAGCGCAAGCCGACCGGTGATTTCCTGGTCAGCGTCTGCACCAACACGATGTGCAACGTGCTGGGCGGCCAGGAGGTCTACGACACCCTCTCGGAACACCTGGGCGTCGGGCACGACGAGACCACCGAGGACGGGAAGATCACCCTGGAGCACGCCGAGTGCCTGGCGGCGTGCGACTACGGCCCGGTGATGACGGTCAACTACGACTTCTTCGACAAGGTCGACCCGCAGGGCGCGCTCGGCGTGGTCGAGGAGCTGCGGGCCGGGGGCCGGCCGATGCCGACCCGGGGCGCGCGGCTCTGCACGCTGAAGGAGATGGCCGTCCAGCTCGCCGGCTTCGCCGACGAGCGGGAGGGCGCCGTCGCCGACGGCGGGCCGGGCGAGTCGACCCTGCGCGGCGTACGACTGGCTGAGGAGCACGGCATCTCGGTGCCGGGGTTCGACCCGAACACCCCGATCCGCAGCAAGGAAGCGGAGGCTCAGAAGTGACGACGCCTCGGCCGGAGACGCTGGCCAAGCTGACGCCGGTGCTGACCAAGCGCTGGCTGTCGCCGGACGCCTGGCGCATCGGCACCTACGAGAAGCTGGACGGCTACGCCGCCCTGCGCAAGGCGCTCAAGGCGCACCCGGACGACCTGATCCAGCTGATCAAGGACTCCGGGCTGCGTGGGCGCGGCGGCGCGGGCTTCCCGACCGGCCTCAAGTGGGGGTTCATCCCGCAGGGCGACGGCAAGCCGCACTACCTGGTGGTGAACGCCGACGAGGGCGAGCCGGGCACCTGCAAGGACCTGCCGCTGATGACCCACGACCCGCACGCGCTGGTCGAGGGCGTGATCATCGCCTCGTACGCGATCCGGGCCAACCGCGCGTACATCTACATCCGCGGTGAGGCGGTGCACGCCGCCCGCCGGCTGCGCAACGCCGTGCGGGAGGCGCAGGCCAAGGGCTACCTCGGGCGGAACATCCTCGGCAGCGGGTTCGACCTGGAGCTGGTGGTGCACTCCGGCGCCGGGGCGTACATCTGCGGCGAGGAGACCGCGCTGCTGGACTCGCTGGAGGGCTTCCGGGGCCAGCCCCGGCTGCGCCCGCCGTTCCCGGCGACCCACGGCCTCTACGCCAGCCCGACCGTGGTCAACAACGTCGGCACCATCGCCAGCGTGCCGTACATCGTGCTGGGCGGCCCGGACTGGTGGAAGACCATGGGTACGGAGAAGTCCTCCGGCCCGATGATCTACTCGCTCTCCGGCCGGATCGCCAACCCGGGCCAGTACGAGTGCTCGATGGGGATCACCCTGCGCGAGCTGATCGAGCTGGCCGGCGGGATGCAGCCCGGACACAACCTGCGGTTCTGGACCCCGGGAGGCTCGTCCACCCCGCTGCTCACCGCCGAGCACCTGGACGTGCCGCTGGACTTCGAGGGGGTGGCGGCGGCCGGCTCGATCCTGGGCACCACGGCCACGCAGATCTTCTCCGACCAGGACTGCCCGGTGTACGCGACCTACCGGTGGCTGGAGTTCTACCACCACGAGTCGTGCGGCAAGTGCACCCCGTGCCGCGAGGGCAACTACTGGATGGTCCGGGTCTACCGGCGGATCCTCGCCGGCCAGGGCACCCACGAGGACCTGGACACCCTGCTCGACACCTGCGACAACATCCTCGGCCGCTCGTTCTGCGGTCTGGGTGACGGTGCGACCAGCTCGGTGACCTCGTCACTGCAGTACTTCAAGCAGGACTACCTCGACTACATCGAGGGACGTACCGCGCCGAAGCTCTCCGAGAAGCAGCTGGTGGGAGCCCACTGATGACCGATGTAGCCAAGCAGACCGAGACCGTCACCCTCACCATCGACGGCGTCCAGGTCACCGCGCCCAAGGGGACGCTGCTGATCCGGGTCGCCGAGCAGTTGGGCACCGAGATCCCGCGGTTCTGCGACCACCCGCTGCTGGCCCCGGCCGGCGCCTGCCGGCAGTGCCTGGTGGAGGTGGAGGGCCAGCGCAAGCCGGTCGCCTCCTGTACCCAGACGGTGGCCGAGGGCATGGTGGTCCGTACCCAGCTCACCTCGCCGGTCGCCAAGAAGGCCCAGGAGGGGGTGATGGAGCTGCTGCTCCTCAACCACCCCCTGGACTGCCCGATGTGTGACAAGGGCGGCGAGTGCCCGCTGCAGAACCAGGCGATGTCCACCGGCCGCACGGACTCCCGCTTCCACGAGCACAAGCGGGAGTACCCGAAGCCGCTGCCGATCAGCAGCCAGGTGCTGCTCGACCGCGAGCGCTGCGTGCTCTGCCAGCGTTGCACCCGGTTCTCCGAGGAGATCGCCGGCGACAAGTTCATCGACCTGATGAACCGCTCGTCCGCCGAGGAGATCAACATCTACCGGGACGACGCGTACGGCGCGGAGTCCGGCGAGGACAGCGGGGACGTCCCGTTCAACTCGTACTTCTCCGGTAACACGGTGCAGATCTGTCCGGTGGGTGCGCTGACCGGCGCGCAGTACCGGTTCCGGGCCCGCCCGTTCGACCTGGTCTCCACCCCGAGCGTCTGCGAGCACTGCTCGGCCGGCTGCGCCCAGCGCACCGACTGGCGGCGCGGCAAGGTGCTGCGCCGGCTGGCCGGCGACGACCCGGCGGTGAACGAGGAGTGGAACTGCGACAAGGGCCGTTGGGGCTTCCAGTACACCCGCGCGTCCGACCGGCTCACCACCCCGCTGGTCCGCGACGACCGGACCGGTGAGCTGCGCGAGGCGTCCTGGAGCGAGGCGCTGACCCGGGCCGCCGAGGGGCTGCGCGCCGCCCGCGACGGCGGTTCGGGCACGGCGGTGCTGACCGGTGGCCGGCTGACCGTCGAGGACGCGTACGCGTACGCGAAGTTCGCCCGGGTCGCGCTGCACACCAACGACATCGACTTCCGGGCCCGCCCGGTCTCCCGCGAGGAGGCCGACTTCCTGGCCAGCCGGGTCGCCGGAGTCACCGACGTGACCTACGCGGACGTGGAGAACGCGCCGGCGGTGGTGCTGGTCGGGCTGGAGCCGGAGGAGGAGTGCCCCATCCTCTTCCTGCGGCTGCGCAAGGCGCACCTGAAGAACAAGCTCGCCGTGTACGCGATCGCGCCGTTCGCCACGCGCGGCCTGGAGAAGCTCGGGGCCAAGCTGGCCCGGGTGGTGCCGGGCGAGGAGGCCAGCGTGCTGGCCGAGCACGCCACGGTGGCCGAGGCGCTGAGCCGGCCGGGGGCGATCCTGATCGTCGGCGAGCGGCTGGGCGCGGTGCCGGGCGGGCTCTCCGCGGCGGCGGACGTCGCCCGGCGTACCGGTGCGAAGCTGGCCTGGGTGCCGCGGCGCGCGGGTGACCGCGGCGCGGTCGACGCGGGCTGCCTGCCCAACCTGCTCCCCGGTGGCCGTCCGGTCACCGAGCCGGCCGCCCGCGCCGAGCTGGGCGAGGCGTGGGACATCGCGGCCGGGGTGATCCCGAGCCAGGCCGGCCGGGACACCGACGGCATCCTCGGGGCGGCGGCCGGTGGCCAACTCGGCGCCCTCGTGGTGGCCGGCGTGGACCCGTCCGACCTGGCCGACCCGCGCCTGGCCGAGCAGGCCCTGGACGCGGTGCCGTTCCTGGTCAGCCTGGAGCTGCGGATGAGCGCCGTGGCCCGCCGGGCGGACGTGGTCTTCCCGGTCGCCCCGGTGGTCGAGAAGGCCGGCAGCTTCCTGGACTGGGAGGGCCGGCTGCGCACCTTCGAGAAGGTGTTGGAGACCGCGGCGATGAGCGACGGCCGGGTGCTCGACGCGCTGGCCGCGCAGCTCGACGTCCGGCTCGGCACCGGTGACGTGGCCGGCGTCCGCCGGGAGCTGGGCGCGCTGCCGCCGACCCGGGTCGACCGTCCGGCCGCGCCGATGGTCGAGCCGACCGCCGTGCCGCAGCCGGGCGCGGGTCAGGCGGTCCTGGCCACCTGGCATCAGCTGATCGACCTGGGCACCCTCACCGACGGCGACGAGCATCTCGCCGGCACCGCCCGTCCGCCGGTGGTCCGGCTGGGCAAGGGCACCGCCGAGGCGATCGGTGTCACCGACGGCGACCCGGTGACCGTGGGCACGGACCGCGGCGCGGTCACCCTGCCGGCGGCGATCACCGAGATGCCGGACGGTGTGGTCTGGCTGCCGACCAACTCACCCGGCTCGACCGTCCGGCGCAGCCTCGGCGCGACGGCCGGCGAGGTCGTACAGGTCTCCGCCGGCGCGCTCGGCGGTGTGGCCGTCCCGGCCGGACGTGTCGCCTCGGACGCGGCTGACGGCCCGGGTCCGCTCCTCAACGCAGGGGGTGTGCAATGAGCCCGGTCATCCTGGCCGCGCAGGACCCGTCGCTGGCCGACTTCGGCCACGACCCGTGGTGGCTGGTCCTGATCAAGATCGTCTTCGCGTTCGTCTTCGCCGTGCTGGCCACGCTGCTCGGCGTCTGGTTCGAGCGGCGGGTCGTCGGCTACATGCAGGTCCGGCCCGGACCCAACCAGGTCGGCCCGTTCGGCCTGCTGCAGACGCTCGCCGACGGTCTGAAGATGGCCTTCAAGGAGGACATCCTCCCGAGGACCGCCGACAAGGTCGTCTTCTTCTTCGCCCCGACCATCTCGGTGGTCTGCGCGGTCACCTCGCTGTCGGTGGTGCCGTTCGGCCCGATGGTCAGCATCTTCGGCCACTGGACGCCGCTGCAGGTCACCGACGTGTCGGTGGCGGTGCTGGTGCTGCTGGCCTGCTCCTCGATGGGCATCTACGGCATCGTGCTCGGCGGTTGGGCCTCCGGCTCGACCTATCCGCTGCTCGGTGGTCTCCGGTCCACCGCCCAGATGATCTCGTACGAGGTCGCGATGGGGCTGAGCATCGTGGCGGTGTTCATGACCGCCGGCACGATGTCCACCAGCGGGATCGTCCACGAACAGGCGCACGGCACCCGGCTGAACCTCTTCGGGGCCGACCTCCAGGCCCCCGGCTGGTACGCGATCCTGCTGCTGCCCAGCTTCATCATCTTCTTCATCGCCACCGTCGGTGAGACCAACCGGGCGCCGTTCGACCTGCCCGAGGCGGAGTCGGAGCTGGTCGCGGGCTACATGACCGAGTACAGCTCGCTGCGGTTCGCGCTCTTCATGCTCTCCGAGTACGTCGCGATGGTGACCATGTCCGCGGTCACCACCACGCTGTTCCTCGGCGGCTGGCGGGCCCCCTGGCCGATCACCATGTGGGCGGGCGCCAACTCGGGTTGGTGGCCGATGCTCTGGTTCTTCGGCAAGGTGATCCTCTTGGTCTTCGTCTTCGTCTGGCTGCGGGGCACCCTGCCCCGGCTCCGGTACGACCAGTTCATGCGCTTCGGCTGGAAGGTCCTGCTGCCGATCAACCTGGTCTGGATCCTGGTGCTGAGCGGGCTGCGCTCGATCGAGGACTGGCAGACCAAGGACCGGCTGCTCGCCACCGGCATCGGCGCGGGCGTGCTGCTGTTGGCCACGCTCTTCTGGCCGACCAGGAAGAAGGAGCCGAAGCCGACGGTCCAGGAGCAGGTCAACAGCCGTCCGCACGGCAGCTTCCCGCTGCCCCCGATGGATCTTCAGGTACCACCGAGCCCGCGCACCGTGCGCGTGGTCGCCGAGCGGGAGCCGGCCAACGTGGTCGCCGGCTCGGACCCCAGCAGGGAGGTGTGACGTGGGCACGATCACCGGAACGTTCAAGGGCTTCGGGGTCACCTTCTCGCACATGTTCAGGAAGGTCGTCACCACCGACTACCCGTTCAAGCCGCCGGTGTCGGCGCCGCGCTACCACGGGCGGCACATCCTCAACCGGCACCCGGACGGCCTGGAGAAGTGCATCGGCTGCGAGCTGTGCGCCTGGGCCTGCCCGGCGGACGCGATCTACGTCGAGGGTGGCGACAACACCGAGGAGGAGCGCTTCTCCCCGGGTGAGCGGTACGCCAGCGTCTACCAGATCAACTACGCCCGGTGCATCTTCTGCGGGCTCTGCATCGAGGCCTGCCCGACCCGTTCGCTCACCATGAGCAACGAGTACGAGCTGGCCCGGGACAGCCGGCAGGATCTGATCTTCACGAAGGAGCAGCTGCTCGCGCCGCTGCTGCCCGGCATGGAGCAGCCGCCGCACCCGATGCGGCTGGGCGACAGCGAGAAGGACTACTACGTCGGCTCGCTGACCAATCCGGGCACCTCGGCCGGCGCCGAGCGTTCGCCGATGAGCCCGGCCGCGGCTGGCAAGGGAGACACGGCATGACCACGCAGACGGTGCTCGCCGAGGCGGCCTCGGTCTCCGGTGGCGAGGCGGTGACCTTCTGGATCCTCGCGCCGCTGGCGCTGGTCGGCGCGATCGGCATGGTGTGGGCGCGCAACGCGGTGCACTCGGCGCTCTGGCTGGTGCTGACCATGCTCTGCCTGGGCGTGTTCTACGTCCTGCAGGCCGGGCCGTTCATCGGCATGGTGCAGATCATCGTCTACACCGGCGCGATCATGATGCTCTTCCTGTTCGTGCTGATGCTGGTCGGCCGGGACTCCAAGGACTCGCTGATCGAGACCCTGCGCGGGCAGCGGGTCGCCGCCGTGGTGCTCGGCCTCGGCTTCGCCGGCCTGGTGGGCAGCGGCCTCTCCCGGGCCATGGTGGGCGTCCAGGCGGTCGGTCTGGACAAGGCCAACGCCGACGGCAACGTCCAGGGCATCGCCCGGCTGCTCTTCACCAAGTACGTCTTCGCCTTCGAGCTGACCTCCGCGCTGCTGATCACGGCGGCCGTCGGCGCGATGGTGCTGGCGCACGTCGAGCGGCGCAAGGAGGACCGGATGGACCAGGTCGCCACGATGAAGGCCCGGTTCCGCCCCGGCAACTATCCCGGCCCGAAGCCTGGGCCGGGCGTCTTCGCGACCTCGAGCTCGGTGGCCACCCCGGCCCGCCTGCCCGACGGCCGGCTGACCGACCGCAGCATCTCCGAGATCCTGCCGGTTCGGGAGCTGACCGCGGACGAGACCTCTCTGAAGGGGACGGAGAAATGACCCCGGACTACTACCTGATCCTCGCGGCGGTGCTGTTCACCATCGGCGCCGTCGGCGTGCTCGTCCGGCGTAACGCGATCGTGCTGTTCATGTGCGTCGAGCTGATGCTCAACGCGGCCAACCTGACGCTGGTCACCTTCAGCCGGATCAACGGCGACCTGAACGGCCAGATCATGGCGTTCTTCGTGATGGTGGTGGCGGCGGCCGAGGTCGTGGTCGGGCTCGCGATCATCATGTCGATCTTCCGGACTCGGCGCTCGGCGAGCGTCGACGACGCCAACCTGCTGAAGTACTGAGGGGTCCACCGGTGGATGAGATTCTGATGAATGCTTCGGCTGCCCCGGCGGACGCCGTCTCCTTCGCTTCGGCGGACGGCCTGCTCGGCAGCGTCTGGCTGCTGGTGGCGATCCCGCTGGTCAGCGCGGCGATCCTGCTGCTGCTCGGCAAGCGGGCGGACCGCTGGGGCCACTGGCTGGGGGTCGGCGCGATCGGCGCCGCCTTCGTGCTCGGCCTGACCTACTTCCTCCAGCTCCGCGGCCTGGAGAACAAGCAGGTCCAGCTGAGCCTCTGGCAGTTCATCACGGTCGGCGACCTCAAGGTGGACTTCGGCCTGCTCTTCGACCCGCTGGCCGCGGTATTCGTTCTGCTGATCACCGGGGTGGGCTTCCTGATCCACCTCTACGCGGTCGAGTACATGGCGCACGACGAGGGCCGGCGACGGTTCTTCGGGTACTTCAACCTCTTCGTCGCCGCGATGCTGCTGCTGGTGCTCGGCAACAACTACGTGATGCTCTACTTCGGCTGGGAGGGCGTCGGTCTGGCGTCGTACCTGCTGATCTCCTTCTGGTACGGCCGGCCGAGCGCGGCCACCGCCGGTAAGAAGGCGTTCCTGATGAACCGGGTCGGCGACGCCGGCCTGGCCATCGGCATCTTCGTCATGTTCGCCACCCTCGGCAGCACCCAGTACGACCAGGTCTTCAACGGGGTCGGCTCGCTGGGCGCGACCACGGTGCTGGTGCTCGGTGTGCTGCTGCTCCTCGGCGCGGCCGGCAAGTCCGGCCAGTTCCCGCTCCAGGCGTGGCTGCCGGACGCGATGGAGGGCCCGACCCCGGTCTCCGCGCTCATCCACGCGGCCACCATGGTCACCGCGGGCGTCTACCTGATCGCCCGGTCCAACCCGATCTTCTCCGCCAACACCACGCTCCAGCTCGTGGTGGTCAGCGTCGGCGCGGTCACCCTGTTGATGGGCTGCCTCATCGGCGCGGCCAAGGACGACATCAAGCGGGTGCTGGCCTGGTCGACGGTGAGCCAGATCGGCTACATGTTCCTCGGCGTCGGCCTGGGCGGCGGCGCGTACGCGCTGGCCATCGTGCACCTGCTGGCGCACGGCTTCTTCAAGGCCAACATGTTCCTCGGCGCCGGCTCGGTCATGCACGGCATGAACGACCAGGTGGACATCCGCCGCTTCGGCGCGCTGTCGAAGCACATGAAGATCACCTGGCTGACCTTCATGATGGGCTGGCTGGCCATCATCGGCATCCCGCCGCTCTCCGGCTTCTTCTCCAAGGAGCCGATCATCGCGGCCGCGTTCGAGCGGGAGGACTGGACCGCCTGGCTCTTCGGCGGTGCCGCGCTGCTCGGCGCCGGGTTGACCGCCTTCTACATGACCCGGCTCTTCGTGCTCACCTTCCACGGCCCGAAGCGGTGGACCGAGGAGATCGAGCACCCGCACGAGTCGCCGCGGCTGATGACCGTCCCGCTGATCCTGCTGGCGATCGGCTCGATCGCGGCCGGCTTCCTGATGAAGAGCTCGGTGCCGGACTGGCTGACCGCCACCGCCGGCCTGGGCGGCGAGCACGTGGAGCACGAGCCCGTTCTCGCGCACTGGCTGATCACCGTGCTCTCGCTGCTGGTCACCGTGCTGGGCGCCGGGCTGGCCTGGATGCTGTTCCGCGGCGGCACGGCCACCGAGCCGCAGCCGGCCGGGGTGCTGGTCACCGCCGCCCGCCGGAACCTCTACACGGACGCCTTCAACGAGGCGGTCTTCGAGAAGCCGGGCATCTTCCTCACCCGGGCGTTGGTCTTCCTCGACAACCGGGGCGTCGACGGGCTGGTCAACGGCCTGGCCGCCGCGGTGGGCGGGGGCTCGGGCCGGCTCCGGCGGCTGCAGACCGGTTTCGTGCGGTCGTACGCGACCTCGATCATGGCCGGCGCGCTGCTCGTGGTGGCGGCGTTCCTGGCGGTGCAGGCGGGGTGGCTGGCGTGATCGACCTCAACGCGGCCGCCCCCGCCGGCGGGCCACGCAGTCACGACGGAGGTAAGGCCGAATAATGTCCAACTTCCCGTTCCTCTCGGTGCTGACCGTGGCACCGCTGGTCGGCGCCCTGGTCGTGGCCCTGTTGCCGCGGCGTCGGCCGGACCTGGCCAAACTGGTGGCGTTCGGCTGGTCGCTGCTGGTCCTGGTGCTCTCGGTGGTCATGTGGATCGCCTTCCAGGCCGACGGTGACCGGTTCCAGTTCCGCGAGTCGTACGAGTGGATCCCGCGCTGGGGTGCCAGCTTCACCTTCGCGGCCGACGGCATCGCGCTCGTCATGCTGATGCTGATCGCGATCCTGGTGCCGCTGGTGATCCTGGCCTCCTGGCACGACGCCGAGTCGTCCAAGCGGTCGGTGCCGGTCTACTTCGCGCTGCTGCTCATCCTCGAGTGCACGATGATCGGCGTCTTCGCCGCCGCCGACGTCTTCCTGTTCTACGTGTTCTTCGAGGTCATGCTGGTGCCGATGTACTTCCTCATCGGCAGCTACGGCGGCCACCAGCGGCAGTACGCGGCGGTCAAGTTCTTCCTCTACTCGCTGGTCGGCGGCCTGTTCATGCTGGCCGCGGTGATCGGCCTCTGGGTGGTCGGTGGGAAGACCTTCGACTGGCAGGCGCTGGTTCAGGCGGACCTCGACGTCAACACCGCCCGCTGGCTCTTCCTCGGCTTCTTCCTCGCGTTCGCGATCAAGGCGCCGTTCTTCCCCTTCCACACCTGGCTGCCGGACGCCGGTGGCGCGGCCCCGGCCGGCGCGGCGGCGCTGCTGGTCGGCGTGCTGGACAAGGTCGGCACCTTCGGGATCCTGCGGTACTGCCTGCCGCTCTTCCCCGAGGCGTCGAAGTGGTTCGCTCCGTGGGCGCTGGCGCTGGGCCTGATCGGCATCATCTACGCCGCACTGCTGGCGGTCGGGCAGAACGACCTCAAGCGGCTGGTGTCGTACACCTCGATCGCGCACTTCGGCTTCATCGGGGTCGGCATCTTCGCCTTCACCACCCAGGCCGGCACCGGCGCGGTGCTCTACATGCTCAACCACGGTCTGGCCACCGGTCTGCTCTTCCTGGTGGTGGGCATGCTGATCGCCCGCCGCGGCTCGGCGTTGATCAGCGACTTCGGTGGCGCGGGCAAGCTGGTGCCGGTGCTGGCCGGGGTGCTCTTCTTCGCCGGTCTCGCCTCGCTGGCGCTGCCCGGCACGGCACCGTTCGTCTCCGAGTTCCTGGTGCTGATCGGCACGTTCACCACCAACAAGCCGGCCGCGGTGATCGCCACGCTCGGCATCATCCTGGCCGCGGCGTACGTGCTGTGGATGATCCAGCGCACCACCCAGGGCACCCTCAACCCGGCCCTGACCGAGGTGGACGGCATGCGCCGTGACCTCAGCCTGCGCGAGAAGATCGTGGTCGCCCCGCTGATCGCGCTCATCGTGCTGCTCGGCTTCTATCCGAAGCCGGTCACCGATGTCATCAACCCCGCCGTCAAGGCGACCATGCAGGACGTCGGTCGGACCGACCCCGCCCCGACGGTCGGTAGCGTCCAGGAGGCCGCAAAATGACCGAGTTGAAGTTGCCGTCGATCGACTATGCGGCGCTCGCTCCGATCCTGATCATGCTGGGCGCGGCCCTGGTCGGCGTCCTGGTCGAGGCGTTCGTGCCGCGGCGCCTGCGTAACCCGGTGCAGCTGCTGCTCGCCCTGGCAGCGGTGTTCGCCGCGCTGACGATGGTGATCCTCAACGCCGACGACCGGCTGATCACCGCCGGGCAGGCCATCGCGGTGGACGGGCCGACGCTCTTCCTGCAGGGTGCGATCCTCATCCTGGCCGCGATGGCGCTGCTGCTGATCGGTGAGCGGGCGGTGGAGCGGGGTGGGGCCTTCGTGGCCCACGCCGCGGTCACCGCCGACTCGGCCGACGACCGGCGGCAGGCCGAGCGGGCCGGCGGCACCACCGAGGTGTACCCGCTGACCACGTTCGCGATCGGCGGCATGCTGATCTTCGTGGCGGCGAACGACCTGCTGACCATGTTCATCGCGCTCGAGGTCTTCTCGCTGCCGCTCTACCTGCTCTGCGCGCTGGCTCGCCGCCGGCGGCTGTTGAGCCAGGAGGCCGCGCTGAAGTACTTCATGCTCGGCGCGTACGCCTCGGCGTTCTTCCTGTTCGGCGTGGCGCTGATCTACGGCTTCACCTCGGGCACCCCGGGCCGGTCGGCCGGCGTCGACTTCGCCACCGTGCACGCCGCGGTCGGCGACTCCTCGTCCAGCCCGGTGCTGCTCTTCGCCGGCATGGCGCTGCTCGCCATCGGCCTGCTCTTCAAGGCGGCCGCCGCGCCGTTCCACGTCTGGACGCCGGACGTCTACCAGGGCGCTCCGACCCCGGTGACCGGCTTCATGGCCGCCTGCACCAAGGTCGCCGCCTTCGGCGCCCTGCTGCGGGTCTTCCACGTCGCCTTCGCCGGAGCCGCCTGGGACTTCACCCCGGTGCTCGGCGTGCTGGCGGTGCTGACCATGCTGGTCGGCGCGGTCCTGGCGGTCACCCAGACCGACATCAAGCGGCTGCTGGCCTACTCGTCGATCGCGAACGCCGGCTACCTGCTGGTGGGCGTGCTGGCGCCGAGCAAGGACGGGCTCTCCGGCACGATGTTCTACCTGGTCGCGTACGGCTTCTCGGTGCTCGCCGCGTTCGCCGTGGTGACCCTGGTCCGGGACGCCGACGGGGAGGCCACCCACCTGTCCCGCTGGGCCGGGCTGGGCCGCCGGTCGCCGTTCTTCGCCGCGGTCTTCACCTTCATCCTGCTGGCCTTCGCCGGTATTCCGCTGACCAGCGGGTTCACCAGCAAGTTCGCGATCTTCGCGCCGGCGCTGGACGCGAACCAGACCTGGCTGGTGATCGCCGGCGTGCTGACCAGCATGGTGCTGGCCTTCCCGTACCTGCGGGTCGTGGTGATGATGTGGCTCTCCGAGCCGGGCGAGGCGACCCCGACCGTCGCCATCCCGGGTGCGCTCACCTCGGCGGCCCTGGTCATCGGCGTGCTGGCCACGCTGGCGCTGGGCGTCGCCCCGGCACCGCTGCTCGACCTGGCCAACGGGGCCGCCGAATTCGTGCGATGACAGTGGTTCTTCCCCCGGGGGCCGGTACGCGGTGGCGTACCGGCCCCCGGTCCGTATCCCCTTTCCGGGCAGGTCGAACGGGTGTGGCATGGTGGAAGGCGTGGTGATTCCGGCTGGCGAGCGTTCAGGTGTCACCGGCTCCGGCGGTCGTCGGGGGCCGGATAGCACGGGTCAGTTCGGCGCGCTCGGCCTGCACCTTGCCGACCCGCGCGTCGAGGCGTCCGTGCTGGGCCTGCTTGAGCAGGTCGAGAACGAGTTGCGGTCCAGTGTGGCGAGCGCCGACCCGCTCGTCACCGAGGCGGCCCGGCACCTGCTCGAGGCCGGCGGGAAGCGGTTCCGCCCGCTGCTGGTGGCGCTGGGCGCCCAGTTCGGTGACCCGGCCGACGCGCGGGTCGTGCCGGCCGCGGTGGTGATGGAGCTCACTCACCTGGCGACGCTCTATCACGATGACGTGATGGACGAGGCGGCCGTGCGGCGGGGCGCCCCGAGCGCCAACTCCCGCTGGACCAACTCGGTGGCGATCCTGGTCGGTGACTACCTCTTCGCCCGGGCCGCGGACCTCTCGGCCGAACTCGGCCCCGAGGCCGTACGCCTGCAGGCGCGCACCTTCGCCCGGCTGGTGCACGGGCAGATCGCCGAGACGGTCGGCCCGCGCGACGCCGACCCGGTGGCGCACTACCTCCACGTCATCGCGGAGAAGACCGGTTCGTTGATCGCCACCTCGACCCGCTTCGGCGGCCTGTTCGCCGGCGCCTCCGCCGAGCACACCGAGGCCCTGGCCGGGTACGGCGAGACCATCGGGATGGCCTTCCAGCTCTCCGACGACCTGCTCGACATCGCCTCCGAGTCGGGGCAGTCCGGCAAGACGCCCGGCACCGACCTGCGGGAGGGCGTACCGACCCTGCCGGTGCTCTACGCGCTCGCCTCGGACGACTCCGACGCCGCCTCGGTGCGGCTGCGGGAGATCCTGGCCACCGGTGCGCTGGTCGACGATGCCCTGCACGCCGAGGCGCTCGGCCTGCTCCGGGAGTCGCCCGCGCTCAAGCGTGCCCGGGAGACGGTCCGCGGCTACGCCGAGGATGCCCGCGCCCGGCTAGCCCCGCTGCCCGCGAACCCGGCCCGCCACGCCCTCGAATCCCTCTGCGACTACATAGCCGACCGCACCAGCTGACCCCCCCGGCCCCGAGGCGTGATCATGAGGTTGTTGCCATGACATGCCGGGGCAGGGGTAACCACCTCATGATCATCGGGTTGGGGCGGTGAGTGGGGCCGTGGGGCGGGGCAGCAGGCGGCTGGCGGCGAGCATGAGGAGGGCGGCCAGCAGCATGGCGGCCGCCGCCGTCCCCCACATGGTCGGGTAACCGAGCTGGCCGGCGACGGCGCCGAGACCCAGCGGGCCGAGGCAGCCGCCCGCGTACACCCCGGTCTGGGTGATCGAGGTGGCGGCGGCCGGGGCCTGCGGGTGGAGCTTGACCACCGCGAAGTTCACCAGCCCGGGCCAGGCCCAGCCGAGCCCGAAGCCGAGCACCACGCCGGCCACCAGCGGCCCGGTGCCGGCCAGGGCCAGCAGGGCCAGCCCGACCGCGCCGACCACCAGCATCCCGGCGATCAGCGCGACATGCCCGGTCTCGCGGCGGTCGGCGAGCCAGCCGGCACCGACCCGGGCCACCACGCAGACCGCGCTGCCCAGGGTCAGGGTGAGACCGGCCAGGGCCGGGGACAACCCGCGCCCGGCCGACGAGTCCACCACGAAGGTGCCCAGGGCGTTCGCGGCGGCCGCCGCAAGCGTGGCGGCCAGGCCGACCACCACCAGCGCCAGGCTGGCCCCACCCGCCCGCCCGGCGGCCGACCGCCGCCCCGGGGCGCCCTCCGCCCGGGGTACGGCCGGCAGCGCGGCCAGCGCCGCCCCGGCGGCGGCCACGAACGCCCAGCGCCAGCCGGCGGTCAGCGCGATCGCCGGCACCGCCGCGCCGGCCAGCAGGGTGGAGACCGGGATGGCCGCCTGCTTCACCCCGAAGGAGAGCCCCTGCCGGTGGGCGGGCACATGCCGGGCCAGCACGGCGTTGCTGGCGAGCTGCCCGAGCGCGTTCGCGGCGGCGCTCAGCCCGAGCAGGACGACCAGCACCGGGTACGACCGGGCCAGCCCCGCCACGGCCAGCAGCGAGCCGGCGGAGAGCAGGATGCCGGCGCGGGCCACCACGGCCGGGCCGTACCGCTCCACGAGCACGCCGGAGGGGACCGACGCCAGCGCGCTGATCCCGAAGTAGACCGACACGGCCAGGCCCAGCCCGGCGGGGGAGAACCGAAGATCGTCGGCCATCTGCACGGCGAGGCCGCCGACCAGGAAGACCGGCAGGACGCAGGCGATCGTGGTGACCACGGCACCCGCGCTGACGCGGATGGCGGACCGGGACGCGGGGGGTACGGGACGCAGGGCGGTGTCGGTCATGGTGAGGCCAAACCTACGCCGATCACAGTTTGACAGCTGATCGTGTCTGTCGGAGTACGGACTGTGCCCGGTGATCTGGCATCCTCGATCCGAACAGGCATTTCGCACTCGCCCTGATTTTCATATGGTGTAAGTCCCCGGCGGCGGAGGTGGTTGTGCGCGACCCCTTGGCGGAACCCTCGGACCTGATCCGAAGTGTCTCCCGCGCGCTTCGAGTGCTTGAGTCGGTCGGCCGTGCGCCGAGGGGACTCACCGTCAAGCAGATCGCCCGTCGGTGCGAGCTGACCGTCGCCACCACGTACCACCTGGTGCGCACCCTGGCCTACGAGGGCTACGTGATCCGGCGCGAGGACGGGACGTACATCGTCGGGTTGGAGGTGGCCGACCGGTACCGGGAACTGGTGACGGCGTTCCGGGGGCCGCCGGCGGTCGGCGAGTCGCTGCGACGGGCGGCGGCGGACACCGGCTGGAGCCACTACCTGGGGCGCTTCGTGGGCGGCCAGGTGGCCGTCACGGCGGTCGCCGAGGGGCCGCGCTCGCCGTACCTGGAGGACCTGGTGCCGGGCTTCGACGAGGGGGCGCACGCCACCGCCCTCGGCAAGAGCCTGCTCGCCACGCTCACCGCCGACCAGCGTGTCCGCTACCTGCGCGAGTACGGCATGCGCCCGTTCACCACCGCCACCCTGACCACGGCCGAGGCGTTCGAGGCCGACCTGGCCGCCGGTGACCGGCGCGGCATGCAGTTGGAACTGGGGCAGTTCCGCCAGGGGGTGGCCTGCGCCGCCGTGCTGGTCACCCCGGACAAGGACATCGAGCGCCGGGTGGTGCTGGCCTGCGCGCTGCCGGCCGGCGAGATGATGACCTCCGCCCGGGTGGTCCGGGCGAAGCTGCTCAGCGCTGCTCGGGCGATCGCCGACGGCCTCGCGACCGAGCAGTGACCCCGTCGGGCGCCCGGCGGAGAGATGCCCGCCGGGCCCGGAACGGAGGAGGGGTGTCCGCCGGACCCGGAACGGCCGCGACCCGGTGAGGCCGAAGGGCCCCTTCCCGGCGGGGAAAGGGGCCCTTCGGGGGCGGTCCAGCGCCGAACCGCCCGGAGGAGAGGTCAGCTGCCGATCGGGTTGCCGTCGAGGCGCCAGGTGACCACGACGCCGGGCTTGGCGAAGTCACCGTCCGGCCAGGTGGAAGCCGGGTTCTCCACCGTCGCGCCGGTGATCTCACCCGGGTGCTGCACCGCCACGAAGACCGAGCGGTTGTCCTTCGTGATGAACGGGCCGCAGGTCTCGGCGCCGTACGGCACGGTGAGGAACTGCTTCAGGTGGCCCCGCTCCGGGCCCTCCAGCGCGGTGGCGAAGAGGCCGTCGTTGCTGCCCAGGGCGTTGCCGTCGGTGGCGATCCAGAGGTTGCCGGTGGCGTCGAAGGCGACGTTGTCCGGGCAGGAGATCGGCGAGACCTTGCTCTTGTCGTACCCGGCGAAGTGGGTCGACGGGTCGGTCGGGTCGCCGCAGACGATCGGCAGCGACCAGGTGAAGGTCTCGGCGGTGTTGTCGCCGCGGTCCTCGACCAGCTCCAGGATCTGCCCGTGCTTGTTGGCGTTGCGCGGGTTCGCCTCGTCGGCGGCGGCCTTGCCGTCCTTGCCCCGGTCGGTGTTGTTGGTCAGCGCCACGTACACCTTGCCGGTGAGCTCGTTGGGCTCGACGTCCTCCGGCCGGTCCATCTTCGTCGCGCCGACCTTGTCCCCGGCGAGGCGGGTGAAGGTGAGCACGTCGGCCGCGGTCATCCCGTCGACGTACGACTTGTTGCCGCTGACCAGCTTGATCCACCGGCCCCGGCCGTTGAAGGCGCCGTCCGAGGGGAGCTTGCCGGTGCCGTCGATCTCGGCGGCGCTGTTGCCCTCCAGGGCGGCCACGTAGAGCGTGCCGGACTCCAGCAGGGTCAGGTTGTGCCGGCGGGCCACCATGGAGGAGCCCTCCATGAACTTCTTGTCCGAGACGAACTTGTAGAGGTAGTCGAACCGCTCGTCGTCGCCCATGTACGCGACCACGCGGCCGTCCTTCGCCACGATGACGTTGGCGCCCTCGTGCTTGACCCGGCCCAGCGCGGTGTGCTTGCGCGGCTTGCTGTCCGGGTCGAACGGGTCGATCTCGACGATCCAGCCGAACCGGTGCGCCTCGTTCGGGTGCTTGGCCAGGTCGAAGCGCTCGTCGGCGCGGTCCCACATGCGGCTGCCGCTCGGGTACCGCACGTCGGTCGGGATGCCGTACCGGGCCAGCTTCGGCTTCAGCGCCTCCGGCGCGCCGTCCCCGCCGACGAAGTACTGGTTGAAGTTCTCCTCGCCGGAGAGAACCGTGCCCCAGGGGGTCACCCCGCCGGCACAGTTGTTCAGCGTGCCGATCACCGTACGACCCTTCGGGTCGGCGGCGGTGCACAGCCAGGCCGAGCCGGCGGCCGGGCCGGTCAGCTCGAACTTCGTGGCCAGCGCGGTGACCCGGCGGTTGTACTTCCGACCGTTGCGCACCGGCCGCCACTGCCCGGTGCTCTCCACCCGCTCCAGCTCCACCACGGACATGCCGTGCGCGGCCATCGCCACCCGGAGCTGCTCCACCGAGAGCTTGTCCAGGCCGGGGAAGCCGGGGAACATCAGGTCCTCGTTGGTGTACTCGTGGTTGACCACGAGCAGCGCCCGCTTGCGGTCGATCGGCAGCACACCGACGAAGTCGTTGTTGTAGCCGAACTGCATCGACTGGGCGGCGGCGGTCTGGCGGTGCACGTTGAACGCGGGCGCGTCCGGGACGACCGCGTCACCCCACTTGATCACGACCGCGTGGTCGTACCCGTTCGGGACGACCAGGGTGTCGAGCCGGTTCGGCGGGATCGGCTTGAAGGTCAGCGCGCCGTTGCCCACGCCGCCGTTCCCGGCGGCGCCGTTGGCGGCACCGTTGCCGTTGGCGGCACCGTTGGCGGCACCCTTGCCGGGGTCGGCGGCGGCCGGGGCCGCGCCGGCCAGGGCGCCGGCGACGGTGCCGCCGAAGCCGAGGACCAGGGCGCCGACCGCACCGGCCCGGACCACGCCGCGGCGGGAGACCTCGGCGTCGACCAGGTCCCCGAAGTAGGGGTTGTCCGACGGGTTCGGCACCGGGTGGTCGCAGGCGTTGCCGCAGCGGTACAGGCAGGTCATGGCGTCGCGGCTGCCGTGGCGAGTGGCACCCAGCAACGGGAGCAGCCGGGGACGGTCGCTCATCAGAAGGGCCTCCTGGTAGGGACGTGGGTGGCAGGCCGCGAGGAGCGCCCGCCCGCGTATGGGCCGGAGGCTGCCAGGATGCGGTGAGCTGCGATCGGCCCGAACGTTAACCGGATGTGAACAAGTGCGCGGCGAGCCGGCCGGGCTGAACCGATCGGCGGCGTGGCACGTATCCACAGGCGGAAGGCATCCTGGACTCGCCGTACGGGAGCGAGGAGACCGCCATCAGCGACCACGACGCCCAACTGCTGCGCGCGCTGCACGACGAACACGCCGACGCGCTCTTCGCGCACGCTCTCCGGCTGGTCGACGGCGACCGGTCGCGCGCCGAGGACCTGGTGCAGGAGACGTTGCTGCGGGCCTGGCGGCACCCGGGGTCGCTGGACCCGGAGCGGGGCTCGGTCCGTGCCTGGCTGTTCACCACCGCGCGGAACCTGGCCATCGACGCCTGGCGGCGCCGGTCCGCCCGGATCGGTGAGGTCTACACCGACGAACTGCCCGAGCCTCCCGAGACGGTCGACGAGGCGGAGCGCGCGGTGGAGGCGTGGACCGTCGCCGAGGCGCTGAACCGGCTCAGCCCGACCCACCGCGAGGTGCTGGTCGAGTGCTTCTACCAGGGGCGGTCGGTGGCGGAGGCCGCGGCGCGGCTGGGCGTACCGCCGGGCACCGTGAAGTCGCGCACCCACTACGCGCTGCGCTCACTACGTTTGGTGCTGGCCGAGATGGGGGTGACCGAATGACCCGGTGCGAGTTCGCGCACGACGACGGCGCGTACGTGCTGGGTGCCCTCGCTCCCGCCGAACGAGCCGCCTACGAGCGGCACCTGGCCGGTTGCGCCGCCTGCCGCGAGGCGGTGGCCGAGCTCGCCGTGCTGCCCGGCCTGCTGGGGCGGCTCGACCCGGCCGGCCTGGCGGAGTTGCTGCCCTCGGAGACGGAGACCTCCCAGGTGCCCGCGCTGCTCGACAGCGCGCGGGAACGCCGGCTTCGCGAGCGGTCACGGTCCCGGCGACGGTACGCGCTGACGGCGTTCGCCGCGGCCGTCCTCGCCGTGCTGGTCGGGGTCGGTGGGGTGGCCCTGCTCCGCCCGGCCGCCCCGCCGGCCCCGCGGGTGCCGATGGCCGCGATGCGCCCGGTCGCCGGCCCGGTCCCGGTGCACGCCGAGATCGGGCTGGCCAACGCCGACTGGGGCAGCGAGGTCACCATGCACTGCGGTTACGACCGGCGGGCCGGGGACCGGGAGGCGTACACCTTCCGGCTGGTGGCGTACGGCCCGGACGGGGCGAGGGAGCAGGTCGGCTCCTGGTTGGCCGCTCCCGGCGACGACCTGCGGTTCACCGGCGCCACCCGGTTCACCCGGGGCGAGCTGGTCCGCCTCGAACTGCTGCGCGCCGACGACACCGCCGTCCTCGCCTACGACGTCCGCTGATCCGCCTGATCAGTGGGTCGGGGCGGGGACCGGAGTGGTGGCGGCCCGCGCGGCGGCGCGGGTGCGGCGGGCGTTGCGGAGCGCGTCGGCGGTGAACACCAGCAGGGCGAGCCAGACCAGGGCGAATCCGGCCAACCGGGCCGGCGGCATCGGCTCGTGGTAGATCAGCACCCCGCAGCCGAGCTGGAGGATCGGGCCGACGTACTGCAGCATGCCGAGGGTGGACAGCGGCAGCCGGTTCGCCGACCCGGCGAAGAGCAGCAGCGGGATCGCGGTGGCCGCGCCCGCCAGCACCAGCAGCACGGTGTGCCCGGCGGAGACGTGCCCGAACGTCGCCGCGCCGTCCCGGCTGAGCCAGCCCAGGTACGCCAGCGCCGGCAGCGCCAGCACGGCCGACTCGACGAAGAGTCCCTCCGCGGCGGGCAGCGCCAGCCGCTTCTTGACCAGGCCGTACCCGGCGAAGCTGAAGGCCAGCACGAGCGCCAGGTAGGGCGGCCGGCCGTAGTCGATGGTCAGCACCGCCACGGCGAGACCGCCCACGCCGAGCGCCACCCACTGCGCCGGGCGCAGGCGCTCGCCCAGCAGGAAGACCCCGATCAGCACGATGACCAGCGGGTTGATGAAGTAGCCGAGGGCGGTTTCCACCACCCGGTCGGAGTTCACCCCGTAGATGTAGGTGCCCCAGTTCACCGCGATCAACGCGGCGGCCGCGCCGACGGCGGCGAGTGCCCGGGGCCGCCGGGTCAGCGCCCGCAGGAAGCCGATGTTGCGCATCGCCGCCAGCACGAGGGCCACGAAGACCACCGACCAGACGATCCGGTGGGCGAGGATTTCCACCGGCCCGGCCGGGCGGAGCAGTTTCAGGTAGATCGGGAAGAATCCCCAGATCAGGTACGCGCCGAGACCGTACAGGTAACCGAGGCGGGTCTGGTTCACGCCTCCACGGTAAGTGGTGAAGCGGGGTTTTGCTCCTTTCCGGTGATCTGGCTCACCCGCTGGTCGAGCTGCATCCAGCGGTCCGGCTCGACCGGGCTGAAGCCCACCTTGGCGTACACCTCGTGGGCATCGAGCGTGGCCAGCACGATCCGGCGTACGCCCAACTCGGCCAGGTGGTCGCGGACCGCGCCGGCCAGCCAGCTGCCCAGCCCGCGCCCCCGCTCGGCCCGATCCACGTAGACGTCGCAGAGCCAGGCGAAGGTGGCCCGGTCGGTGACCACCCGGGCCACCGCCACCTGCTGCCCGTCGCCGGGCCGGTAGACGCCGAAGCCGATCGAGCCGGCGAAGGCGTGCTCGACGATGTCCCGCTCCCGCCCGATCGCCCAGTACGCGTCCGTCGCGAGCCAGCGGTGCACCCGGTCGAGGTCGAGCCGGGTCGGATCGGTGCTGATCTGGTAGCCGTCAGGGCGGGTCAGAGTGAACACCCTCGTCACGCTAGCGCCGCTCGCCCCGCTCCTCGCCAGCCAATTCCCGGCCACTGGCCCGGCCGGTCGGTCGGTTCAGGGCGACAGCGGCTTGACCCACCGCCGCCACTCGGGTTGGCGTCGGTAGCCGGCGGCCGTCCAGGCCAGCCCGCCCAGCTCGTTGTCGTCGAGCACCAGCGCGTCGGCGCCCCGGCCGCCGAGCCGGGCAAAGCAGCTCGGCGGCGGTCCCGGTCGGAGATCTTGGACAGTTACCGTCCGCTGCCGACGGCAACTGTCCAAGATTCAAGCTTTCGGTCGTCAGTCGCGGTCGAGGACCATGCCGAGGAGCCAGGTCACGATGCTGACGAAGAGCGCGCCCAGCACCGCGGCCGGCCAGAAGCCGTCCACGTGGAACGGCAGCTCCGCCTGACCGGCGATCCAGCTCGTCAACAGGAAGAGCAGGCCGTTGACCACCAGCGCGATCAGGCCGAGGGTGAACAGGTAGAAGCCGCAGCCGACGGTCTTGATGATCGGCTGGAGCACCGCGTTGACCACCCCGAAGATCGCCGCGACCAGCACCAGCGTGGTCACCTTCTCGGTGACCGTCTCGGCGTTCAGGGTGATCCCCGGGATGAGCAGAGTGGCCAGCCAGAAGGCCACCGCCGTCGAGGCGAGCCTGATCAGAAGGCCTTTCAGGAAATCCATGGCCGGGATCGTGCCACGCTCCGTCCACCTGCGGAACCCCGCGGAGATCGACGGACCGCGGCCGGCTCAGCGGCGGATCGGGCGACCGACCAGTTGCGACTCGATCGGCGTCGGCGACAACAGCGCCCAGCGCAGCGCCCGGCGGTTCACCACGGCGACCATCTCGTCCCGGATCCGGGTCAGCCATTCCGCCGAGCCACCGAGTCCCAGGGCGGCACCGGCCAGCGCCGCCTCGCCCGGATCGAGCGGTTGCAGGATCGCCAGGTCGGCCCGGGCCAGCGCGGCCGTGTCGGCCGGAGTGAGCTCGTCGCGTACCACCAGGACGGATCGCCAGGCCACCTCCGGCCCCGCCTCGGGCGACGCCGGCCCGGCGTCGACCACCAGCAGCAACGGGTGCAGCGGTGAACCCGGTGCGCCGCCGACCGGCCGCCCCGGCGGGATCAGCGGCACCGCCCCGCCGGGGCGGCCCACGCCGCGTACGAACGGCTCCCACGCCCGTGGCCGGTTGGTCTGCACCACCACCCGGGCCCCCAGCGCCAGCGCCCGCAGCGCCATGAGCTGGGCGGCGCGTACCCCACCGACGAGCAGCAGCCGGGTCGTCCCGGGACGGAACAGGCGTACGGTCAACGGGCCGCCCTGCCGGTTGGCGCCCACCATCAGGCCGGACTCGCCGAGGCTGAGTTCCAGCGCGTCCAGCTCGGCCGGGGCCGGCGTGGTCGCGGCCCCCGCCGAGGCCAGTGGCAAGGTCGCGGCCAGGCCGGCCAGGTGCTCGCCGTCGAGCCGGCGGATCTCCGCGCCGAGGTCGCCGGCGAGCCGGCGCAGTGCCCGCTCGGCGGCGGACAGCTCCACGGCGGTTTCGGCGGCCAGGCGTACGGTCAGCTCGGCCGGGACCGGCGCGGTGTCGGCTCCGGCGCGTGGGCCGACGCGGAGTGCGACGGTGGTGGCGGTCGCCGGCAGGGCGAGCAGCCGGGGCACCAGCTGCCGGACCCCGTCGGTACGCGGATCCGGCCAGCGCCGCAGCCGCCAGGTGGCCTGCGCCAGCCCGCCCACCGCCAGCGACCCCCAACTCTCGCGGAGCGGCGCGCCGGCGTCGTGGTGGGCCAGTTCGGCGACCACCCGGAGCGCCGCCGCCCCGCCCAGCGGCCGGCCGGCCAGCGGGCCGAGCCGGCGCACGATGCGCCGGACCGCGCCGGAGAGCGCCCGGCGCAGTTCCTCGTCCGACCAACCGTCGGCCCGCAGCACCCGGACGGCCAGCACCGCGCGGGCCCGGCCCGCCAGCCGCCCGTCGGTGAGTTGGCGGTACGACGTCCCGACCGTGCCCATCCCGGCGGCCGGCGCCGGGGCGGGGGAGGCGGAGAGCAGCAGTTGCAGCCGGACCGGTGGGCTCTCCGCGCCGGCCGGCGGCAGCAGGGTCCGCGGCGCGGGCAGGGCCCGCGGGCCGTCACCGAGCAGGTCGCCGGGGTCACCGACCTCCAGCAGCGCGGTCATCCCGTCGGCGTCGTCGACCACCGCGGCCGGATCGCCGGCGAGGTCGACCGGGCGGACGGTGGCGCCGGGGGCCGTCAACTCCAGCACCGCGCCTGCCCCGGAGGCCGCCGGCAGGGAGCGCCGGTGGGTCAGGTGCGCCAGCCCCACCAGCAGCCACTCGTAGAGCCACCGGCCGCGGAACCGCACCCAGGCGGCGGGCAGCAGTAGTGTCGCCGACAGCGCGGCTGCCACGGTGACCGCCGCTCCCCGGCCGGCGGCGGCGACCAGCAGCGCCACCGCGACCTGCGCCGCCGCCACCTGCCCGGCCCGTACGCCCGGCACGGGACGGATCCGCTGTGCTGGCCGCCCGGGCGCCGGTGCCGGCCGTCCGGTCGTGGTCGCCGTCACCGCGCCTCCTCCGCCTGTTCACCGCGTGACGTTGGCGTGGCTCATGGTAGGCCTTCCGTTGTCCACAGGGGAGCGGAGGGGGTAGCACAACCGAAGTCGGACGACTACCGTCAGCGACGAGTTCCGCCGAGTGCGCGCCGTTCCCACCCCACCATTTGCGGATCCGCGCCCGGCGAGTCCCTGGCGGTCGCTGCGGCGACCAGCCACGACCGAGGAGACGAGGTGACGTCCCGGGTGTCCCAGACCCAGGCAGAAGCCGCGGTGATGCAGCAGACCGCCGCGAAGTTCGAGCAGGTGGACCAGTCGTTGCAGAGCATGCTCAGCGGCCTGATGGCCGAGTTGGAGGTGTTGCAGCAGGCCTGGCGAGGCGCCGGTGGGCGCTCGTTCGAGCAGGTGAAGCAACAGTGGGCTCAGGACCAGGCGGCGCTGCAGCGGGCCCTGCGCGAGACGGCCACCGCGATCCGCACCGCTGGAGCGCAGTACGACGTCTCGGACACCGAGGCCGCCGGCCGGGTCGCCAGCACCCATCGCAGCATCCAGCTGCCGCTCTGACAGGGAAGGACGGATCCGATGGACCACGGTGTGCTGGTCGTCAACTTCGCCGCGCTGCAGCAGGCCGGCGCGGACATCCAGAAGGCGCTGAACATGCTCGACAGCCAGCTCGGGCAGCTCGAACGGGACGCCGCGCCGCTGGTCGCGAGCTGGGACGGCGAGGCCCGCCAGGCGTACGAGCAGCGGCAGGCGCGGTGGCGGGCCGCCTCGCAGGACCTGCAGGCCATGCTGCGCGACATCAAGCTTGCGGTGGAGGACTCCGCCGCCGACTATCTCGACACCGAGAAGCGGAACGCCAACCTGTTCCAGTAGTCGTCGCCGCCCGCGTCCAAGGCCCGCACAGCCGCCCGGAGGAGACGCTCGGCCTCCCCACGGTCGTGCTGACCTTGGACGCGTGGCGCGTGACGTGGGTCAGGCCGGGCCGGCCGGGCGCCAGCGGCGCCGGGCCCCGCGCGGCAGCACCACGGCGAGCAGCACGACCATGCAGGTCGCCGCCCCGGTCACGCCGGCCACCAGCAGTGCCCGGTCCCGGGCCGCCGCCCGTCGCGTCCGCTGCGCCACCTCCGCCGGGTCCGGCCGGTCCACCGGCAGCGCCGCGCCCCGGTGTGGGTGCGCCACCGCCGGCCCGGCCGACTCGGTGATCGCTCGGTACGGGTTCAGCACCCCGGCACCGGACCCGCCTCCGCTCCCCGGGGCCGGGTCGGCGCTGTCCACGATCCGCCGGGCCACCTCGGCGGCGGTCAGTTCGGGGCGATACTGCCGCAGCAGCGCGGCGGTCGCGGCCACGAACGGCGTCGCGTAGCTCGTCCCCTCCGCCCGGTGATGTCCCTGCCCGGGCGCCGCCATCAGCACGTCGCTGCCGGGTGCCACCAGATCGACGTACGGGCCGGTCTGGGAGAACGTGGAGCGGACACCGTCCGCGCCGATCGCACCCACCCCGAGCACCCCGTCGTACGCGGCCGGGTAGGGCCGGGGGTTGCCGCTGTCGTGCAGGTTGCCGGCGGCGGCCACCACGACGACGTCGTGGCGCACCGCGTAGGCGATCGCGAGCCGGACCGCGGGGTTGTCCACGTACAGCACGACGGAGAGGTTGAGCACGTCGGCGTCGTGGTCCACCGCCCACCGGATGGCCCGGGCGAAGTCGGCCGCGCCGACCGTACGCCCCGACTCCCGCCCCTCGACCACCTGCTGCTCGCTGACCCGTACCGGCAGGATGCGGACGTCCGGGGCGAGTCCCCGGAACGCCACTCCCGGCCGGGGTGTCGCCGTGATGATGCTCGCCACGCCGGTGCCGTGCCCGGCGCAGTCCCGCGTGCCGTCGCCGCCCGGATCGAGGAAGTCGGCGCCGGCGAGCACCCGCCCGGCCAGCTGCGGATGGGTGCGATCCACCCCGGAGTCGACCACCGCTACGGTCACCCCGACGCCGGTGGCGAGCGGGGCGAGGCGGTCTGGCGCGTACCGTTGCTGTGGCCACGGCTGGTCCGCCACCGGGCGGGCCGGGGCGGGCGGCGTGGCGCAGGCCGACGCCGCCCGGGCCGCCGCCGGACCGGCGATCGGCACGGCGGTGAGGACGGCCGCCAGGCCGGCCAGGGCCCTTGACGCAGGGCCCAGGGCCGGTCGCGCGATGGGCCGGGACATCGACCGCCTCCGTAACGTGTCGGCTCCGGAACAGGATGTTAGCGGCCTGCGGGCGGCCCCGCGCACCACTGCCGGCCAGCCATTGTGATCTTGTTACCACCTTGTAGGTTGTAGGCGATGCCTGTGGCCTGTTCGCTGAAGGAGAGGTGGCCGTGACCGGATGGGAGCCGGCCACCGAGGCCGAGGTGGCGATGCGTGACGCGTTGCATGCGCAGGATCAGCAGCTCTACTTCCGCGTCCTGACCCGCGTCGATCTGCTGCTGCCGGTCGCCGCCGAGGCGCCCGGGCAGGCCCCGGTGGGCTGGGGCACCTGGACCACCGGGGGCCGGACGCACATTCTCGCCTTCACCTCCGTCACCGCGCTGCGGGCCTGCCTGGGCGAGAACGCCGGTGCCACCCGCCGCCTCCCCTACGCGGACCTGGCCGCCGGCTGGCCGAACCACGAGTGGTGGCTGGCCGTCAATCCCGGCCTGCCGATCGAGGGCTACCTGCCCGCCTGGTACGTGGCGCAGCTCTCCCGGGGCGACGTCCGGCTGCCGGGCCGGACCATGGGTGCCCGCGCCCGGCTGGAGCGGGTGGAGACGGCCGCCCGGCTCCGCGCCGGCACCGGCACACCCGGCCGGGCCGCCACACCGTCGTCGCTCCCCGAGGCGTTCGCAGGTCGGGCCCCGGCCGCACCGGTCCCATCCAGCTCGGGCGGCCGCACTCCGGCAACCGGGGACGAGCCGCCGACGATGCCGATCCCCGCGCCGGCCGCCCCTCCCGCCGCGCCCCGCGCGGCAGGACGGGTCGGTTCAGCGGCGGTCCACCGGCCGGCGCCGGCGATCGACCACCCGACCCCACCCAACCAGCGTCCCGGGGATGACGGGCCGGCCCGCGACGGCTGGCCAGCCCGGCCACACCGCACCGATTCCGGCGGCGGCACCACCGGCCCAGCCGGTGATCGGCCCGAGTCCGGCTCCGACAGCCTCTCCGGCTGGCTCAACGACCTGCGCCGGCGTCCGGACGAGTCGGACCCGTTCGCCGACGCCGGGCGTACCGGTTCGGCGAACGGCCGGACCGGCGAGCCCGCGCCACCCCCCGCCCGGTCGTTCTTCGAACCCGCCTCGGGCCGCGCGTCCCGCCGGACGCCCACCCCGGACCCCCGCCGGGCCGGTGAGCGTGCCGTTTCGCCCTCCCCGGACCCGGCCCTCCAGTCGGGTGAGCGTGCCGTCCCGCCTCCCCGGCTCGGCCAGGGCGGCCAGCCGTTTCCGCGCCGCCGCCCGCTGAGCGAGCCGGTGCCGGAGCGGCCCACCCGACCGTCGGGAGCGGATCCCGGAGAGGCCACCCAGGCGTTGCACCCGGAAACGGCCTGGCCGTTCCGATCCACCCCGAGCCCGGCCGCGGAGGCGACCCAGGCACTGCCCCGTCGGCACCCCGTGGCTGGCGACGGGCCGGGAGCGGACGAGCGGACCCAGCCGATTCCCCCGGGTGCCAACGCCTTCGCGCCGGCCGGGACGGGTGATCTGCCCCCGTCGATCACCGAGCCGGTGTCCGGCCCACCCCCGTCGCACCGGGGTTTCAAGCCGATCGTCATCGAGGGCACCGTGATCGAATCCCGGGACCTCACCGGGCCCGCGGAGCCGACCTGGGACCCCCCGGCCTCCGGCGCGCCGCCCGAGCCGTACACGGTGCCGACCCTTCCCGCCGCCTCGGCGATGGCGACCGCGACCGGCTCGCCGCACCGGACCGACGGCGACGAGGCGGGCACGCCCTGGGCCGGCCCCGCCGACCCCACCATGCCGATCACGATCGATCCACCGGCCGAGCCGAACGTTCCGCTGTTCGAGGCGCCCGCGCCGCCGGCCGAGCCGACGGTTCCGCTTGTCGAGACGCCCGCGCCGGCTGCGTCGTCCGCCGCGCCGGAGCCGGCGGTGCGCGCCGGACCGGAGCCGGAGCCGCCGGTGCCGGCACCGCCGACGCCGGTGCCGCCCGACTTCGTGCCCTCGAACGGCGTCGAGGAGGAACTGCTCACCGCGGCGGGCAGCGGCAGCACCGACAGCTTCCTCTCCACCCTGCTGCTGGCCCGGGTGCTGCTGCCCGTCGCGGCCGACTCCGTGCCTGGCAGCCGCCCCGGCGATCCCGGCTTCGTCTGGCGGACGGAGCAGCTCGACGGCGAGACGTACGTGGTGGTCTACAGCTCGCCGGAGCGGCTGGCCGACCGCGTCGACGGGCCGGTCGACACGGTACGGGTGAAGTTTGTCCAGCTCATCCGCCGCTGGCCGGACGAGAGCTGGTCGTTCGCGGTGAACCCGGGCACCCCGGTCGGGGCGAAGTATCCCGGCGAGCAGGTCCTCGCGCTGGCCAACTGGGCCGCCGAGGTGGGGCTCGGTGACGACCCGGAGGGCGAGCCGGAACAGCCGCCCGCCGAGGCCGAACCCACCTCCGTGACCCGGCCCGCCGCGCCGCCGGTCGACCCGAACCTGCCGGTGACCATGCAGAAGGCGCTCGCTCCGAGCCAGCTCGCCTACTACCTGGAGCGCGGCTACGACCGGGTGTCCGGCTTCGTGCACCGGGCCGGCGAACTGGCCCACCTGAGCACCCCGGCGCAGCTCTACGACGCGCTCGGCCTGGGCCACCCCGACTCGCTGTTCGCCCGGGACGCCGAGGAGATCTACGTGCTGCGCTGGCCGGCGTACCGGCCGAGCCTCTACCGCATCCCGTACGGCGGCCAGAACGAGGCCGCGATGCGGGCGATGGAGGGCTGGGTGATCGAGCGTCCCCCGTTCCGCGGCAACGGTTTCGCGCCGGGGGAGAGCAGCGACGTGGTCGCCGAGTTCAAGGTGGACAGCGCCCGGCTGCCGCACGGGGCGCAGCTGTGCCGGATCGGCGCGGACGGCAGCGACCGGGTGGTGGCGGCCCTGGACACCGACGCGCTGCTCTGGCGACAGGTGGGTGACCCGTGAGCCGCGACGGCTACGTGGCCCGCTGGCGGGGCCGGGAGTACCAGGCCAGCCCGGACGGCGACGACGTCCGGCTCTACCAGCCCGAACCGGGCGAGGGCTTCGAGGAGGTACGCCCCGGCCGGCACGTCCGGGTGGTGCCGGCCGCCCAGGTCGACGAGCTGGCGTACGTCCGGACCACCTGCACCTGGCAGGGGCAGCCGTTCATCGTGCTGGCCGAGCACGACGGCTGGCTGCGGGTGGAGTACACCGGCGGCCGGTGGCCGGTGGCCCGCGCGTTGGGTCTGGAAGCCTTCGACTTCGGGGTCTATCAGGGCTGGGCGCCGGCGAGCGAGGTCGTCGACCTGCGCGAGCAGCGGGTGTGAGTCAGGACTTCGCCCAGCGGAGGATCTCTCCGAGCACCACGTCCGGGACCTCCACGTGCGGGAAGTGCCCGACCCCGTCGAGCAGCCGCCACTCGTACGGGGCGGTCACGTAGCGGCCCGAACCCTGGGCGGTACGCGGCAGGGACGAGCGGTCGAGAGCGCCGTGCAGCTGGAGGGTCGGCGTGACCAGCGGCCGCTGCATCAGCTTGACGAACCGGTAGCCGTGCAGCCGCAGCACCGACCGGAACGCCCACCGGTAGCCCTCCAGGGCGCAGAAGGCCGCCTGCGGGATCTGCATCGCCTCCCGGCAGCTGCGGGCGTACGCCGCGAAATCGGGGCTGTTCACCCAGCGTGGCCCGCCCCAGCGGCGCAGGATCGCCTCGACCTCGGCCGCGTCGTCCCGGGTCAGCACGTGCTCGTACCGGGGAAGCTGGAACTTCAGGGTCGGGGTGGAGGCGGCGAACTGGCCACGCGGGTCGGCGAAGATGGCGGCCCGTAGCCGGAGCGGGTGCGGCGCCCCGAGCACCACCAGCCGCCGGACCAGGCTGGGGTGGAACGAGGCCGCGGTCCAGGCGATGAGGCCGCCGGCCCCGGAGCCGACCAGGGTCGCCGACCGTTCGCCGAGCGCCCGGATCAGGCCGGCCACGTCGGCGGCGAGGGTGTAGCCGTCGTACCCCCGGGGTGGCTTGTCGCTCGCGCCGTATCCACGCAGGTCCATCGCGACCGCCCGGAACCCCGCGTCGGCGACCGCCGGCAGCAGTTCCTGCCAGGCCAGCCAGTATTCCGGAAAGCCGTGGAGGAAGAGCACCATCGGGCCGGTGCCGGCCTCGACGACGTGGAAGCGGCTCCCGTTGGCGCCGACGAACCGGTGCGTCCACGGCCCGTCGGGGAGGACGCAGGACTCGTCGACGGGTCCGCTTCGCTGGTCGGTCATGTGGCACAGCCTAGGGCCGGCAGCGCACCGGTTGCCGCGTAGGTGGCGAGGATCAGGGGATTCTCCGGGAGACCGCCGGAGGGTCCGGTTCGGGGATCGGCCGGCCAGAATGCCGGTTACGCGAAGGGCGATGCCCGGGCAGGTGACCTGCCCGGGCATCGGGTGGTACGTGGTCGTGCGGGTCAGCGGTTCAGGAGAACTTCACCTTCATCGAGGTGCCCTTCTGCTGCTGAACAGTGATCTTGACGCCGGCGGCCGGCAGCTTGACGCCGTGGTTCGGCAGTTCCGGGTACCAGTACTGCTTCGTGTCGTTGAACACCGGCTGCGCGTCCTGGCCCCGGATGTACTGGGCCTGGCCGTTGATGTGCAGCGTGACCGAGTCGGCCTTGTTCAGGCTGAACGGCGCGTCGTAGACCTGGACGCGGGCCCGCCACGGGTTGCCGGTCAGGTTGTAGATCGGCCGAGGGTGCGCGTCGATGATGAGGTTGCGACCCTCACCCGGGTGGTCGAACGTGTCGTTGTCCGGCCACCGGAGGTTCCAGTAGGAGATGAGCAGACCCTCCTGGTACGCGTAGTGGTCCACGTAGTCGGGGCGGGTGTTCCCGTAGCCGAAGTAGTACGGGCCGGTCTTCAGGTACTTGTCGTACGAGACGTAGGACCGGTTGCCGGCGATGTAGTAGTTGTCGAACTTCCGCTGGTACGTCTCCTCGGTGATGCTCCAACCGTTGAGGGTCCAGCCGCCGGCGCCCGCCTCGGCACCGTCGCTGAGCAGCGTCTGCCCGTCGGCGGTCACGGTGATCGCGTCACCATAGAAGCCGCCGGCGGAGAGGCCGCCGTCGGTCTGGTAGCGCAGCCGGAACTGCACGACCTTGCCGGCGAGGGAGTTCAGCGGGATGTTGACGTCGACCCACTGCCCGTTGCTGGAGCCGTCCAGGGCGAAGCGCCCGGTCGAGATTTCCTTGAGGGCCTTGCCGTTGGCCGTGCCCGGCAGAGGCGACCAGGTCTGGCCACCGTCGGTGGACGCCTCGAAGAAGAGGTAGTCGTAGTCCTCCTCGATGGTGTAGCGGCCCTTCATGGTGAGCGCGGCGCTGCTCTTCCCGGTGAGGTCGATGCTCCGCGTCATGGTGTTGTTCAGGTCATCGGCGTTGCCCGAGAAGAACTGCTTGGTGCCCTCGAACGGCTTGCCGTTCTGGAAGGTGTACTCCCGCTGCGGGAGCACCACCACGGCGGCCTGGGCCTTGGTGGAGTTGTACTCCTGCGGGCCCAGTTCCAGGGTGCGCTTCTGGCCGGCCTTGACCACCTCGTAGTCGAGCCAGCCGAGCTGGAGCTTGTTCCAGGCGCCGATGTCGCCGCCGCGCTCGCCGATGCCGCCGTCGTTCTTGTCGCCGAGGCGGCTCTGGGCCATCAGGGTCCAGTGCTCGTTGTTGTTGTCCCCGCCGTTGTTGATGTTGTAGTCGTCCGGCAGGCCGAGGTCGTGGCCGTACTCGTGGTAGAAGACGCTGCGGCCACCGTTCTCCGGCTGCATGGTGTAGTCGCCGATCCAGACGCCGGTGTTGCCGATCTCGGTGCCACCGAGCGGGTTGTCGCCCGGGCCCGTGTTGCCGATGTCGGAGGCGTACGCGTACCAGCGGTGGCTCCAGATGGCGTCCTCACCCTGGTTCGGGTCACCGTCGGCCTGGTCGCCGCCGGCGTGGACGATCTGGAAGTGGTCGATGTAGCCGTCGGGCTCGTTGAAGTCGCCGTCGCCGTCGTAGTCGTACCGGTCCCACTGGTCCATCGCCCGCACGTCGGCGGCGATCTGCGCGTCCGTCCGGCCCTGCGCCTTCTGGTCGGCGACCCACTGGTTGGCGGCGTCGCGGACCAGCTCCCAGGTGTTGGTGCAGATGGTCGAGGCGCACGGGAAGCCGTCGGAGCGGCCGTAGCGTGCCTCGTTGTACCGCACCTTGACCCAGTTGGTGACCTCTCCGTCGACGCTGTAGCGGCCCGAGGACTGCGCCTCGTAGTACTGCTTCAGCGACTCGTCGCCGGGGCCGGTGCCGAAGTACAGCTTGCGGTAGTGGTCGGCGTTGTAGTCCGGCTGCCAGACGGTGGAGTTGTCCACCGCGCGGTTGGGCTGAGGAATCTCGTTGCGGAGCGGCCCGTCGAACCGGATCGGACCCTCGGTGTTCGGATCGGTGTCCTGGTCCGGGTAGTCGGGGTGCCGCTCGTTGCCGAACTCGGCGAGGATCACGAAGATGTGGTCGGTCTTCTCGCGCGACAGCTCGACGTACTGATCCTGGGTCGGGCCCTTGCCGGCCTTGGTGCTCTTGGCGGCCTTGCCCGCCTTGGGCCCCTTGGCCGCCTTCTGGCCGACCTTGACGACCGTGCTGCCGTTGATCTTCTCGGCCTTCGCCCGGCCGGAGAGGACCTCGCTCAGGCCCTCCTGGCGCAGTGCCCGGCGCTTCTCTTCCAGCGGGTTCGGCAGGTCATGGTCGGCCCGGGCGGGCTCGGCCACCGACGGTGCGGCGGCCGGCACCTTCGCGGCCGGCGCGGCGCTGGCGGCCGTGCCCGCCACCAGTCCCGTCGCGGTCAGCGAAAGCCCGAGCAGACCCACTGCGACTTTGCGCACGTGGTACCTCCGGTGTGAGGGAACCGGCCCAACGGGGGTACGGGCCGGTGAGACGTCCCACTAGTGGGACCACTGGTGAAGATAGACATTCCGGTGACCGGTGGGAAGGATGACGCATCGATTTGTAGCAACTTTCTGGGGTCGGTGCTCCTCGCCGTCACATCCGCACCGCTCGATCACCACCACCGCCGCGAACGTCCCGGGTACGCGAAGAGGGGCCGGTGGCGTCGCCGCCACCGGCCCCTCTCGGACCGCGGATCAACCGGTCAGTTGGTGACCTCCACGACCATCGGGTCGGTCGGGTTGGTGCCCTGCTGCAGGATCACGATCTTGGTGTCGGTGCCCGCCACCTTGACCGAGTTCTGCGGGTTGCCGGGGCTCCAGTACCGGTCGACCTTGTTGCCGTGGAAGACCGGGTTCGGCGTGAGCTTCGGCACGGTCAACGCCACGCCGTTGCGGTGGAACGTCTGCGCCGGCTTGGTGTAGAGGCTGAACGTCGAGTCGTAGCCGCTGCGCCGGTTGGTGATGTTGCCCGAGCCGATGGTGATCGCGTCCGGACGGACGTCGACCGGCAGGTTCAGGCCGTAGCCCGGGTGCTTCGACGTGTTGTTGTCGCCGTACGCGTAGTTCACGTACCAGACGAGCAGGCCGGGCTGGTTCGAGAACCGCTCGACGAAGTTCGGTCGGGTGTTGCCCCAGCCGAAGTTGTACCCACCGGTCCGCAGCGTGTCGTCGTAGCCGACGTAGGTCCGGTTCTCGGCGATGTAGTAGCGGGGGTAGGCGTCGGTCACCGAGCCGCTCATCCGGGTCCAGCCCTTGGCCGTCCACGCGGCGTCCTGCGTCTCCGCGTTGTCGGTCCAGACGGCCGAACCGTTCTTGACCAGCGAGATGTCGTCCAGGAAGAGACCGGCGAAGTGCACGCCGCCGTCGGTGGCGTACCGGTACCGGAACTGCACGGTCTGCCCGGCGAAGGCGGACAGGTCGTAGGTCAGGTCGACCCAGTTGCCGTTGGTGGAACCGTCGATCCCGGTCTCACCCCGGTCGATGAGCGAGTTGCCCAGCTGCGTCCAGGTCGCCCCACCGTTGGTGGAGACCTCGGCGTAGAAGAAGTCGTAGTCCTCTTCCGTGTCGTACTGCGCCTTCGCCGTGATCGACGCGGTGGTCGCGCCGGTCAGGTCCAGCTGCCGGGTCAGGGTCGTGTTCAGGTTGTCCGCGCTGCCGCCCCACCACTCGTACGACCCGCCGAACGGCGTGTTGTACTTCGTGGTCTGGGTCGTCGCGGGCAGGTTCACCACGACCGCCTGGGCCTTCGGCCCGTCGCTGTCACCGGCCGGACCCAGGGTCACCTGGGTGGTGCCCGTGCCGTAGTCGACCGTCGAGTAGTTCAGCCAGCCGAGGAAGAGCTTCGACCACGGGTCCATGTAGCCCGGGGTCGAACCGATGTCGTCGGTGCCGTGGCTCAGCCACGAACCCGAGGACATCAGGCTCCAGAAGCCGACTCCGTTGTCGCCGCCCGCGGTGTCGTACAGGTCCGGCAGGCCGAGGTCGTGGCCGTACTCGTGGGTGAAGACACCCAGGCCGCCGTTCTCCGGCTCGGTGGTGTAGTCCCGGACCCAGAAACCGGTGTCGCCGATGCCCACGCCGCCGGCCTTGTTCGCGCCCGGACCGGCGGTGCCGGCCAGGTTCGGGAACGCGGCCCAGCGGTGCGACCAGATGGCGTCCTCGCCCTCGGCGCCGCCGCCGGCCTCCTCCCCCTCGCCGGCGTGCACGATCTGGAAGTGATCGATGTAGCCGTCGGGCTCGTTGAAGTCGCCGTCGCCGTCGTAGTCGTACCGGTCCCACTGGTCGAACTGGGCCAGGTAGTCCTTGAGCTGCTGCGGGGTCTTGCCCGCCGCGATCTCGGAGTTGTACCAGGCGGTGACGCTGTCCTTGACGAGGTTCCAGTACCCGTCGGACTCCGGGATGGCGTTGCTGCCGTACCGGGCCTCGTTGTAGGGGAGCTTCGCCCAGGCCGTGACGTCACCGTCGACGGTGTAGCGGCCGCCGGACTGCTGCAGGTAGAAGTCCCGGAACGACTCGCCCTCACCGAAGAACATGTCCAGGTAGTGGTCGCGGCCGAAGTCGGGACGCCACAGGGTGCTGTTGTCGTCGGTGGCGTCGCCGTCCCAGTTGCGGTCGGGCTCGGGGATCTGGTTGCGGACCGGTCCGGGGGTGCCGGCGGTCCGCGGGTCCGTCTTGTCCCCGAACTCCACCAGGATGGTGAAGACCTTGTCGACCTTCGGCGCCTGCTGGTACTCGACGAACAGGTCGTCCTTTACCTGGATGACCTTCGAGCCGTTGCGCGTCTGAAGCTTGGCCTTGCCCGTCAGCAGGTCCGCGACGGCCTGCTTTCGGACCTCCCGATGCTGGTCCGCCTTCGGGTCCGGGAGGTTGTCCTTGCCGTGCTTCGCCTTCTCGACGCCAGCGGTCGGCTCGGCCGCCGGCGCGGCGGACGCCGGCGTCGTGACGGCACTGGCCGCCAGCAGCGCGGCCGTGGCCGCGGCCAAGCCTGCGGTGACTCGTCTCCTCAAAGGTTCCTCCTTTGTGGATCTGTTACACGACAGGGATAGCTATAGCCATCACTGTCATGCTGTGCGTCACTCACAATGGCAGAGGCATGGATCCTTGTCACCGGCCAATTGCCGGTTCAGGCGCCCTTCATATCCGGCCAAATCCGGATCAGATCCCCCACTGATCCAATGGCGATTCACGTTACGTTTTGGCAACGGTCACCCTGCGTGACAATGGTTTCGGGCATCCCCCAGGGCAGCGCCGGGAAGCCCAGAAATGTCACGCCTCGACCCCAAATGCCATTCCGGACGGAGAAGAACGACGGGGCCCGTCCGGAGCAGTGCGCTCCAGGACGGGCCCCGCCGGGTTTGCCCGATCCGCCGTGGCGGGTCAGGTCACCGCTTTGCCGGGGTCACGAAGACCGTGGCGTACGAGTTGTCCTTGGCGGCCCGCTTGATGGTGATCGAGACGCCGTAGGCGACGCCCGCGTCACCGGGGTTGCCGGTGCCGAGCACGATCGCCCCACCGCTCAGGGTCGCCCCGTAGTACTCCGCCGCCGGCGTGCCGTCGGGGTTCACCACGCGGGTGGTGTACGGCGCGTTCTCCCTCGACGGAAGCACCACCGAGGCGTCGTTGTCCCGGGCGTACGCCGCGCCGTCGCGGATCTCGATGCCCGGGTACCAGCCCTTGGCGTCGGTGAAGACGGACACCGGAGCCTGGGCGCCGTAGTTGCTGCAGTACTCGCTGTACGGCTCGTTCGCCGCCTCCACGCACTCCCGGAACGGGTACGTCGGGTTCAGCGAGAAGGCCGCGTTGGACGACTGCGGACGGCTGGGCAGGTTCTTCAGCGTCGACGTGTCCTTGGCGGCCGCCGCGCCCGTACGGCGCAGCGGGTCGAAGTGCGAGTCGACGATGAGCAGGCCACCCTTGGCGCCGTAGCTCGGCAGCGCGGTCATCTGACCGGTGACGTGGTTGACGTTGCCCAGCATGGTGTCCCGGTACCAGACCAGCATGCCCGGGGCGTTGTACGCGACCTTCTCGACCTTCCACGCGTCGTGCGAGTAGGTCGTGTCGTAGGTGTACTTCAGGCCGGCGTCGAAGCCGTCGAAGTTGCGCCACTCGGCCAGGTAGTACTGCGCCTTGACCTGGGTGCCCGGGTCGTTGTGCCAGCCCGCGCCCGTGGTGTCGGTCCAGGTGCCGCCGCTCTGGGTCCAGCCGTTCGCGCCGCCCTCGACGTCGTCGCTCCAGGTGGTGGCCCCACCGCCGGTGACCGAGAAGTCGTCGGCGAACCAGCCGCGCTCCTCGAACGCCGCGTCCGTGGCGGAGCGCAGCCGCACCTGCACCGTCTTGCCGGCGTACGCCGACAGGTCGACGTAGTCGTGCCGCCAGCCGTTGGTGGTGCCGGTCAGGCCGTACTTCTTGCCGCCGTAGTCGGCCATCCGCCCGTTCGGGTCGGAGTAGCCGTCGTTGGTGGAGACCAGCTTGCCGGCCTCGTCGTACACCTTCTGCTCGGTCCAGGTGGCGCCGCCGTCGGTGGAGACCTCGACGAAGCCCATGTCCCAGTCCTGCTCGATGATGTAGTTGTTCCACATCCAGAACTTGGCGTCGGCCGCCGCCGGCACGGTCACCTCGCGGCTGAGCTTGATGTCGGCCCAGCTCTGGTCGGCGCCGCTGTACCACATGTTCGTGCCGCTGTGCGGGTCCGCCAGCTTGACCACCTTGTCCGGCAGGTCGATCTTGATGCCGTCCTCGGTGCCGACCGGCGTACGCGAGGTCTGGCCGAGCTGCACCGCGTGCCCGTTGCTACCCGGCTTGAAGGTCAGCGGGTCGGCCCAGCCGAGCACCCACTTGTCCCAGATGCCCATGTGGGTGGGCATCGCCTGGAAGATCTCGCCGGAGTGTGAGCCCGAGGCCATCAGGTCCCAGAAGTCGACGTCCGAGTCGGCGTTGCCCGAGGTGTCGTAGAGGTCCGGCAGGCCGAGGTCGTGGCCGAACTCGTGGGAGAACACGCCGACGCCGGCGTCCTCCGGCTGCACGATGTAGTTCGACACCTTCAGGTTGGTGCCGGGGATGGTGTAGCCACCGGCCACCGAGGAGGAGTGCGCCCAGATCGCGTAGACGCCCTGGTCACCGCCGCCGCTGGACTTGCCCTTGCCGGCGTGCACCAGCACCAGGTGGTCGATGACGCCGTCCGGCTCGTTGTAGTTGCCGTCGCCGTCCCGGTCGCTCTGGTCCTCGATGTCGTAGTCGGCCCAGGGGAAGTTCGGGTCCATCTTGGCCAGCGCGTCGATCGCGTCGGTGGCGAGCCGCGCGGCACCCAGCGGGTTGTCCGGGTGGCCGTTCATGGACTGCTCACGCCCGGGCACCCAGTTGCCGTTCTCGTCGCGGGTGCAGCGGTTGGCGCCGTACCAGGCCTCCGAGTGGGGCAGCTTGATCCACGGGCTGGCCTGCCCGTCGACCGTGTACGCGCCCTTGGACATCTCCAGGTACATGTTGTGCATGGTCCGGCCGGCCAGGCTGACACCCGGCTTGCCGTCCGGCCCGGTCAGGTCCTTCCGGACCCGCTCGGTGATGCCCTCCTTGGTGTAGAGCATCTTGTTGTAGTGCGCCGACGAGAAGTCCGGCACCCACATCGAGTTGTTGTCCTCGTGGGACAGCGTGGCCGGGTCGGCGATGTTGTTGTGCGTCGGGCCGTTCTGGACGGTGCCGGGGACGCAGGTGCGGTCGTCGAAGACCGTGTTGGGGACCATGACGTTGGAGAAGTCGTCGTTGGCCTGGTCGTTGAACTCCACCAGCAGGGTGAGCAGCTTGGCGGTCTGGGTGCTCTTGGCCTGCTTGATCTTGCGGGGGCTCTGGCCCGTCTTGATCGCCTTGGCCTCGAGCTTGGCCAGTTCCCGCGCGGTGGCCGGGTTGCCGCCGGCGTACTTGCGGTCGTAGGCCCGGGCCTCGTCGGCCGGCGAGGTGAAGATGCCGTCCTTGCCCTTGACCTCTTTGCCGCCGTCCGGTTGTACCTCGGGCTCGGCGTAGTTGATGTAGTACTCGTCCGCCCCGATCGTGGCCGGTGCTGGACCGGACGCCTGGGCGGCCGCGCTGCCCGTCACGGTCAGTGACGTGGCCGCGAGGGCGATGGCGGGCAGCGCGGCGAGTAGGCGTCTGCGCGGCCCGGATTGTGGAAACGTGTGCATGCCACTCCGTTCGTCGGCATGGTAGGCGAAACGGACGGTTAACGCCGTAGCGAAGATCATCAACCGTCCGATGTCGCTGAACCTAAAGGACAACGGCCTTCGCCGACAGGGGTGGGTTGTCCCTCTGGCCGTTCAGCCTGTCCCGCCTCCACCGAACTTCCGACCTTGGTGGCGAAAAACAACGGTGGGTGACGGCCCACCCGGGCCGTCACCCACGCTGCGTCACGAGCGCACGTCAGTCCTCGTCGGACTTACCGCCACCGATGCCGGCGGAGATCAGCTCCATCACCGAGGAGTCCTGCAGAGTGGTGACGTCGCCGAGCGAGCGGTGCTCCGCGACGTCCCGCAGCAGCCGGCGCATGATCTTGCCGGAGCGGGTCTTCGGCAGCTCGGGTACCAGCATGATCTGCCGCGGCTTGGCGATCGGGCCGAGCGTCTTCGCCACGTGGTTGCGCAGGTCGGCGATGAGCTGCTCGCCGGCCGCGCCGGAGGTGTCCGCGTTGCCGCGCGGAATGGCGAACGCCACGATCGCCTGGCCGGTGGTCGGGTCGGTCGCGCCGACCACCGCCGCCTCCGCCACCGACGGGTGGCTGACCAGGGCGGACTCCACCTCGGTGGTGGAGATGTTGTGCCCGGACACCAGCATCACGTCGTCGACCCGCCCGAGCAGCCAGATGTGCCCGTCATCGTCCTTCTTCGCCCCGTCACCGGCGAAGTAGACCCACTCGCCCTGCCCGCCGGTCGTGCCCGCGCCGAACCGCGACCAGTACGTCTCGATGAACCGGTTGTCGTCGCCCCAGATGGTACGGAGCATTGACGGCCACGGCTCCCTGAGCACCAGGTAGCCGCCACCGCCGTTCGGCACCGACTGGCCCTGGTCGTCCACCACGTCGGCGGCGATGCCCGGCAGCGGGGTCATCGCCGAACCCGGCTTGGCCTCGGTGACCCCCGGCAGCGGCGAGATCATGATCGCGCCGGTCTCGGTCTGCCACCAGGTGTCCACGACCGGCAGCTCGCCCCGGCCGATGTGCTGGCGGTACCAGATCCACGCCTCCGGGTTGATCGGTTCGCCGACGCTGCCCAGCAGCCGCAGCGAGGACAGGTCGTACCCGGCCGGAATGTCCTCACCCCACTTCATCATGGTGCGGATCAGGGTCGGCGCGGTGTACAGGATGGTGACCTTGTACTCGTCGACGATCTCCCAGAACCGGCCCTTGTGCGGGGTGTCCGGCGTGCCCTCGTACATCACCTGCGTGGCGCCGTTGGAGAGCGGGCCGTAGACGATGTAGGAGTGGCCGGTGACCCAGCCGATGTCGGCGGTGCACCAGTAGACGTCGGTCTCCGGCTTGAGGTCGAAGACGGCGTGCGCGGTGTACGACACCTGGGTCAGGTAGCCGCCGGTGGTGTGCAGGATGCCCTTCGGGCGGGCCGTGGTGCCGCTCGTGTAGAGGATGTACAGCGGGTGCTCGGCGTCGAACGGCTGCGCGGTGTGCGCCGGGGAGGCGGTCTCCACCGTCTCGTGCCACCAGTGGTCCTTCGCGGACCAGGCGACGTCCTCGCCGGTGCGGCGGACGACCAGCACGTGCTCCACCGACGGGCAGTTCGCCACCGCCTCGTCGACGGTCGGCTTGAGTGCCGACGGCTTGCCCCGCCGGAAGCCACCGTCCGCGGTGATCACCACCTTGGCCGTGGCGTCCTGGATCCGGTTGGTCAGCGCGTCGGCGGAGAAACCGCCGAAGACCACGCTGTGCGTGGCGCCGATCCGGGCGCAGGCCAGCATCGCCGCCGCCGCCTCGGGGATCATCGGCAGGTAGATCGCCACCCGGTCGCCGGCGACGACACCCAGGTCGGTCAGCGCGTTCGCCGCCTGGCAGGTGAGCTTGTGCAGGTCGGCGTAGGTGATGGTGCGGGTGTCGCCCGGCTCGCCCACCCAGTGGATCGCCACCTTGTCGCCCCGGCCGGCCTCCACGTGCCGGTCCAGGCAGTTGTACGCCACGTTGAGCTGCCCGCCCACGAACCACTTCGCGAACGGGGCGTTCGACCAGTCGAGCACCCGGTCCCACTTCTTAGCCCAGGTCAGCCGGTCGGCCTGGCGCTCCCAGAAGCCGACCTGGTCGAGCTCCGCCTCGGCGTACGCGTCGGCCTTGACGTTGGCGTTGGCGGCGAGCTCGGCCGGCGGCGGGAACTGGCGCGTCTCGTTCAGCAAGTTGGCCAATGCCTCGCTCATGCGTGCTCCTTCGTCGCGTGACCTGCGTCTCGTACGCCGCTGAGGTTAGTCGCGCGGCAGCCACCCCGCGACAGCCTGTTCCGACACCGCGCCCAGCGGCCCTCGCCGCGCGCCGAGTTGTAAGGAAGGGCACCTTATTAACGCCTCCGGTAGAGAAGGGCTCCCCTCTCACGCGCCGACTCGGCGGCGTGCGGGAGTGGGTGGTGGGTCGGCCGGGTGGTGGGGTGGATAGCGTGGCTGGGTGACCACCGATCCGCTCGCCCCGCTGCTCGCGCTCGCCGACATCGCGCCCGCCGTCGAGCGGGCCCGCGACCGGGTCGACCTGGCCCACCGGCACCGCGCGCTGCGCCGCCACGGCGGCCCGGTCGCCGCCGAGGTCAGCCTGCGCAGCGCCGTGGCCAGCGCTGCGCTGGAGGGCCGGGCGCACGAGCGGGAGGAGGTACGCGCCGGCACGGTCACCGATCCGGTGCTCCAGGGCGCGCTGCGGGTGGCCGGGGCGCTGCCCGGGCTGAGTGAACTCTGGCCGAAGGCCCCCCGCCAGGTCCTCGCCCGGCTGCACGTCCTCGCCGCCCGGGACGTCGTCGACGAAGCGGAACTGGGCCGGCCGGTGGCCGATCCGGTGGTCGCGGCGCGCCTGGACGGGCTGGCCGGGCTGGTCGCCGGTGGCACGCAGGTGTCGCCGCTGGTGCTGGCCGCGGTGGTGCACGGTGAGCTGCTGAACCTGCGACCGTTCGCCGGCCCGTCCGGGGTGGTGGCCCGGGCCGCCGCCCGGTTGGTGCTGATCTCGACCGGTTTCGACCCGCGTGGGCTGGTCGCCGTCGACGTCGGCCACCAGGAGCGCGAACCCGAGTACGTCGGCGCGGCCGGCGCCTTCGCGACCGGAACGCCGGACGGGCTGCGTTCCTGGCTGCGCCACTACATGAGCGCCGTCGAGGTCGGTGCGGACCAGATCTCCCTCATCGGCGACGAGGTCCTCGCCGCCTCCTGACCGCCGCCCGACGCCCACTCAGGTGGGGTCGGACGGGTGACGGGGCCCGGGAATCAGGTGGTGGGCGCGGCGGCACGGGTCCGGCGGTGCCGGCCGTACCAGGCGATCCCGATGGCGACGCCGACACCGACGCCGAGGGCCGCGGCGGCGACCGGCACAGCGGGCCGCTCCCGCAGCCGCCGGCCGAGCGGGACCGGGTGCCGGAACTCCAGCACCGGCCACGAGTTCTCCACGGCCAACTTGCGCAGCGCCCGGTCCGGGTTGACCGCGGTCGGGTGGCCCACGCACTCCAGCAGGGGCCGATCGCTGTACGAGTCGGAGTAGGCGTACGAGTCGGCCAGGTCGTAGCCGCGTTCGGCGGCCAGCTCGCCGACGGCGTCGACCTTGCTCGGGCCGGCCGCGTAGAACTCGACCTCGCCGCTGTAGCGGCCGTCCTCGACCGCCATCCGAGTGGCGATCACGTCGGTGACCCCGAGCAGTTCGCCGATCGGCCGGACCATCTCCTCGCCCGAGGCGGAGACCAGCACCACATCCCGGCCGGCCGCCTGGTGCTCCTCGATGAGGGCGGCGGCCTCGGCGTACACGTAGGGGTTGATCAGCTCGTGCAGCGTCTCGGCGACGATCTGGCGAACCTGGTCCACCTGCCAGCCCTTGCAGAGTGTGGCGAGGTAGTCCCGCGTCCGGGCCATGGTCTGCTCGTCGGTCCCGCCGAGCCGGAACATCAGCTGGGCGTACGCCGACTTGACCACGTCACGCCGAGTGATCAGCCCGTCCCGGTAGAACGGCCGACCGAACGCCAGAGCGCTCGACTTGGCGATGACGGTCTTGTCGAGATCGAAAAAAGCGGCACCTCGGCCCACGGCGCGAAAGTCTAGCCCGAGGAAGAATCCGGAGCGGATGCCCGGGTGGCCTGCCGGCGTCGCCGGCGGGGGAGCCTCCGGCGACGACCTGGCCCGGCGTCGGGAGCGCTCTGCCGACCGTGATGGCGATCACACTCTCCGAACACAATTTAGCGGTGGGTGGAGCCGACACCACTCGACGTATACCGGTCCGCTGCGGCATGCTAGTGCTCGCGACGAGAGTTAATCTCTCGCCGGCCGGAAGGCCCTCGGCGGTTGCACCCCCCGTGACCGCTGAGCGGGTTCGGCTCGACCCCCCCGGAGCCGAACCTCCCGACGACCCCCGTCTCCCCCCGACGGGGGTCGTCCCTTTTGGGAGCGATACTCCCGCCGCAGAGCAGTCCCGGCACGGAGATCAATCTCGGGCGATGCCGTGAGACTCTCTCGATGTGAAGAGTGGGAGAGCGGAGCGGCTGATCGCTATCGTGGTTGGCCTGGGGAGCCACGCTGGCGGCGTGGCCACATCCTGGCTCGTGGGCCGGCTGAACGCGGAGAAAGAGCTTGGCGCAATCCCCTACGCCCTATGGGCGTTTGTCGGGTGCGAGATCCTGCTCCTCCTCGGATTCGGGACGGCAGCGAGGTTGCTCCACGAGCGTGGGCGCGTAGATCTCGCCAGGAGAGCCTGGCTTGGCTGGGGGGTCGGCTTGATCGCTCTTTGCGCCATCCCGCTGCTCGCCAACATGTTGTCCGCCTGACCAACCGCGTAAGTCCTACGCCCCCCACTCCCGGCGCACCTGAGGCTGCGGTGGCTCCTCGTGCGCGGGATCTGTGTCCACGGTCTCGATCAGGTCCTCGGTCGGCGGGACTCGGGCGGGCAACTCGCCGAACCTGACGTGTCGCAGGCGGGCGAACTCCTCGTCCGTCGACCGCTCGGTGCGCTCTCGATCTTCACCCATCGCCGACCTCCCTCGTCGGTTCCATTGTCCCCGCTGAGGCAATCCTCGCCCACGGTCGAGCTGATCATCGAAACCGATCGCGCGGTCAAGCCCATAGCAGATCAGCTTGCCGGACGGGTTTTGTCCACAGCGCTGTTCGCCATCCACAGGCGGGCGCGGACGACGGTCGCGACGCCGGCCGGTTCGGCAGGCTTCCCGGCGGCACGTCCGAGTCCGACCGCTGGAGGCCGCCATGCCGCCCCGTACGCCGCTCCCGCCGCACCACCGCCTTCCCCTGCTCGTCACCGCCGACGGCGAACTCCTCGACGAGCTGCTGCGGCTCGCCGCGGCGGGCGGCACCGAGGTCGACCTGGCCGCCGATCCGCCCGCCGCCCGGGCCCGCTGGGCACCGGCCCCCCTGGTGCTCGTCGGCGCCGACCAGGCGCAGGCCTGCCTGCGGGCCCGACTGCCGCGGCGGCCCCGGACGGTGCTGGTCGGTCGCTCCGGACACCTCGACCCGGGTACGCAGATCGCCGAGCTGATCGGTGCCGAGCACGTGGCGACCCTGCCCGCCGCCGAGCCGTGGTTGGTCGACCGGTTCGCCGAGTGCGCGGGTGACCGCTCCGGCACCGGCATGGCGCGCGTCGTGGCGGTGCTCGGTGGGCGGGGCGGCGCCGGGGCGAGCGTGCTGGCCGGCGGGCTCGCCGTCACGGCGGCCCGGGCTCGGCTGCGTACTCTCCTGGTGGACGCCGACCCGCTCGGTGGCGGCCTCGACCTGGTGCTCGGCTGGGAGCAGTTGGAAGGGCTGCGCTGGCCGGGCCTGACCGGCACCGACGGGCGGGTCGATCCGCCGTCGCTCGTCCGTGCCCTGCCCAGCCGGGGCGACCTGGTGGTGCTGTCCTGGGACCGGGGTGACCTGCTGCCCCTGCCCGGCGAGGCGATGGTCGCCACCGTCGACGCCGCCCGTCGGGGCCGGGACGTCGTGGTCCTCGACCTGCCCCGCTACCTGGACGACGCGGCCATTGTCGCGTTGCAGGCCGCGGACCGGGCGCTGGTGGTCGTACCGGCCGAGCTGCGGGCCACCGCCGCCGCGGCCCGGGTGGTGGCGGTCGCTGCTCCGCACTGCACCGACCTGGCTGTGATCGTGCGCGGGCCGGCCCCGGGTCGGCTCAAGGCCGCCGAGGTGGCCCGGGCGCTCGGGTTGCCACTCGCCGGCACGCTGCGCCCCGAGCCGGCGATCTGCCGGGGCCTGGAACGGGGTGAGGCGCCGGCCGCCGCCGGGAAGGGGCCGCTCGCCGTGCTCTGCCAGCGGATCCTCGACGAGCTGACCGGCGTACCGGAGAGGGGTGCGGCGTGACCGGCCCGGCCGACTCGGAGGAACTGGCCGTCCGGGTCCGGCAGCGCTTCGCGGAGGCGGCCACCCCGGTCACCCCCGCGGCGATCGTCTCCGCGGTGCGTGCCGAGCCGGGCACCGTGCTCGGGGACACCGCGTTGCTGCGGATCGCCGACCGGGTGCACGACGATCTCGTCGGGGCCGGGCCGCTGGCCCCGTTGCTGGCCGACCCGCAGGTCACCGACGTGCTGGTGAACGGCACCCGGGTGTGGGTCGACCGGGGACGCGGGCTGCGCCAGGTGGCGGTGCCGCTCGGCACGGTCGACGACGTACGCCGGCTGGCCCAGCGGCTCACGGCGGCCGCCGGGCGGCGGCTCGACGACGCCTCCCCGTACGCCGACGCCCGGCTGCCCGACGGCACCCGGCTGCACGCCGTGCTGCCGCCGGTGGCGATCGACGGGCCGTACCTCTCGCTGCGTACCTTCCGGCAGCGACCGTTCACCCTCGACGAGTTGGTACGCCAGGGCACGGTGCCCCGGCCGGTGGCGCCGCTGCTGGCCGCCGTCGTGGCGGCCCGGCTGGCGTACCTGGTGACCGGCGGCACCGGCTCCGGCAAGACCACCCTGCTCAACACGCTGCTCGGGCTGGTGCCCGGGACCGAGCGGATCGTGCTCGTCGAGGACGCGTCCGAGCTCCGTCCCGTGCATCCGCACGTGATCGGCCTCCAGGCGCGTACCTCGAACGTGGAGGGCGCCGGCGCCGTCGGGTTGAGCGATCTGGTTCGGCAGGCGCTACGGATGCGGCCCGACCGGCTGGTGGTGGGCGAGTGCCGGGGCGCGGAGGTGGTCGACCTGCTCGCCGCGTTGAACACCGGGCACGACGGTGGCGCCGGGACGCTGCACGCCAATGCCGCGACCGACGTGCCGGCCCGGCTGGAGGCGCTCGGGCTGCTCGGCGGCCTGCCCCGGGCCGCCCTGCACGCCCAGGTCGCCGCGGCGCTCCAGGTCCTGCTGCAGATGCGGCGCACCGCCGAGGGACGGGTGTTGGAGTCGGTCAGCCTGCTGCTCCCGGAGGGACCGGACCGGCTCGTCACCGTGATTCCCGCCTGGGTACGCGGGCGCGGGATCGGCCTGGCGGCCCGGCCGCTGGGCGCACTGCTGCGCGAGCGGGACGTGACCGTTCCACCCCTCGTCTGCGCGGCCTGGCCGGGCTCGGCGGGTCCGTCGTGACGGTCCACGGCTGGCTGGTGACCGTGCTCCTGGTCGCCGCCGCGACGGCGGTGGCCTGGCCGGCGCGCACCGGCCGGGCCCGGCGACGTGCCGTTCTGGAGCCAGCGGGTCGGGACCGGATGACGTCGGGATCCCAGGTCGCCGGCCGCGCCCTCGGGCGTCGGATCGGCGGAGCCCGTGCTACGGCCGGTGGCGGACGGGGCGGGGAGCACGGCGTCCCCGGTCGGCCGCCGATCCGCCCACCCGGGCGACGCGACGCCACCCACCCGACCGCCGCGACGCCAGTACCGGTGGGCGGGCGCCGGCTCCGGGCCGCCCTGTCACTCAACCCGACCTCGGCCGGCCCGGCGGTGACCTGGTCGGTCGGCGGCATCGCCGACCCGCTGGGCGGCGCGCCCACCAGTGGCACCGGCACCCAGCTGGTCGGGCCGGTTGGCGGCTATACGGCCGAGGCACCGGCCGAGCAGGTCCAGCGCGCTCCGAGCGGCGCACCCGTCGGTGACCGGCTCCACGGCGGTCTCGCCAACGGCCAGGTCCAGGATGGTCCCGTCGCCGGGCTGTTCCGAGTTCTCGGCGTGCTGCCTGCCGTGAAGCCAGCCGGGCTGCCGGCCGGCGGCGGCGCCGTGCGGGGACGGTTGCTGCAACGGGTGGGGGTGGTGGCGTCCCGGCGTGGCCTGCTGCCGGCCGTCCTGGTTGGCGGCGCGGCGGGGGCCGTGCTGGGCGGGCCGGTTGCGGCGATCGTGCTGGCCGCCTACGGGGCGCTCGCGGCTCGGGCGGCCCGGCGCCGGAGCGCCCACCAGCTGACCGACCGGGCACGCCGACGCGAGCTGGACCAGCTCTGTGCACTCGCTGCCGACCTGCGTGCCGGACTACCGGTCAACGGCTCGGTCGCCGACGGTCCGCACCGGATCGCCCGGCTGGCCCGGTCCGCCGTGCGGCTGGCCGACCGGACCGGGGCACCACTGGCCGAGCTGCTGGAACGCGTGGAGGCGGATGCGCGGGCCGCCGACCGCGGTCTCGCCGCGGCTGCCGCCCAGGCCGCCGGGGCGCGGGCGACCGCGTGGCTGCTCGCCGCTCTGCCGCTCGGCGGCCTCGGCCTCGGCTACGCCATCGGCGTGGATCCGGTCGCCGTGCTCCTGCACACGGCCGTCGGCGGTGGCTGCGCGCTCGCGGCCGTCGCGTTGCAGTTCGGCGGTTTGCTGTGGGCCGAACGGCTCGGTGCGACGCCGGGGCGGCACGACTGATGTCCCGCCAGATGATGGCCGCGGGCTGCCTGGCCCTGGCGGCGTTGCTGCTGGCCGCCACCGGCGGTCGGGCCGTGCGGCCGGGGCGGCGGCTTCGTCTGCTCACCCGACCGGCGGTGGCGGAGCGGACCAGGCCACCGTGGTGGCCGGACCGGATCCGGCTCGGCGCAGGGCTGGCCGGGTTGGCCACGTTGGTCGTCGTCGGTGGCTGGGCCGGTCTGATCGCCGGGGTGCTGGCCGGCCTGGTCGCCGACCGCATGCTGCGACGGATCGAGCCGCGGGCGGCCCGCGACCGGCGGCTCCGGGAGACCGCCGATCTGCCCCTCGCCGCCGACCTGCTGGCGGCCGCGCTCCGGGCGGGAGCGCCGGTCGACCGGTCGGTGCTGGCGGTCGCCGAGGCCCTCGGCGGGCCGCTCGCCGAGCGGCTCGGCCGGGTGGGCCGGACGCTGGAACTCGGCGGAACGGCGGCGGAGGCGTGGGCCCACCTGAATCCTTTGGCCGGAGCCGAACGCCTGGTGACCTCCGCGATCCGCTCATCCAACAGCGGTACGGCGCTGGCCGGTGCCCTCACCCGCCTCGCCGACGAGCTGCGTTCCGACCGGGCGATCGCGGCCGAGGCGGCGGCTCGGCGGGCGGGCGTCCTGATCGTGCTGCCGCTCGGGCTCTGCTTCCTGCCCGCCTTCATTCTCGCCGGCCTGGTGCCGGTGATCGTCGCCGTCCTCGGCGACGTGCTGTGAACCACGAGGAAAGGAGTACGACATGCGCAGACTTCTCGCCCGTCTGCGGGGTGACGCCGGAATGAACACGGCCGAGTACGCCGTCGGCACCCTCGCCGCGGTGGCCTTCGCCGGCATCCTGCTGAAGGTGCTCACCTCCGGCAACGTGCAGTCCGCGCTCACCGCCGTCATCGACCGGGCGCTGAAGTGACCGGGCGCCGGTGGGCCGGCCGCCGTCGGTGCGCTTCGGGCCCGGGAGCCTCGCACCGGGCCACGGTGCCCGGCGCGAAGCCGGGCCCGGCGGACCCGCTCCACCCGACCGCCGGTACGCGCGGGCCGGAGGTGGCGACCGCCGCGTCCCCGGGACGGCCGTGGGGCGCCGGGGAACGGGGTTCGTTCACCGCGGAGTTGGCGGCCGGCCTGCCGGCGCTCGTCCTGCTGCTCGTCGCCGGCCTCACCGCGGTCGAGGCGGTGACCACGCGGGCCGGATGTCTGGCCGCCGCGCGGGAGGCGGTGCTCGCCGCCTCCCGTGGCGAGCCGGGCTCGACGGCCGGTGCTCGGCACGCCCCGGCCGGGGCGGACATCTCGGTCATCGTCTCCGGTGACCAGGTGACGGCAACCGTCCGGGCGCCGGTCCGCACGCTCGGTGCGCGGCTGCCCCGGATCACCGTGTCGGCCACCGCGGTGGCCGCCGTCGAACCCGGCACGCCGGGGCCACGATCGTGACAGAGCACGCCGTGTGGTGGCGGTACGGCCGGCAGATCGGCGACCCGAGCCGCCGGGCGGCGGGCGGCGAGCGGTCGTTCAGGATCGAAGCGATCGAGGGGACGGCGGCGCTGGATCGGGGCGGGGCGACCATCTGCCTGCTCGCCGTGGGTCTCGTCTTCGTGCTGGTCGGACTCTTCGGCGCGGCGCTGGGCGCGGCCCGGACGGCGGGGCAGCAGGCCCGGAACTCGGCGGACTTCGGGGCCCTGGCGGGTGCCGGCCGGGCGCTCGAGAGCGACGACGTCGCGTGCGGGCGGGCCGGCGAGCTGGTGCGGGCCAACGGCGGGCGGCTGGTGGCCTGCCGGCTCGACGGGCTCGACGTGGTGGTCACGGCGGAGGTCAGGGTGGCGCCGCTGCCCGGGCTGGTGCGCACCGCGACCGCGACGTCCCGGGCTGGTCCGTTGCGCGGCTGATCGACGCCGGCCGGCCACGGAACGACGGCCGCGCCCGACCTCCGCGCACCGTCACGGAAGCCGCTGCCGGTCGCACGACGCGGGCAGGGCGGTCCGGATCCACCAGACCACCCGACCCGAGCATCGGCCGATCGCCGAGGTGGACGCCTCAGCGGCCCTGCAGCGCGTCGAGGCCGACCGCCATGGCGATGACCAGCCGCCGGTCGATCTGCGGGTGCTGGATCTCGACGAGGTACCGGTCGCGGAGGCCCCACTTCTTGACGACCGAGAACACCGGCTGGCCGTTGGCCACGAAGTCGAAGTGGTACGGCAGCCAGGAGAGCGAGTCGACGAACCGGCGCAGCAGCGCCACCGGAAGGCTGCGCTCCTGTCCGACGATCGCGGGCAGTCCGGCCTGCTCGACATGCCAGGTGGAGCGCAGCAGCGACTGGGCGAAGTCCTTGCGGAACAGGCCGATCGGGGTGCCGGAGTGGTCGGTCACGTCGTACGTGGCGCCGAGGTCGAGGCGCTGACGGGCCTTGAAACCGAGCAGCGGGGTCTGCTTGGAGTCGTCGGTGTAGATGGTCACCTGCTCCTTGAACGCGAGCCGCTTCTGCTGCGCGAACGCGAGCAGTCCACCCTCGGAGCCGTCCGGCGCCACCGAGTGGACCTCGTACTGGTTGACCATCATCCGGATCCGCTGGCGGATGTGGAACTGGTGCTGGGTCTGCAAACTGTCGAGCTGCACGAGGTCTCCTTCAATTGATGAACGCCGGAGTTTCGCACAGTTCGATCCTCGGTGTACGCCCCAGGTCCCGTCACACCGCCGGGTCGGCCGAGGCGAGAGCGGTGCCCGCCGGCATCGTTGGGCGGTCGGCCGCCGCCAGGTTGGCCAGCACCACGTCGAGGACCCGGACCGCACCGGACTTGGAGAGGGGATTGTTGCCGTTGCCGCACTTCGGGGACTGGACGCAGGACGGGCAGCCCGACTCGCAGCCGCACTCGGCGATCGCGTCGCGGGTGGCGCGCAGCCAGGCCGCGGCCGTCCCGTACGCCCGCTCGGCGAAACCCGCCCCCCCGGGGTGGCCGTCGTACACGAAGACGGTGGGTGCCTCGGTGTCCGGGTGTACGGCGGTCGACAGTCCACCGATGTCCCAGCGGTCGCAGGTCGCCATCAGCGGCAGCAGGCCGATCGCGGCGTGTTCGGCGGCGTGCAGGGCGCCCGGGACGTCGGCGGGTTCCACGCCGGCCAGCGCCAGGGATTCCGGGGAGAGGGTGAACCAGACGGCGACGGTACGCAGTTCGCGGGCCGGCAGGTCCAGCGGCCGGGTGTCGATCACCTCGCCGGTGGCGATCCGCCGCCGCTGGTACGACACCACCTGGCTGGTCACGTCCACCTCGCCGAGGAAGAGCCCGACCGGCCCGGCGTCCACGTACGACCGGACCGACGCCACCGACAGCGAGGTGACGTCCCGGGCGTGGGTGGACCAGTCCGGCTCCTCGGCGTGCACCAGCGCGCACCCGTCGGCCAGGTCGAGCGAGTCGACCACATACGAGACCCCCTGGTGCAGGTAGACCGCGCCGGAGTGGAGGAGGAAGTGCGAGGAGCCGCCGTCGACGGTGCCGAGCAGCCGCCCGGTGGACGCCTCGACCACGCAGACCGGCGCGCCGCCCTCGCCGCGCAGGTCGACCTCGGGGCGTTCCCGGTGCCGCCAGTACCAGCCGGTGGGCCGCTGCCGCAGGGCGCCGGCCCCGACCAGCGAGTCGACCGCCTCCTTCGCTCCCGCCCCGAAGAGTTCCAGGTCGGCCGGGGTGAGCGGGGCCTCGGACGCGGCGCAGGCGAGCTGCGGGGCGAGCACGTACGGGTTGGCCGGGTCGAGCACGGTCGCCTCGACGGGCCGCCCGAAGAGCGCCTCCGGGTGGTGCACCAGGTAGGTGTCGAGCGGGTCGTCCCGGGCGATCAGCACCGCGAGGGCCTCGTCGCCGGACCGGCCGGCCCGTCCCGCCTGCTGCCAGAGCGACGCCCGGGTGCCGGGCCAGCCGCAGATCAGCACCGTGTCCAGCCCGACCAGGTCGACGCCGAGTTCGAGGGCGTTGGTGGAGGCGAGCCCCAGCAGGTCGCCGTGCAGCAGCGCGCGTTCCAGCTCGCGCCGCTCCTCGCGCAGGTAGCCGGCCCGGTAGGCGGCCACCCGGTCACCCAGCCCGGGTACCGCCTCGTCCAGCGACCGCCGGGCGTTCGCGGCGACCACCTCGGCGCCGCGCCGGGACCGGACGAAGGCGAGCGTGCGGACCCCCTCGACGACGCTGTCGGCGAGCAGGTCGGCGGTTTCCCGCAGCGCGGACCGCCGGACCGGAGCCAGGTCGGCGGTCTTCTCGACCGCCGAGGAAGGGGGCAGCAGCGGCGGCTCCCACAGCGCGAAGGTCACCCCGCCGCGCGGCGAGGTGTCCTCGGTGACGGCCGCGACCGGCAGGCCGGTGAGGCGTCCGGCAGCCGCCGTCGGGTCGCCCGACGTCGCCGAGGCCAGCACGAAGACCGGCGATCCGGCGAGCGTCGCCCCGGTGCCGCCGCGCGAGCCGCCGCGCGACTGCGTGGGGGTGCCGCGTGAGCCGGCGAGCGCCTGCGCGGGGGTACGGCCGCCGTACTTCGCGCACTGGCGGCGCAGGCGGCGCAGCACGTGCGCCACGTGTGAGCCGAACACGCCGCGGTAGGTGTGGCACTCGTCGACCACCACGTACGCGAGCCGGCGCAGGAACCCGGACCACTGGGCGTGCCCGGGCAGGATGCCGTGGTGCAGCATGTCCGGGTTGGTCAGCACGAAGCGGGAGTGCTGGCGGATCCAGTCCCGCTCGGCGCGCGGGGTGTCGCCGTCGTAGCAGGCCGGGCGTACCCCGTCCAGTTCCAGGTCGGCGACGGCGCGCAACTGGTCGGCGGCGAGCGCCTTGGTCGGGGCCAGATAGAGCACGGTGGCGCGCGGGTCGGCGAGCAGGGCGGCCAGCGCTGGCAGTTGGTACGCCAGCGACTTGCCGGACGCCGTCCCGGTGGCCAGCACCACGTGCTGCCCGGCGTACGCCAGCTCGGCGGCCTCGGCCTGGTGCCGCCACGGGGCGACCACCCCGCGCCGGGCGAACGCCGTCCGCAGCTCCTCGGAGACCCACGCCGGCCACGGCGCCGGCGTTCCGGCGCGGGCCGGCACCCGTTCGACGTGGGTGACCGGGTCGGCGGCGTGCCGGGCGCGCAGCCGGCGCAGCAACTCGGCCGGCGGTCGCCCTGGGCCGCCATGCGCGGACCCGGTGGCGTCGGACGGAGGCTCCAGGTCGTGGCGCGGCGGCGGACTCGCCGAGCTGAAGCCGTCGATGGTCACGTCCTGCACCTTCGGAAACGCGAATCGGAGTGATGAAACGCGGGGGGCCTGGGTAACGGGGCCTCGGCCGGTGAACATGGGCATTCCGGCGGAGATGGTTAGATGCCCAGGAGAGCTTACCGAGGAGGGGCCGATGGAGCTGTCGCTGGCGACCCGCACCGTGGGCGAGCACACGGTGCTCGAGGTCGGCGGTGAGGTGGACGTGTACACCGCGCCACGCCTGCGGGAGCGGCTTCTTGAACTGATCGACGGCGGCGCGCGCCGGGTCGTGGTCGATCTGGGGCGGGTGGACTTCCTCGATTCGACCGGCCTCGGCGTGCTGGTCGGCGCGTTGAAGCGGCTCCGCTCGGCCGGTGGCTCCTTCGCGCTGGTCTGCGACAAGGAGCCGCTGCTCAAGATCTTCCGGATCACCGCGCTCGACCAGGTCTTCCCGCTGCATCCCACGGTCGATGCGGCGGTCGGTGCCGACCCGACCGGCGCCGGCGCGTGATGGCGACGGTCAGGCTCTCCTTCTCGCCGGCCCCGGTGCACGTCCGCACCGCCCGCCTGGTCGGCGTCGCGGTGGCCCGGCGGGCCGGCGTACGCGAGGACCTGCTCGACGAGGTGCGCCTGGCGATCGGTGAGGCGTGCACCCGCGCGGTCGCCCTGCACCGGCAGTACGGGCTGTCCGAGCCGGTGCTGGTGGAGATGTCCGACAGCGGGGCGTACTCGGTCCGGGTGGTGGACCGGGCCCCGATCGAGGCGGGCATCGGTCTCGCCGCCTTGCCCCCGGACGAGTTGGCCAAGGAGTCGCTCAGCGAGGACGCGTTGACCACCGGCGTCGGCTTCGCCCTGCTCGCCGGCTTTGTCGAAGACCTTCAGGTGCGCCCGGTCGACGAGGGCGTCGGCACCGAGGTCCGGATGGTGTGGCCGGTAGGCCGCTGACCTGAGATTTTGTCGCAGGCCGCGTTCCCGCTCAGGGAACGCGGCCTCGTCGTGCTGCCCGCGCCATATATCAGATTTCTTCACATAGCACAGCGACGAAGATCATCAGGACCGGGTGCCCCCTCGGTGTGAGCCTCAACACGTCGGAGGGCTACAGTACCCGGGTTATCAGCAAGTGATCCGTCCCCGCAGTCAGCGGGAATGGGTGTTCATCGCTGGTCCGCCGGGGTGGGTTGGCGCGCGCTTGCGAGTCCGCATCCAGGCGTCGGTCCGTGCGTCTCCACGGATCGGCGCGAGTGTTCGGTACAGGAGGACATAGATGTCCGGGACCATGGCCGCCGACGGCGGCGCTCTGTCCCTTACCGGAGCCAACATGACGTACATCGTCATCGCCGCGGTCATCGCGCTGGTGGCGCTCGTCTTCGCCGCCACCCTGACCAAGGCGGTGCTGGCAGCCGGTACGGGCACCAAGAACATGCAGGAGATCTCCGGGGCCGTGCAGGAGGGCGCGTCGGCGTACCTGCTCCGGCAGTTCCGCACCCTGGCGATCTTCGTGGTCATCGCCGTCGTGCTGCTGTTCCTGCTGCCGGTGCACGACACCGACGGCAGCCAGACCCTGGTGAAGATCGGCCGCTCGGCGTTCTTCGTGGTGGGCGCCGGGTTCAGCGCGTTCATCGGCGGCGCCGGCATGTGGCTGGCCACCCGCGCCAACCTGCGGGTCGCCGCGGCCGCCCGGGAGCGGGAAGGCGGGCGCGAGGGCGCCATGAAGATCGCCTTCCGGACCGGTGGCGTGGTCGGCTTCCTCACCGTCGGCCTCGGCCTCTTCGGCGCCGCGCTGGTCGTCCTCCTCTACAAGGGTGACGCCCCGACCGTGCTGGAGGGCTTCGGCTTCGGCGCCGCGCTGCTCGCCATGTTCATGCGGGTCGGCGGCGGCATCTTCACCAAGGCCGCCGACGTCGGCGCCGACCTGGTCGGCAAGGTCGAGCAGGGCATCCCGGAGGACGACCCGCGCAACGCGGCCACCATCGCCGACAACGTGGGCGACAACGTCGGTGACTGCGCCGGCATGGCCGCTGACCTCTTCGAGTCGTACGCGGTCACCCTGGTCGCCGCGCTGATCCTGGGCCGGGCCGCGTTCGGCGAGGAAGGCCTGGTCTTCCCGCTGATCGTCTCCGGCATCGGTGCGATCGTCGCGATCATCGGCGTCTTCATCACCCGGCTGCGTACCACCGACCGCAACGGCCTGACCGCCATCAACCGGGCCTTCTTCCTCTCCGCGCTGATCTCCGCGGTGCTGGTGGCGGTCGCCGCCTTCGCCTACCTCCCGGCGACCTTCGGCGAGCTGGCGGGCGGGCTGACCGACGTCAGCCGTAACCCGCGGCTGGTCGCCATCGGCGCGGTGCTGATCGGCATCGTGCTGGCCGCCGCGATCCAGGCGCTCACCGGCTACTTCACCGAGACCAACCGGCGCCCGGTACAGGACATCGGCAAGAGCTCGCAGACCGGCGCGGCCACCGTCATCCTCGCCGGGATCAGCATCGGCCTGGAGTCGGCGGTCTACTCGGCGCTGCTGATCGGCGCCGGCGTCTTCGGCGCGTTCCTGCTCGGCGGCAGCTCCATCACCCTGTCGCTGTTCGCGGTCGCGCTGGCCGGCACCGGCCTGCTCACCACCGTCGGCGTGATCGTCGCGATGGACACCTTCGGCCCGATCTCCGACAACGCGCAGGGCGTTGCCGAGATGTCCGGCGACATCGACGAGCACGGCGCGCGGACGCTGACCGAGCTGGACGCGGTCGGCAACACCACCAAGGCGATCACCAAGGGCATCGCGATCGCCACCGCGGTCCTGGCCGCGACCGCCCTCTTCGGCTCGTACACCGACACGCTGCGCAGCTCGTACGCGGACGCGGGCGTGGGCGACGTCGGCACCGAGATCCTCAACGCGCTCAACGTGGCCAACCCGCGCAACCTGGTCGGCCTGATCGTCGGCGCGGCGGTGGTCTTCCTCTTCTCCGGCCTGGCCATCAACGCGGTCTCCCGCTCGGCCGGCGCCGTCGTGATGGAGGTACGCCGGCAGTTCCGCGAGCTGCCCGGCATCATGGACCGCACCCAGCGCCCCGAGTACGGCAAGGTCGTCGACATCTGCACCCGGGACGCGCAGCGCGAGCTGATGACCCCCGGCCTGCTGGCCATCATGGCGCCGATCGCGGTCGGCTTCGGCCTCGGCCCCGGCGCGCTGGCGTCGTACCTGGCGGGTGCGATCGGGGCGGGCACGTTGATGGCGGTCTTCCTGGCCAACTCCGGCGGCGCCTGGGACAACGGCAAGAAGCTGGTCGAGGACGGCGCGTACGGCGGCAAGGGCTCCGAGTCGCACGCCGCCACCGTCATCGGTGACACCGTCGGCGACCCGTTCAAGGACACCGCCGGTCCGGCGATCAACCCGCTGATCAAGGTGATGAACCTGGTCTCGCTGCTGATCGCGCCGGCCGTGGTGGCCTGGAGCGTGGGCACGGACAAGAACACCGGCCTGCGGGTCACGATCGCCCTGGTGGCCGCGCTGATCATCGTGGCGGCCGTGGTGTTCAGCAAGCGCCAGGGCGTCGCGATGGCCGATTCCGGTGACGCCGGCGCGGGCAGCCCGGAGGAGCGGGTGGAGGCGGTCGGCGCCTGATCCCGGCGAGACGGTCACGGTTCCCGGTCGGCGTGAGTGCCGGCCGGGGACCGGCCCGTTCGGTGGGCCCCGGGCCCGAAACCTGACCACTGGCACTTCCACCGGGAGGCCGTACGCTGCTTCGCATGCGTACGCGCCGGGCGACAGCCGCCGGAAAGCTCACGGTGGTCCTGGCCACGCTCGGTCTGGTCCTCGCCGGGTGCGGCGGCCCCAGCCCCCGGGTCTGGGCCGCGTCGGTCTGCCAGGCGCTCACCCCGTGGCGCGCGGAGATCAACAAGCTGACCAGCAGCACCCAGCAGCAGATGACCGCGCAGACCACCCCGGCGCAGGCCAAGGAGAACCTGGTCCGGCTCTTCGCCGGGGCCGAGCAGGCCAGCGAGACCGCCCGGCACCGGGTCGAGCAGGCCGGCGTGCCGGAGACCGACCACGGCGAGGAGATCTCCGCCTCGTTCCGCGCCTCGCTGAGCAAGGTACGCGACGCGTACGGTCGGGCCCGGGTCACCATCGAAGGGCTGGACACCGCCCAACCGGGCCCGTTCTATGACGGGGTGCGGGCCGCGGTGGACACTCTCAACAAGGAGTACGGCGCGAGCGCGCTGGACACCAGCAAGCTCAACTCGCCAGAGCTGAAAGAGGCCTTCGACGAGGTCCCGGAGTGTCGCTGACGCCACCATCCCCGAACCCGATCCGCCAGCCCTCGCTGTTCTCCACCGAGGCGGCCGACCCGGCCCTGGCGGACCTGGCCGGGCTGCTCGCCGGGCCGGCGGAGCTGGTCCGGATGGGCGGTACCGCCCGGATCGCGGTGGTGGTGGCGGCGGCCTGGCGGGTGCACGTGCTGGTGGCCGAGCTGGACGCGCGGGGCGTGGCGGCGACCTGGGAGCCGACGGAGGACGGCCGGCACCTGGTCCGCACCGCGTACGCCACCACGCTGGCCCCGCTCGCCACGGCCTGGCTGCGCGGCGCGGCGAAGCGCCCGCCGGCCGGCTTCCACCTCAACGGGCGGCGGCTGCGGCTCTGGCTGGCCGCCGCCGGATCGGCCGACCCGGCGGGTTTCCAGCTCGGCCTCGGTCCGGCCGACGAGGAGTGCTGGCCGCGGGTACGGGTCGCGCTCGCCGCGGTGGGTCTGCCGGCGGCGTTCGTCGAGCCGGACGAGGGCGGGCCCGCGTACCGAATCACCGGGCGGCGGGTGGCCCGGCTGGCCGAGCTGGTGGGTGACCGACCCCGGGCCGCACCGGCGGCCGAATGGCCGGGCGCCGGCTGACGCCCGGGCTGCCGGGCACCGACCGGCCTGGGCGCAAGCCCACCGGCTGTCCGATCCCGGACACCGCCACTTGGCGGTTTGCCCAGGAAAACGGGTCGGTGTCGCTTCGCCCGAGGGTGAGTGATCGTCACAGTGACCTGCTCGACACCCTACCCACGGTGTACGGTGACGCCGTTCGGCGGGTGCCGCCGCGCGAGCCGGCCGGCAGTCGCCCGAACCGGATCGTTTGCCGCCCACGAAACCCGGAACGCGGACGGCGCGTTACGTTGGACATCCGGACCACCGGTGGTCCGGCTGGTATGACACTGCCCGAAACGGGCGGTGGGCAGGGCGGCCCGGGCACGGGCCGAACACAGGAGTGAGGGTCGGAGAGAGACGTGCCGAGCAACGCTGGAACCACCCGTCTGGTCATCGTCGAGTCACCGGCGAAGGCCAAGACGATCTCGGGCTACCTCGGCCCGGGGTACGTCGTGGAGGCCAGCTTCGGCCACGTCCGGGACCTGCCCCGCAACGCCGCCGACGTGCCGGCCAAGTACAAGGGTGAGCCGTGGGCGCGGCTCGGCGTGGACGTCGACAACGGCTTCCACGCCCTCTACGTGGTCTCCGCCGACCGGAAGCAGCAGATCAGCAAGCTGACCAAGCTGGCCAAGGAGGTCGACGAGATCTTCCTGGCGACGGACGAGGACCGCGAGGGCGAGGCGATCGCCTGGCACCTGGTGGAGACGCTCAAGCCCAAGGTGCCGGTCAAGCGGATGGTCTTCCACGAGATCACCAAGCCGGCCATCCAGGCCGCGGTGGCCAACCCGCGGGAGATCGACCGGGACCTGGTCGACGCCCAGGAGGCCCGGCGCATCCTCGACCGGCTGTACGGCTACGAGGTCTCCCCGGTGCTGTGGAAGAAGGTCATGCCGAAGCTCTCGGCGGGCCGGGTGCAGTCCGTGGCGACCCGGATCGTCGTCGAGCGGGAGCGGCAGCGGATGGCCTTCCGCACCGCCGAATACTGGGACATCCTGGCCACCCTCGCGGTGGTGAACAAGGGCGACGGGCCGCGCACCTTCAACGCCACCCTGATCGCGCTGAACGGCGACCGGATCGCCACCGGCAAGGACTTCGAGTCGACCACCGGCCGGGTGAGGGCCGGCGCGGGCGTGGTGCACCTCGACGAGGGCGGGGCGCGAGGGCTGGCGGCCCGCCTGGAGGGTCGTCCGTTCACGGTCACCCGGGTCGAGGAGAAGCCCTACCGCCGCCGCCCGTACGCGCCGTTCATCACCTCCACGCTCCAGCAGGAGGCGGCCCGCAAGCTGCGGTTCTCGTCGCAGCAGACGATGCGCACCGCGCAGCGGCTCTACGAGAACGGCTACATCACCTACATGCGTACCGACTCGGTGAACCTGTCGGAGACCGCCATCGCGGCGGCCCGTCGGCAGATCGTCGAGCTGTACGGCGAGCGCAGCGTGCCGCCGGAGCCGCGCCGCTACACCGGCAAGGTGAAGAACGCGCAGGAGGCGCACGAGGCGATCCGCCCGGCGGGGGACAACTTCCGTACCCCGGGCGAGGTGGCCAAGGAGCTGTCGGCCGAGGAGTTCAAGCTCTACGAGCTGATCTGGCGCCGCACTATCGCCTCGCAGATGACCGACGCGGTCGGCTCCAGCGTCTCGGTGCGGATCCGGGCGGTCTCCTCGACGCAGGAGGAGGCCGACTTCGGCGCGACCGGCAAGACCATCACCGACCCGGGCTTCCTGCGCGCGTACGTCGAGTCGAGCGACGACGAGAACGCCGAGGCCGAGGACGCCGAGCGGCGGCTGCCCACCCTGGTGAAGGACCAGCCGCTGACCGCCGAGGAACTGGCCGCACAGGGACACCACACCCAGCCGCCCGCCCGCTACACCGAGGCGTCGCTGGTCAAGGCGCTCGAAGAGCTGGGCATCGGCCGCCCGTCGACGTACGCCTCGATCATGCAGACCATCCAGGACCGGGGCTACGTCGTCAAGCGCGGCCAGGCGATGATCCCGTCGTTCCTGGCGTTCGCGGTGATCGGGCTGTTGGAGCGGCACTACCCGCGCCTGATCGACTACGACTTCACCGCCAGCATGGAGAACGAGCTGGACGAGATCGCCGGCGGCGACCACGCGGCGGTGGACTTCCTCACCTCGTTCTACTTCGGCAGCGCCAACGGCACCGGCGACCAGGCGATCGCCCACGCCGGCGGGCTCAAGAAGCTGGTGACCGAGAACCTCAGCGACATCGACGCGCGCAGTGTCAACTCGATCCCGCTCTTCACCGACGACGAGGGGCGCGAGGTCGTGGTCCGGGTCGGCCGGTACGGTCCTTACCTCCAGCGCGCGCTGCCGGGTGAGCAGCCCACACCGACCGGTGAGGGCGAGGAGGGCGGCACGCACGGCGACCGGGCACCGATCCCGGAGGGTCTCGCGCCCGACGAGCTGACCCCGGAGAAGGTGCACGAGCTGTTCCTCGGCGGCGGGGGCGAGCGCAAGCTCGGCGACGACCCGGCCACCGGCGAGCCGATCGTGCTCAAGTCCGGCCGGTTCGGCCCGTACGTGGCCAGCGGGGAGCGCAAGTCCTCGTTGCTGCGTTCGCAGTCGCCGGAGGCGCTCACCTTCGACGAGGCGCTGAAGCTGCTCAGCCTGCCCCGGCTGGTGGGGGTGGCCCCGGACGGGGCCGAGGTGTTCGCCAACAACGGCCGTTACGGACCGTACGTCAAGCGCGGTGACGAGTTCCGCTCGCTGGACTCGGAAGAGAAGATGTTCACCGTCACGCTGGACGAGGCGCTGGCCCTGCTGGCCGCCCCGAAGACCCGCCAGCGCCGGGCCGCCGCGCCGCCGCTGCGGGAGATGGGCGCCGACCCGCTGACCGAGAAGCCGCTGGTCGTCAAGGACGGCCGGTTCGGCCCGTACGTCACCGACGGGGAGACCAACGCGTCGCTGCGGCGCGGGCAGACCCCGGAGGCGCTGACTCTCGAGGAAGCCTCCGAGATGCTCGCCGAGAAGCGAGCCAAGGGCCCAGCCCCCAAGAAGAAGGCAGCCGCGAAGAAGGCAGCTCCGGCCAAGAAGGCCACTCCGGCCAAGAAGGCCGCGCCAAAGAAGGCGACGGCCAAGAAGACCCCCTGACCGGAACCCGAAAGGGTCTTGGAAGGAATCGGCCCGCGGGGCCGAGATCTTCCAAGGTCTGGAGGTTGGCGGTCAGGTGCCGAGGATCCGGGTCAGGTAGGGGTTGGTGAAGCGGCGGTCGGGGTCAAGGCGGTCGCGGACGGTCAGGAAGTCGGCGAATTTCGGGTACGCGGTGGTGAGCGATTCCGCGTCCCGGTAGTGCAGCTTGCCCCAGTGCGGGCGGCCGTCCAGCTCCGTCGCCACCTCCTCGAACGCCCGGAAGTACGGCTCGAAGGGCATGCCCACGTACTGGTGGATGGCGAGGTAGACCGAGTCCCGCCCGTACCCGTGGGAGAGCCAGATGTCGTCGGCGGCGGTGAACCGCACCTCGACCGGGAAGAGCACCTTGAACGGCAGCCCGTCCACGATCCGCCGGAGCGCGTCGAGTGCGGCCGGCAGGACGGCGCGGGGAAGGGCGTACTCCATCTCCACGAAGCGGACCCGGCGCGGGGTGCAGAAGACCCGGTCGGAGCGGCCGGTGTAGGTGCGTTCGGTGAGCGCCCGGGCGGAGACCGCGCTGATTCCCGGTACGAGCGCCGGCGCGGCCCGGCCCAGCCGGCAGGCCCCGGCGAAGACACTGTTGGCCAGGAACTCGTCGTCCAGCCAGCCCCGCCAGCGGGGCAGCGGCCGGTCGTCGGCGTCCACCCGGTCGTTGGTCTTGACCTGCACCCGCGTGGTGTACGGGAACCAGTAGAACTCGACGTGGTCGTGCTGGCCGACCAGTGACGGCAGGTCGGCCAGCACCGCGTCCAGCGCCGCCGGCCGTTCGTGCGCGCGGAGCACGAAGGCGTCGACGCAGCGCAGGGTGACCTCGACAAGTATCCCGACCGCGCCGAGCCCGACCCGGGCGGCGGCGAAGACGTCGCGGTGCGCGTCCGCGGAGCAGTGCAGCACCTCGCCGGTGCCGGTGACCAGGGTCAGCGCCGTGACGAAGGTGGAGAGGCAGCCGAGCCGGGCGCCGGTGCCGTGGGTGCCGGTGGAGAGTGCGCCGGCCACGGTCTGCGCGTCGATGTCGCCGAGGTTGGGCAGGGCCAGGCCGTGGGTGGCGAGCAGTTCGTTGAGTGCGTGCAGGGTCATCCCGGCCGGTACGGTGATCAGTCGGCGGACGGTGTCGACGGTGACACCGGTGTCCAGGTCGGACAGCTCGAGCCGGTGCCCGTCGGTCAGGGCGGCCCCGGTGAACGAGTGACCGCTGCCCACCGCCCGGATCGTCCGGCCGGCATCGGCGGCGGCACCGACCGCCTCGACGACCTCGGCGACGGTCCGGGGGCGCGTCACGAGAGCGGCGGTGCTGTGCTGGTTGCCGGCCCAGTTGGACCAGGCGGCTGGCATGCCCGACATGGACGCTCCTCGACATGAATAAGAACTGAATTCATATCAGGAACGTTGTTCCTGGTAAATACCGCAATCGGGGCCCGCTCGTTGTACCGGTAGTCACAGTCTGGTGACGTGTAGATAGGTTCATCCGTCGAAGGGGGGTGGCGCCGAGTGTCCACACCAGCCGCCACGACCGGGCCGCTGCGCCGCGTACCGGTGCAGGGTCGAAGTGTCGCGCGGGTCCAGCGGATGCTGGACGCCTGCGCGGAGCTCGTCGACGAGGTGGGATACGAGGGGTTGACCACCACCCTGCTGGCCGAGCGTGCCGAGGTCGCGATCGGTTCGGTTTACCAGTTCTTCCCGGACAAGCGGGCGATCGTGCAGGCATTGACCCTGCGTACGCTGGAGTCCTACCTCCAGCGGCTCGACGAGCGGTTCGCCTCCGAGGATCTGACCGACTGGTGGGGCGGCGTCGACGCGGCGATCGACGAGTACATCGCGATGCACCGCACCGTCCCGGGGTTCCGTATCCTGCATTTCGGCGACGTGGTTGACCTGCACCTGCTCGACGAGCAGCGGGACAACAACGGCGTGATCGCCGACCAGCTCGCCCGGCTGCTCACCGAGCGGTTCGGCCTGGACGGCGTACCCGACTTCCGGTTCCATCTGGAGGTCGCGGTGGAGGCGGTCGACGCCCTGATCAAGTTGGCGTTCCGGCGCCAACCGGAGGGTGACGAGCGGGTGCAGGTCGAGGCGAAGGCGCTGGTCCGGGAGTACCTGCACCGGCAGCTCGACGCCCGGACGGAGGCTGCCCAGCCCGGCTGAGCCGGGCCGGCGCCGGTGGCGTGGCATCGTGCGGCGCCGGGGGTGTGATCGGGCGGGACGAGCAGCGGCGGGTTCCCGTGGTGCGCCGGGACCCGCCGTCACCCTTCCGGCCTCTTCCTAGAGGAAGGCGTGGCCCTCGCCCCGGTAGCTGGGTGCGGTGGCGACCACCTCGTCGCCGTCGACCAGATGCAGCTCGTTGACCCGCTCGCACAGCTCACCGGCCTTGGCGTGGCGGAACCAGACCCGGTCGCCGACCCGCAGGGTGGTCGCGGCCGTGCCGACGAGGGGGGTCTGCACCTCGCCGGCGCCCTCCGACCCGAGCAGCTTCAGGCCCGCCGGCAGCCACGGGCGCGGTAGCCGGCTCTCCCCGGCCGAGCCCGAGGCGATCCAGCCGCCACCGAGCACGGTGGCCAGCCCGGGTGCCGGCCGGCGGACCACCGCGCAGGCGAAGAACGCCGCCGGGGTGGGGCGCCAGGCCCGGTACGCGTCGAACAGCATCGGCCCGTACAGGCCCGATCCCGCGGTGACCTCGGTGACCGCGGGATCGGCGCTGGTGGCGGCCACGCTGCCGGTGCCGCCGCCGTTGACGAACTCCAGGTCGGCGTGCTTGCGTATCGCGGCGACCGCCGCCGCCCGCCGGTCCAGCAGTTCCCGGTACGACCGGCGCTGGGCGGCCCGGATCGCCGCACCGCGTACCGCCTGTCCGGGCGGCGCGTCGCCGAGCCCGGCGATCTGCGCCTCGTACGACATCAGGCCGACCAGCCGGAAGCCCGGCCGGGCGGCGACGGCGGCAGCGAACGCGCCGGCCGCCCGGGCGCTGTGTACCGGGGAGCGGCGGACGCCCAGGTGCACCCGTCCGCCCAGGGGCCGCCAGGAGGCGTCCAGGTCGAGACAGATCCGCAGGGCCGGCCGGCCCTTGGGCGGGCATACCGCGTCGACCAGGTCGAGCTGGCCGGGGTCGTCGACCATCAGGGTCACCGCGTCGGCGAGTGCCGGGTCGGCGGCCAGTTCGGCGAGCGCTCCCCGATCGGCCGTGGGATACGCCACCAGCACGTCGTCGCTGACGCCGGTGCGGGCCAGCCAGATCGCCTCGGGCAGGGTGAACGCCATCACGCCCTGCCAGCCGGGCCGGGCCAGCACCCGGCTCAGCAGCTCTCGGGTGCGGATCGACTTGCTGGCGACCCGGAGCGGCTTGCCGGCGGCCCGGCTGACCAGCGCGTCCGCGTTGGCATCGAAGGCGGCGAGGTCTACCACGGCGTACGGCGGATCGAGGTGTGCGGTTGCGCGATCGAGTCGATCGCGCAGTTTGTCAGATTCGGTGGCCACGTCTGAACGCTAACTGTCTGGGGGGCAATGCGAAATACCCTCGCGTCTGTCCGGGCTGCGGGCTGCGGTGCCGGCGGCCTAGGCTCGGCACGCAGGCGAATGTCGCAAGAGGGAGCGCTTCCCGCCCGCGACTAAAGTGTTCCACCGGGGATGCCCAACTCTGGGCCGGCACGTGGAGGTACGGCCATCGAAAGCCAGAAGAACGGCGAGTCGCCCGGCGTGTCGTCGCCCGCGGCCCAGGCCGACCGGTCCGGGACCGCCGCCATCCGCTCGGTGCTGCGTATCCGGCCGTTCCGCCGGCTGTGGATCGTGCTCGGTGTCGCGTCCTTCGGCGACTGGCTCGGCCTGCTCGCCACCTCCGTCTTCGCCGCCGCCCAGGTTTCCGGCGACACGGCCAAGGGCGCGGCGTTCGGCTCGGTGATCGCCATCCGGCTGCTGCCCGCCCTGCTGCTCGGCCCGGTCGCCGGCGTCTTCGCCGACCGCTTCGACCGGCGCTGGACGATGGTCATCTGTGACCTGCTGCGCTTCGTGCTCTTCGCCTCCATCCCGCTCTACGCGCTCACCGGCGCCAGCGGCGCGCTGGTGGTCACCTGGGCCGCGATCGCGACCTTCCTGATCGAGACGGTCACCCTGATGTGGATCCCGGCCAAGGAGGCCGCGGTCCCCAACCTGATCCCCCGGGCCCGGCTGGAGACGGCCAACCAGCTCACCCTGATCACCACGTACGGGCTCACCCCGATCGCCGCCGCCCTCATCGCCGCGGTGCTCGACCGCAGCGTGCGCGGCCTGGTCGGGGGCAGCCTGCCGAGCTGGGCCGAGCCGGCCCAGCTCGCGCTCTGGGTCAACTCGTTCTCCCGGCTGGCCACCGCCATCGTGGTGGCCGTCGGGATCAAGGAGATCAGCCAGACGCGTACCGGCGAGCGGGACGACGCCGAGCAGAGCATGATGCGCCAGTTCGCCGAGGGCTGGCGGTTCATCGGCCAGACCCCGCTGGTCCGCGGCCTGGTGCTCGGCATCTTCGGCGCCTTCGCCGGCGGTGGCATCGTGGTCGGCACCGCCAAGTTCTTCGCCGCCTCGCTGGGCGCCGGCGACGCCGCGTTCTTCCTGCTCTTCGGCGCGATCTTCATCGGCCTGGCGATCGGCATCGGGGCCGGCCCGATGATCGTCCGGGACATGTCCCGGCGGCGCTGGTTCGGCATGAGCATCGTGCTGGCCAGCGCCTCGGTGCTGGTGCTCGCCTTCGCGATCCACCTCTCCATGGCGATCCTCGGCGCGATCCTGGTCGGCGCGGGCGCCGGCATGGCCTTCCTGGCCGGCACCACCCTGCTCGGTGGCGAGGTCGCCGACGAGGTACGCGGCCGCGTCTTCGCGGTGGTGCAGATCGGCACCCGGCTGGTGCTGATCCTGGCCATCGCGCTGAGCAGCATCCTGGTCGGGGTCGGTGGCTCGCGCCAGCTGCCCATCGCCGACCTGGGCATCTCGGTCTCGTCGACCCGGCTGTTGCTGCTCGCCGCGGGTGTCGCCGGCATCTTCGCCGGGATCAGCGCGTTCGGCCAGATGGACGACAAGAAGGGCGTGCCGGTCCTCGCCGACCTGTGGGGCTCGATCCGGGGCCGCCCGCTGATGCCGGCCGAGCCCTTCGTCTCCAGCGGCCTCTTCGTGGTCTTCGAGGGCGGCGAGGGCGCCGGCAAGTCCACCCAGCTCGCCGCGCTCGCCGACCGGCTGCGCGACCAGGGGCGGGACGTGCTGGTCACCCGCGAGCCCGGTGCCACCGCCGTCGGTGAGCGGATCCGTGCGCTGGTGCTGGAGAACGAGGGCACCGAGGCCCCGTCCCCGCGCGCCGAGGCGCTGCTCTACGCCGCCGACCGGGCACACCACGTCGCCACCGTGGTCCGGCCGGCGCTGGTCCGGGGCGCGGTGGTGATCAGCGACCGGTACGTCGACTCGTCCCTGGCTTACCAGGGAGCCGGCCGTACGCTGCCGGCGGAGGAGGTCTCCTGGCTCTCCTCGTGGGCCACCGGCGGGCTCAAGCCCGACCTGGTGGTGCTCCTCGACGTCGACCCGCGCGTCGGCCTGAGCCGGGTCGAGTCCCGCAGCCAGGGCGCCGACCGGCTGGAGGCCGAGTCGATCGCGTTCCACGAGCGGGTCCGGTACGCCTTCCTCGACCTGGCCGCCGCCGACCCCAAGCGTTACCTGGTGCTCGACGCCGCCCGGACGGCCGACGAGATCGCCGAGGCGGTCGCCCGCCGCGTGGAGGAGTTCCTGGTCGACCCGGCCGGCATCGTGCACCCGCGGCCGGCCCACGGCCCGGACACCACGGTCCAGCCCGAGTTATCCGAGGCGGAGATGGTGGCCATGGAGCGCCCCACCTGATGCCGGACGTCTTCGCCGACCTGGTCGGGCAGGACGAGGCGGTGGTGGTGCTGCGCCGTGCCGCCGACTCGGCCGCCGCCCTGCTGCGTGCCTCCGCCGCGCCCGTGACCCGCGTCGCCGGGCCGGCGGCGGGTGCTGCGTCCGGCGACTCCTACGACGAACTCGACGCGCTCGCCGAGGAGTTCGACGTCGAGCCGGCGGCCGGTCCGACCGGGGTGACCGCCGAGCCGGGTGGACCGGCGGAGGCGGGCGGACCCGGGGCGGGGATGACCCACGCCTGGATCTTCACCGGGCCGCCCGGCTCCGGCCGGTCCGTCGCCGCGCGGGCCTTCGCCGCCGCGTTGCAGTGCCGGCACGGCACCGGCTGCGGCGAGTGTCCCGGCTGCCACACCACACTGGCCGGCACCCATGCCGACGTCCGGCTGGTGGTGCCCGAGGGACTCTCCATCGGCGTCGGCGAGATGCGCGCGCTGGTCCTCCGGGCGGCGAGCACACCGTCCGGCGGGCGCTGGCAGGTCGTCATCATCTCCGACGCCGACCGGCTCACCGAGGCGGCCGGGAACGCCCTGCTCAAGGCGATCGAGGAGCCGCCACCGCGTACGGTCTTCCTGCTCTGCGCCCCGTCCACGCACCCGGACGACGTCTCGGTGACCATCCGGTCGCGGTGCCGGATCGTGGCGCTGCGGCAGCCGCCGGCCGGTGCCGTGGCCGACGTGCTCGTACGCCGGGACGGGATCGCGCCCGACGTGGCCGAGTGGGCCGCGGCGGCCGCCCAGGGGCACGTGGGCCGGGCCCGGCGGCTGGCCCGCGACCCGGAGGCCCGGCAGCGCCGCGACGCGGTGCTCGCCGTGCCGCGCCGGCTGACCGGGGTGGGCGCGGCGTTCGACGCGGCCTCGGCGCTGATCGAGGCGGCCGAGGCGGAGGCGGCGGCGTCGGTCGCCGAGATCGACGAGGCGGAACGGGCCGCGTTGCAGACCGCGCTCGGCGCGGGCGGCACCGGCCGCGGCGCGGCCGGGGCGATGCGGGGTGCCGCCGGCCAGCTCAAGGATCTGGAGAAGCGGCAGAAGTCGCGGGCCACCCGGGCCCAGCGGGACGCCCTCGACCGGGCGCTGGTCGACCTCGCCGGCTTCTACCGGGACGCGCTGGCCAGCGCGCTGCGGGCGCCGGTCGCCCCGGTGCACAGCGACACCGCCGCGATGGCCGAGGCCGGCGCGCGGAAGTGGGACGCCGACGGGGCGCTGCGCCGGCTGGAGGCGGTGCTGGAGTGCCGGGCGGCGATCGAGGCGAACGTCAAGCCGCGGATCGCGGTGGAGGCGATGATGCTTTCCCTCTGGAAGGGCTAGCCGGTCTCTCCCGGATCTTTGCCGCCGCCTGGGCCACGTCCCGGCTCGACGGGGACCCAGGAGGCACCCCTGGACCGGCGTCCGGGGTTGTCCACAGGGCATCGACAGGCTCGATTGACGTGCGGTACGGTCCGGGGTGCCGCGGTGACGGTGGCGGCACGCTCAGTGATGGACAGCCCGGGAGGAGTCCGCCGATGCCGCGGGGCGAGATCGACGAGGCCTGGATCGAGGAGGCGGTGCGGCGCTACCGGCGCATCGAGACCCTGCAGGCCGAGTTCGACCAGGCGGTCGACGCGGTCGAGGTCACCGTCCGCTCACCCGACGGGCTCGTCGAGGTGGCGGTGACCGCTGGCGGGCGGATCACCGACGTCCGCTTCCTCGCGCCGCTGCACCAGCGCAACCCCCGGGACGTCGCCGGCTCGGTGCGGGCCGCGGTCACCGCTGCCGCCGACGCCGCCCAGTGGGCCCGGGAGAAGCTGCACAACGAGACCTTCGCGGCGTACCGGCCGCTGGCGGGAGCCTGACATGGAGACGCTGCGCGTGCTGGCCGCCCGCCTCGAGGAGGCCAGCACCACCCTCGCCACGGTGGCCCGCACGGTTACCGCCACCGACCCGCCGCACCCCGCGTTCGGCGCGCACGCCGAGGGCCGGCCCGGTGAGGTCGGCCGCGCCCTGCACGGGCAGTGGACCGGTGCCACCGGCGACCGGGCCCGGGAAGCCCACGGTGCCGCGACCCGGCTGGCCGCCGCCGCGTCCGCCCTGCGCGACGCCGCCGACCGGTACGCGAGCACCGACGACTCGGTCCGTCACCGGCTGGCCCGGGAGGCGTGATGGACGCCCTGGACCGCCTCGCCGAGCCGGGCCTCGACCTGCTGGCCCGGGTCGACACGCTGCTCGCCGCCGGCGCGCCCGAGGGGCACCGGCTCTGGCCGCTGCTGCGCCGCATCCAGGTGCTCCCCGGCGCGGCGGTGCGCGAGTTCCTCGACCTGCATCCGGCGCCGCTGGCCGACGCTGGCCACGCCGTGCGCCGGCTGATCCGGGGATACGACGACGCCTGCACCATGCTCGCCGATCCGGTCGCCTGGTCCGGGCCGGCCGCCTCGGCGTACGACGAGGCCCGCACCACCCTGCTCCGCCACCTGGACGAGGGGCCGGAGAGCCTGGTCGGGCGCCTGGAGTCGACCGCCGGCTATGCCGACGCGCTGGCCGACTGGGTGGAGGGGAGCCGGCTCGCCCTGGCCCGGGCGCTGGCCGACGTGCTGCCCTCGGCCGAGGCGGTCACCGTGCACGCGGCCACCAGGGTGGGCGGCGACGATCGTGCCGGGGCGCTTGCGGCGGCGGAGATCGCCACCCGGGTGCTGGGCGTGCTCGGCGTGGCGTACGACGGCGCGGAGACGCTGCTGCGCCAGTGGGCGCCGAGCCTGGCGGAGTCGACGTGGCGGGAGCGGCCCACCGGCGTCCGGGCAGCCAACTCGACCATGCGGATCGGCTAGGGCCGGTGTCGAGGTCCTCCGCCGGCCAGGGGCTTTGACGCAGGTCCGAGGCGGCGTACAACGCCACGGCGCCGCCGGCAACTCGGCCGGCGACGCCGTGGTTATCCCCTGCACCCCCCGCAGGTCTGCTTCCACTCAACGCGGTGCGTCGTCGTTTGTCGTGCGGCTGGCCGATGTTTCAGCCGTCCGGGCGAGGACCTTCGGCACGAGGGGGTGGGTGCGGTTCGGTCGAGTCGACAGTCATGGATCGCTGCGCCGGGTGACCGGACGGCGACGGGGGGCGGGCCGGAAACCGCGCCGGGGTCGTAGGGTGGTGGGCATGGGCATGCTCTGCGCGGTCAGTTTCAACCGGTACGGGCGCCTCTACTATCTCGACCCGGGCGAGTTGCGCCCGCAGGTGGGCGACAAGGTGCTGGTGCCCACCGACGAGGGGCCAGAGGTGGCCGAGTGCGTCTGGGCCGCGCAGTGGGTGGACGAGGACACGGCCGGCTTTCCCCGGCTGGCCGGGCTGGCCCAGGAGGAGGACCTGCGCCGCGACGAGCTGCTACGCCGCCGCAAGGCCGACGCCAAGGTCGCCGCCAAACAGTTGATCCGCGAGCACGGGCTGCCGATGAAGGTGGTGGCCGTCGACCACGTTTTCGCCACGCCGGAGACCGGCAGCGACCGCACCACGATCTACTTCACCGCGCCGCACCGGGTCGACTTCCGCTCGCTGGTCCGCGACCTGGGCGCCACCCTGCACTGCCGGGTGGAGCTGCGGCAGCTCTCGGCCCGCGACTCGGCGCGGGTGCAGGGCGGGATCGGCTCCTGCGGCCGGGATCTGTGCTGCGCCACCTTCCTGAACGACTTCGAGCCGGTGACCATCCGGATGGCCAAGGACCAGGACCTGCCGCTCAACCCGCTGCGCATCTCCGGGGCGTGCGGCCGGCTGATGTGCTGCCTCAAGTACGAGCACCCGCTCTACCAGCGGTTCCAGGAGTCCGCCCCGGCGATCGGCAGCCGGGTGTCCACGCCCGAGGGAGAGGGCAAGGTCGTCGGCCACAGCGTCCCGAGGGATTCGGTCACCGTCCGCCTGGACGCCGACGGCAGCCGCTGCTCGTGCAGCCGAGCCTCCGTCTGCGCCCCCCGCCAAGCCCACGACCAGCACTACACCCCCTAACCCCCACCCCCCACCCCTGCCCCCACCCACCCCGCGGTTCCGCGTTGATCAAGAAGTTTGCGTCAGAAATCGCTGTGGCGGCGACGCGAACTCCTTGATCGACATCGCTGGGCGGTCAGCGGAGGACGATGGGGGGTTCGGCGAGGTGGGGGTGCAGGGGAGTCTGGGGGGTCAGCCAGGAGGCGGTGGGGGACTGGTCGGGGTTGAGCTGCCAGGTGTGCGAGACGCGGTCCAGCGCGATCGGGTAGATCGTCAGCGTGCCGTCCGGATCGATGCGGATCCGGAGGAACGCCTTCGAGTCCTCGATGCCCTGGCCGGCGAAGAGTTCGTTCACGTTCACCCCGAACGACCCGGCCACCAGCAGATACAACGCCACGAGCTGACTGGCGACCAGGCCGATCACCGGCCCGTACAGCACCGCCGCCGCAGCCAACGGCAACGGCCACGGCCAGTCATAGAAGGGCAGCTTCAGCCAGAGCCAGGTGCCCGCGGCGGCCAACGCGACGTGGGCCAGCCCGTGTGAGACGCCGAGGATCCAGTGCCGGGCATGCCGCTTCCCCTCGGCGCCGGGCGGTTTCGCGAAGAACGCCGCGCTCAGCATGGTCACCACGAACATGATCACCAGCGGTACGCTCAACAGCCGCTGCTCGGTGGCGCCCGCCCGGTGCGCCGTCACCCCCGCCATGGCCAGCATCAGCAGCGTGTGCAGGGTGCCCAGCAGGGTGGTGAACCCCGGGTTGCGGAACGGCAGCCGGGCGAAGATCCCCCAGCCGTAGCGCCGCGAGCGGGCCTTCTCCGGGAAGCGGGCCGCCAGATCGTACTCGCGGGTGCGGCTGGCGCGGCGGGACAGCGTGTCGCGCGGCGGCACCTCCAGCCGCTCGGGCAGCGTGTGCGTGGGGTAGAGGTAGGCACCGCCGCCCCCGCAGGTGATGAGCTGCCGGTCCGGGCCGGTGTAGCGGGCGTAGTGGTGCAGGTCGCCGGAGATCAACAGCCGCACCTGCGCCCCGGTCGGGGCGATGATCGTCCGGATGAAGTAGTCGATCGAGTCGTACGCGGTGGGGTGGTCGGCGGCCTTGACCCAGGTCGGCGCCGGCACGGCCAGGATCACCTTCGACTGCGGGGTGAGCTGCTGGGCGACCTTGTCGAAGTAGGCGAGCTGCGGGTCGTCCAGGTATGACCCGGACTGGTCGTCGAGGCCGAGCAGCCACCAGCCGGCGGGCAGTTCGGTCGCGAAGTACGACCGGGACTGGCCGGTGACCCAGCCGGCGAAGTTCCGATCCCGGGACCGGACGAACAGCCGCAGGAAGGCGGTGAGGCCGTCGTACCAGTCGTGGTTGCCGGGGACCGCGAAGATCGTCGGCTGTGCGGGCGGCGGCACCGGCAACGCGGCCTGGTACGGCCCCTTGCACCGGTCCTCGTACGCCGCGTAGGCGGCCGACGGGTAGACCTGGTCGCCCCCCATCACCAGGGTCTGCGCCCGTGGCAGCCGATGTCCGTCGACCGTCAGCTCCGGCTGCGCGAGCAGATACGCCACCGAGTATGTCGCGTCGAAGCCGTCACCCAGGTCGGCCACGTAGTCCAGCCAGAGCCCGCCGTCCGGCCCGACCTGCCGGAACGTCCCGTCGCCGAACGCGTTCTGCAGCTCCCGCTTGTCCAGGTACGCCCCGAACAGCAACGCCAGCAGGGTACGCAGCCCGGTGCTGATCAGCAGTAGCGGCGCGAGCCAGGGGACCGGTTTACGCGGGGTGAAGCCCAGCTCCAGCGGGTCCAGGCTGCGCGGCCTGCGGTCGGCCCGCTCGCCGGGGTGCGCCTCGGGGATCGGCTGGTGCGGCGGTACGTGATCCTCGCTCACCTTCCGCAGGGTAGTCCTGCCCGACCAGGAATGCTCTCCTGCGGACGTACCGATTCCGCCACGATGTCCGGATCCCGGAGGTGGGCCGAGGGATCCCGTTCGGTTCCCGGCGCGATGTGCCGTACACTTGGCGATCGTTGCCGCCTTAGCTCAGTCGGCTAGAGCGACGCACTCGTAATGCGTAGGTCGACGGTTCGATTCCGTCAGGCGGCTCGGTGAGAAAGCCCAGGTCAACGGCCTGGGCTTCGCCGTTTCCCGAGGTGCTATTGAGACTCGTCCGGCAGGGCGAGCGCCCGCCGTACAAGACGGGCAGGCCTGGTCGACGAGGCTGTCGCGAGGCACGATGGCCCTCATGGTCATAAAGCGCACAATGCCCGACCTTGCAACCGAAGACATCGCGGCGGCCACCGCCTTCTACGTCGAGGTGCTTGGCTTCGAGGTCGTCATGGACCTGGGCTGGATCGTCACTTTGAGCGATCGCGCCAACCCGACAGCCCAGCTGAGTCTCATGACCCACGATGCCACCGCACCGGTCATTCCCGACGTGTCCGTGGAGGTCGATGATGTCGATGCCGCGCATCAGGCCGCCCGAAAGGCCGGCGCTGAGATCGTGCACCCACTCACCGACGAACCATGGGGAGTCCGACGCTTCTTCATGCGTGACCCCAACGGCAGGGTCATCAACGTCCTCACCCACAAGAGCTGACGGCTCTTCAGCGATGCCGAGAGGGGTTTCCGCAGGCCAGCCGGGGTTGGAGCAGGTAGACGGTGGTGGGCAACTTGATCTCGTGATGCGTAGGTCGACGGTTCGATTCCGTCCGGCGGCTCGGTCAAGAAGCCCAGGTCAACGGCCTGGGCTTCGCCGTTTTCCGGGGTCGACCACGCCGCCGCCAGTGGCGTGGGCCAACAACTGGTCCGCATCCCGCGCCGCGCCGGCCCGGCTTGCCGGGGGCCCCGCCGAGGAGATCCGCAGCTCGGCTATTCCGTGCGGTAGATAAGACGTCCGGTGTCGCTGAATGTCACCCAGGCGTCACTGTTGGACGGACTGAAGACGCGGTAGTTGAAGCTGTCACCAGGCTGCTTCGCTGGCGCCTCGGCGTAGTGCCAAACCTGGCCCACGTACGCCGTGAACGTGCGGCTGTCTCCCCGTGGCACGGCGACCGCCCGGTAAGGCTTGCAATCAGCGTCGAAGAGCCAGAGCACGTATGGCTCACCGAGTGCGATGAGAGTGCCGCTGACCGGCTCTCCCCACCGGTCCTCAGGTATGTCGCGCAGGTAGAAGTCGTACACCTCCAGGCCCTTGGTCTGCTTCAGGCAAGCCCTGATGAGCGGCGCCGCAGGGGCCCCGGCCCCCAGGTCGGACGTCGGTTTCGAGGTCGGCCCCGGCTCAGGCGTAGCTGAAGAAGATGAACGCAGGCTGTTGAGCACGCCCCAGCTGCCACCGGTCCTGATAGGGATTACGACCAGGAGGACAACAATCGCGGCGAGGCCTCCGCACAGCGCGATGGTGATGGCCGGGCGACGACGGCCCGCCGGGTTTGTGGGTGTCCCCTGAGATGCCACGTCGCGCCACTCCATCAGGTGCTTGCCCGGACCGTGCCACATCGACAGGAAATCAGGGCTACCGAGGTCGAAGCCCGGCAGGCGGGTAGGCCCTTAACCGATGTTCCCGCAGGCCGAGCGCCCTTCCGTTGCCCATGGGTTAGGTTCCGAACTTCTTGAGCCGCCACCGACCGCTGGCTGCACAGTGTATGACGCTGCCCGCGCCCGCGTTGGCCCGCGAGTTGGCACCACAAGGGCTGGACGGTCTGCGGATGCCTGCCGAGGAGATCCGCCTCGGCAGGCATCCGTAAGTCTGGATATCAGCCGGCCAGCCCCGACGTCAGAGCTCCGAAGACGACAGACATGACCAGAAACCCGGCTGCGCCAGCCCCGCATCCAGCAACCGCCAGCCCGCGACCGCGTTGCCCATTCGCCTTGATCTGCTTCAGTCCGACCGCGCCGAGGACAACCGCGCCTCCGGTGACCAGCAGCAGCGGGATCAGAGCCCTGATCGGCAGCTCCAGCTGGCCGGCCAGGCCCACGCTGATGAGCAGCAGCGACCCCAGCCCCACGCAACAGGCCGCGATCGCCAGAACGTTGTGCCCCCGCTGATTCTCAGATTGCTGACCGCTCATGGCGGGTCCCACCCTTCTCCTGGCCGCGCGGATGCTCTGGGTGGCGCGCCGAGGCCCGACCATCCGATTGGGAACGCACCACGTTAGGAGGGGTCGGGCGGGCGGGCAAGAGTCGCAGGGCGGTCCGGTTCTGGCAGACGGTTTCACTGCCGCGGGCGGGGTCAGCAGCCGGCGACCGGGCCGTGGCCGGTGGGCTCGACGGCTTCGCCCGTTCGGCGGTAGCGTCGCCATCCCCGGTCTGCAACGCTTCGACGGCCCGCAATGCCTTCCCTGGCTGCGGTGCTCTGATCGATTCGACCCACGGGGGATTACATGGCACTCCGCCGCTCGGCGGTGGCTGCGCTCGTACTGGCCGTCACCGGGACGCTCGTCCCGGGCGTACAGGCAGCGCATGCCGCCCAGCCGCCCGACCACGAGTTCAGCGCCAAGCGGTTGCCGCGGCCGGAACACTCGCGTGACCGGAAGGAACGCGAATTCGACCCGCGCGCCGTCCTCGTCCGCTTCAAGCCCGACGCCTCGAAGTCGGCAAAGGACAAGGCCCTTTCCCGGCGTGGCATCCGTGCCACCTCCGACGTCAGCGGGACCCGCTGGGTCAAGGTGCACGGTGACGCCCCGGCCGCCGACCTGATGCGCACCCTGCGTGATGACCCGGCGGTCGCCGGCGTCAGCCTCGACTACAAGCGCACGGCCAGCGTCAAGCCGAACGACCCGGGGTACTACTACGGCGACCAGTCCTATCTGGATCTGGTCCGGTTGCCCCAGGCGTGGGACCGCACCAAGGGCTCCACCGCCCAGATCATCGCGGTGGTCGACACCGGTGTGAACACGACGCACCCCGACCTGGTCGGTCGGACCGTGGCCGGTTACAACGCGATCAGGCCGGGCGCCTCGCCGGCCGACGACAACGGCCACGGCACGATGGTGGCGGGCATCGCGGCGGCCAACACCAACAACGGGGTCGGCGTGGCGGGTGCCGCCTGGACCGGTCGCGTGATGCCGATCAAGGTGCTCGACAACCGGGGTTGGGGGTACGACTCCGACATCGCCAATGGCGTCATCTGGGCCGCCGACCACGGTGCCAAGATCATCAACATGTCGCTCGGCGGTCCGGGCGACAACACCGCCCTGCACGACGCGATCACCTATGCGACCGGCAAGGGCGCCCTGGTGGTGGCCGCCGCCGGCAACGACGGCGACGGCGTGACGCAGTATCCCGCGGCCTACTCCGAGGTTCTCTCGGTCGCCGCGACCGACGGCGCCGGCAAACTCACCGACTTCAGCTCGTACGGCGACTGGATCGACGTCGCCGCGCCCGGCGCCGAAATCGTCTCCACCGGTCTCGGATCGGACTACTACATCGGCGACGGCACCTCCTTCTCCGCTCCGCTCGTCTCCGGCACCGCCGCGCTGGTCCGGACCCTGTACCCGTCGCTGACCCCGGCGCAGGTCCTCTCCCAGATCCGCTCGAACGCCCGGGACGCCGGGCCGCGGGGCATCGACCCGTACTACGGCTACGGGATCCTCGACGCGTACGCCGCGGTCGGCGGCACCTGGGCGGCGGAGTTCCCGGCCCCCTCGTTGGGCGCGAACGAGCCGAACGACGTACCGGCCCGGGCCACCGCGCTCGGCGCGTCGATCACCGGCACCATCGGTGCCGAGGGTGACGTCGACTGGTACAAGTTCAGCACCGACGGCCTCAAGGCCGTCGACGTGACGGTGCGGCCGGCCGCGTTCAACCCGTACATGTACCAGAACCTCGACCCGGTGCTCGCCGTCTACGACAGCGACCTGCGCCTGGTCGGCGAGTCCGACCTGGACACCGTCGGGGCTCCGGAGAACGTCTCCGCGAAGGTCGACGCCGGTACCTACTACGTCTCGGTGCGCAACTACAACGGCTCCGCCGACACCCGGCCGTACACCCTGTCACTGGCCGTGGCGAACACCGACGCGCAGCCGAGCCCGGTGGGCGAGCAGCGCTGGGTGCGGGACGTGTCGCCGGCCGACTTCGCCGCCGGCGTGCCGGTCGCGGTGGCGCCGACGGTGACCTTCGCCCGGGACGTGGACCCGGCCACGGTGACCTCGTCCACCGTGCGCCTGATCAACGGCCGTACCGGGGCGGTCGTGGCCGCTACCGTGTCGATCAGCGGCAACGAGGTGACCCTGGCCCCGGCCGCGGCGCTGCAGGACAACACCCCGTACCGGATCACCGTGAGCGGGGTCGCGGACAGCGCGGGCGCCGCCCAGGTGGAGAATTTCAGCACCGTCTTCCGTACGGAGGACCTCGCCCCGCCGGCGGTCGGCAACCTCAAGGCGGTGGGCGCCCTCCAGGGGGCCACGCTGAGCTGGACCCTGCCGAACATCACCGACCTGGACCAGGTCGTCGTCCGGGCCGCCGCCGGTACCGTCGCGCCGTCCTCGCCCAACGCCGGGATCGCGGTGTACGCGGGCACCGGCAGCTCGGCCACCGCAACCGGCCTGGCCGCCGGAACCTCCTACGCCTTCCGGGTATGGGTGCGGGACCGGTCCGGCCGGTACGGCTCGGGCCCGGTGGCCCAGCTGCTCGGCACCAGCGCGACCATCAGCAGCAAGGTCACCGCGCTGAACTACGGCGGCGCGGTGACCCTCACCGGCAAGCTGGCCCGCAAGGACACCGGGGCCGGCCTGGCCGGCCAGACCGTCCAGGTGTACGGCAGGTACAAGGGCGCCACGTCGTTCACCTTGATCGCCACCGTGACCAGCGGCACCAACGGAGCGCTCTCCTACACCCACAAGCCCGCCAAGGGCGTCAGCTACGAGTGGCTGTACCGGGGCTCCACCACCTACCTGGGCAGCGTCAGCAGCCTGCGGACGGTGACCGTGGCGACCGTGGTGTCCTCGAAACTGTCGAAGACCTCGTTCCGCCGCGGTGGCACCGTGACCCTCTCCGGCTCGGTCTCGCCCAAGCACGCGGGGCAGACGGTCTACCTCCAGCGCCTGGTCAACGGTTCGTGGAAGAACGTCACGAGCAAGAAGCTCTCCTCGTCGAGCAGCTACTCGTTCTCCATCAAGCCGACCAGTAGGGGCACCTTCACCTACCGGGTGTACAAGCCCGCCGACACCGACCATGCCGCCGGGTACAGCCCGCGGCGGAGCTTCAAGGTCACCTGATCTCGTCGGCAGCTCCGATCGGTTCCCCCGCCGCGCCCGCGACGGGGGAACCGTCGTCTTCAGGGGCAGGTCACTGCGGCACCGGTGAGTAGATGCCCTGCACGTACTCCGGGCCGTAGTGGCGTTCGAGGTCGGCGAGGCTCTCCGCCGGGGCCTCCACCTCCTTGATCAGCCGGGCGCGGGTCGGCAGGAACTCCGGCCGCCAGGTCTCCGGCTGCCACAGCTCCGAGCGGAGAAACGCCTTCGCGCAGTGGTAGAAGATCTGCTCGATGGCCACCTCGACGGCGAGCACCGGCCGATGCCCCCGAACCACCATGTCGGCGAAGTACGGGGCGTCCCGCACCAGCCGGGCCCGACCGTTGATGCGCAGCGTGTCGGTGCGGCCGGGAATCAGATAGATCAGCCCGACGTGCGGGTTGGCCAGGATGTTGTGGTAGCCGTCGGCCCGCCGGTTGCCGGGCCGCTCCGGGATCGCGATGGTCGCCTCGTCCAGCACCTGGGTGAAGCCGGGCGGGTCGCCCTTCGGCGAGACGTCGCAGCTGCCGTCCGCCCCGGCGGTGGCGACCAGGCAGAACGGCGACGCGGCCAGCCACTCCCGGTCCCGCGCGTGCAGCACCGTGCGTTCCTTGTCGAGCGACCGGCGGTTGGGCGGCCCCAGCAGCGCGCGCAGTTCCTCCGATGAGGTGATCTCCGTCGTCACGACTTCCTCCCCCGTCCGTTGACGTTGATGGGGATTCCGGCCCGCGACCGGCCGGCTTCCGCCATCGTCAGCCTAGGTGAGCGCGGTTAACGCGAGGTTTGCCCCCGAGAGTGACGGGTACGGCTGATCCGCAGCGCTCGGACGCAGACCGTTGGAGGCCGGATGGAGAGCCGACTGAAGGTGCTGGGTCACCCGCTGCACCCGATGCTGGTGATGTTCCCGGTGGCGCTCCTGACCATCGGGGTGATCTTCGATGTGGTCGACGCCGCCGGCGGGCCGGACTACCTGGCCGAGGCCGCGTACTGGAACATCGCGGCCGGCCTGATCGGCGGCGTGCTGGCCGCGGCGGCCGGTGCGGTCGACCTGTTCGCCATCCCGGCCGGCACCCGCGCCAAGCGGGTGGGGCTCACCCACGCCGCCGCGAATCTCGCGGTGCTCCTGCTCTTCGCCGCGGTCTGGGTGGTTCGGTTCAACGCCGACTCCCGGGCCGCCGGGGGAGCCCTGATCGCCATCGAGGTGGTCGCGGTGGCGATTCTCGGGATCAGCGCCTGGCTCGGCGGCGAGCTGGTGGACCGGCTGGGCGTCGGCGTCGACCGGGACGCCGACCTGAACGCCCCCAGCTCGCTGCGGCCCTCCTCAGCGACCGAGCGGATCGGAGACGTGCGATGACCGAACAGAACGGCGGCCGGAGCTGGCGCGCCCGGTACCAGGGCTGGGATCCGATCGCCGAACTTCAGTCCCTGCGGTCCGAGCTGAGCCGGCTGGTCGGCGGCCGGTCCGGCCCACCGGAGGTCGAGATCGGTGAGATCGCCGACGGCTGGGAGGTGATCGTCCGGCTGCCCGGCGTGGCACCCGAGGAGGTGGCCGTCGAGCTGGACGACCGGGAGCTGTGCGTACGGGCCCGCTCGGAGGCCGAGGTGAACGCGGACCAGGGCATCCCGGGTGGCTTCGAGACGCGTGGTTTCGAGTACCGGGTGGACCTGCCGTCCCGGGCGGACCCGGACCGGATCGACGCGGTGATGGACCACGGCCTGCTGCGGGTACAGCTGCCCCGGGCGACCCGGCCCGCGCCGCGCACCATCACCGTCGGCCGCGCCGGCCCCCGCGCCGTCACCAGGGGTACGCGGACCCTGGCCGACCCGGCCGCCGACCGGGAAATGCACCACCCGGACACCACGCTCGACGAGATCGACCGGCCGTAGGAGTCGCGTGGCCAGCCCGTCCGTGCTCGGCCCGGTCGGCGAGCGGGTACCCGACGTCGAGCGGATCGCCGTGCTGCGGGCGAACGCGCTCGGCGACTTCATCTTCATCCTGCCCGCGCTGGCGGCGCTGCGGGCCACGTACCCGGGGGCGGAGATCGTGCTGCTCGGTGCGCCGTGGCACGCGGTGCTCTGGCGCGACCGCCCCGGCCCGGTGGACCGGGTGCTGGTGGTGCCTCCCGCGCCCGGCATCCGTGCCGCCGGGCCGGGCGAGCCACCGGCGGAGCTGGCGGACTTCCTGGCGGCGGCCCGCGCGGAGCGCTTCGATCTGGCGTTGCAGCTGCACGGCGGCGGGGCCAACTCCAACCCACTGGTCGCCGGCCTGGGTGCGCGGGTCACCGCCGGTCTGCGGGCCGAGGACGCGCCGCCGCTGGACCGCTGGATCCGGTACGTCTACTACCAGCACGAGGTGATCCGCTACCTGGAGGCGGTGGCCCTGGTCGGCGCGGCGGCCACCACTATCATCCCGGCCCTGGCCGTCACCGGGACCGACCGGGCCGAGGCCCGCGAGGTGCTCGGTGAGCCGACGCGTCCCCGGGTGGCGCTGCATCCGGGCGCGACCGACACCCGGCGGCGCTGGCCTCCAGAGCGCTTCGGCGAGGTCGCCCGCGCGCTGGTCGGCGACGGGTACGAGGTGTTGGTCACCGGCACCCCCGCCGAGCGGGAGACGGTCGACGCGGTGGTCGCGGCGGCCGGTGTCCCGCTCCGCCCGCAGGTCGGCACGCTCAGCCTCGGCGGGCTGGCTGCCTGCTACGCGGACTGCGCGCTGGTGGTCTCCAACGACACCGGGCCGCTGCACCTGGCCGGCGCGGTCGGCACCCCGACGGTGGGCGTCTACTGGATCGGCAACCTGATCAACGGGGCTACGCCGCTGCGCGCCCGGCACCGCCCGATCGCCGCCTGGACCACGCACTGCCCGGTCTGCGGCGTCGACTGCACTCCCGGGATCTACCCGCACCGGCCCGGCGACGGCGACTGCCCGCACCGGGACTCGTTCGTCGCCGACGTGCCGGTGATCGAGGTCGTCGAGGCCGCCCGCGAGCTGTTGGGCGGCTGACCGGCGAGGACGACCTCCCACGCCTCCACCTCCCGCTCGGTCACTGTGGTCGGCGACTCCAGGTGGTAGGCCCCGCTGGGCAGCACTCCCGCGCCGCCGTACCGCTCCAGCACCGCGAGCTGCGCGGCCACGTCCTCGCCCTGGTGCCGCTCCTGCAACCGGCGCCAGAACTCGAAGCCACCGGAGTCGACCAGCTTGGCCCGGTCGTAGAGCACGCACCCGCCGATCCAGGAGACCTTGTACGCCCGCCAGGCGCCCGCCGGCAGCCGCAGCTTCGCGGTGACGTGCAGCAGGTTCGCCGCCGGGTGGATGGTGGCTCGGTCCCACTCCGGGGTGCCGGGACGGATCCGTTCGGGTACGGGTCGGCCGTGCCACTCCTCGTAGTGGACGTGCGTCTCGGGACGGACGTCGTCGAGGTAGGAGAGGCCGTGCACCGCGTTGCCGACGAACCCGCAGCCCAGCTCCTCGATCGCGGTGACCAGCCGGGACAGGGTGCCCGGTTCCAGCCAGACGTCGTCGTCCAGGCAGAGCACGTACCGGGCCGCCGACCGGTCCAGCAGGTACGCCCGGTGCTCGGCCAGCCCGCGCCGGGGCAGCCGCCGGGTCAGCAGCACCGGGTGACCCCGGTGGCGCAGCGCCCGGACCATGGTGGCCGCCGCCGGGTGGGCGTACGCGGGCTCCCCGTCGGACTGGTCGCTGACCACCACCCCGAAGTCGGGTACGCCCTCCTGGGCGGCCAGCCCGGACAGGGTGACCGCCAGCTCGGCCGGCCGGTTGCGAGTGGGGATCAGCACGTCGAGTCGCCGGGGACGGCGGAACCGCTCCGGGGTGCCGGGGTCCAGCGGCCGGTTCACGTCGGCCTGCCCGTCCCCTCGCTGACCGTGGGGGCGACCGACTGCGCCCGGATCCGGTCGATGATCGCCGAGGTGGAGCGGTCCGGCACGTACCCGAGAGTGCGGACCTGCCCGCCGAGCCGGCGCACCAGCGGCGCCTCGGGCACCATCTCCGGCGGGTAGTCGCCGCCCTTGACGTACACGTCGGGGCGCACCGCCTCGATCAGCCTCGCCGGCGAGTCCTCCTCGAAGACCACCACGTGGTCGACGCACTCCAGCGCGGCGAGCAGGGCGGTCCGGTCCTCGACCGGGTTGACCGGCCGGTCCGGTCCTTTGAGCCGGCGAACGCTGCCGTCGGAGTTGACGGCCACGATCAGCAGGTCGCCGAGCGCGCGGGCCTGGGTCAGGTACCGGACGTGTCCCGGGTGCAGCACGTCGAAACAGCCGTTGGTGAAGACGATCGACCGGCCGGCCCGGCGGTGCTCCGCGACGAGCGCGCTCAGTTCGTCCGGGTCGACCAGCGTCGAGTGGCCGGTCTCCTCCGCCCCGGCGCCCAGCGCGTCGAGCAGGTCCTCCCGCCGGCAGACGCAGGTGCCGGTGTCGGAGACGGTGATGGTGGCGGCGAGCTGGGCGAGTTGGGCGGCGGTCGGCAGGCTCGCCTCCGCCGCCAGTGCCAGGGTCATCGCCGCCAGGTACGCGTCTCCCGCGCCCACCGCGTGGCTGGCCGGGACCGGGGTGCTGTGGCTGCGCCGGCGCTCGCCGTCGGCCCCGCCGACCACGGCACCCTCGGTGTCCAGGGTCACCGCCACCACATCCGCGCCGGTGTGCGCGTGCAGCTCGGCGAGGCGCGACTCGGCCAGCACCGCCCGGTCGACGCCCTCGCCGGCCACGGCGTTGACGGTGACGCCGGTGCCGGTGACGCTGAGCCCGTCCCCGGTCAGCGCCACCCGGTCCTCGCCGGGGGTCGGTTCTCCGGTCGGCCCGGTGACCGGGCCGGGCCTGTCGGCGGACGGCGCGCCGGAGGTCGGGTGCGGAGTGCCCGGGGTCCGCTCGCCGGCCCCGCCCGGTGCCGCGCCGACAACCATCTCGGACGGGCCGTCGGTCGGTTCGGCCGGATCCAGGTGCAGGTCACCGGCGGTGGCACCGAGCGCCGAGGTGCGGTTCCCGGCGCCGAATCCGGCTGCCGCGCGGGCCAGCAGCCGGGTCGCCTCGGCGAAGCTGGGGGTCACCACGGTCGGGTTGAGGCCGCGCCAGTCGGCCAGGTCGTGCGCGTCGAGCGCCACGGTGGCGTAGCGGTCCCGGTTGGCGACCAGCCAGGCGCGGAGCGCCCGCGGCAGCGCGCCCAGGCCGTAGTCGCAGACGACCAGGGTGGGTGGCTGCCCGGCGGAGGCGGCGCGCAGTTCCTCGGTCGCGCAGTGCAGCGCGGTGAGCAGGCGGGCCACCCCGTCGTCGTCGAGGGCGTCGTCCGGCTCGCCGGAGTCCTCGCGGAGCAGGATCTGGTTGCCGGCGAGCATTCGCCGTTTCACCGGGGTCGGGCGGCCGTGCTGGTTGACCGTACGGTCCCAGACGCCGGCGCGGTCGAGGCAGTCGTGCAGTTCGTCGCCGGCCGCGTCGGCACCGACCGGGGCCACCAGCACGGCACGTCCGCCGAGGGCGGAGACGTTGACGGCGGTGTTCGCCGCGCCGCCGGCCGCGGAGATGCGTCGGCGCAGGGTGAGGACCGGGGCGGGGGCCTCGCGGCAGAGCCGCTCGGACTCCGCGAACCGCCACTCGTCCAGCATGGCGTCGCCGACGATCAGCACGGGGCGCCTCTGCCAGCTCTCCACAACGGTGGCGAGCCGGCGTTCTTCCGCTGCTCCTGCCATGTTTCCCCGGGTCCCCCACGCCGGTCCGGCCAAACCTGTCCGCTGCGGCAGGGGATTCGGGGGGCATGTTCTGTGGGAGGTGGGAAAGCGGGCGTGATGACTGCCCAGGCCCACGGTCGTCCCGTGCTGAACGCCCGCCAGATCCGTCTGCTGATGTTCGGTCTGATGACCGGGATGCTGCTGGCTGCGCTGGATCAGACCATCGTCGGTACGGCCCTGCCGACCATCGTCGGCCAGCTGGGCGGGATCAACCACTACTCGTGGGTGGTCACCGCGTACCTGCTGGCGTCCACCGCCTCGACCCCGCTGTACGGCAAGCTGGCCGATCTGCGCGGGCGTCGCCCGGTGTTCCTCTTCTCGATCGGCACGTTCCTGGTCGGTTCGCTGCTGGCCGGGCTGTCGCAGAACATGACCCAGTTGATCCTTACCCGGGGGGTGCAGGGGCTGGGTGCCGGTGGCCTGATGACGCTGGCCTTCACCATCATCTCGGACGTGGTCAGCCCCCGGGAACGCGGCCGCTACCAGGGGCTATTCGGCGCGGTCTTCGGCCTGTCCTCGGTGGCCGGCCCGCTGGTCGGCGGCTACTTCGCGCAGACCAACTGGCGCTGGATCTTCTACATCAACGTGCCGTTGGCGATCCTGGCCATCGTGGTCTGCTACCACGTCATGCGGTTGGTCCCGTTCCAGCGACGCCAGCACGCCATCGACTGGCTCGGGGCGGGGCTGCTGGTCGCCGGGGTGAGCAGCCTGCTGCTGGCGCTGAGCTGGGGCGGCACCCAGTACGCCTGGAGCTCCGGCGTGATCATCGGATTGTTCGTGGCCGGGGCGGTGCTGGGCGTGCTCTTCGTCCTTCAGGAGGCCCGGGTGAGCGAGCCGATCCTGCCGCTGCGGCTGTTCCGCAGCGGCACCTTCACGCTGGCCAACATGGCGGGCTTCGTGCTCGGTCTGGTGATGTTCGGGTCGATCATCTTCATCCCGCTCTACCTCCAGATCGTCAAGGGCGCCTCGCCGACCCGCAGCGGTCTGCTGATGCTGCCGATGATGGCCGGCATCATCATCACCTCGGTGCTGACCGGCCGGGCGATGAGCCGGATCGGCCGCTACAAGTGGTTCCCGGTGGCCGGCTCGGCGGTGCTGGTCGCCGGCATGTTGCTGTTCCGGCAGCTCCAGGTGGCCACCTCGATCTGGGCGGCCTTCTTCTACATGGTGGTGATCGGCGTCGGGCTGGGCCTGTGCATGCAGTCGCTGATCCTGGCGGTGCAGAACGCGGTGCACCCGCGGGACCTGGGTGCCGGCACCTCGTCGGCGACCTTCTTCCGTTCGCTGGGCGGTTCGTTCGGCGTAGCGATCCTCGGGGCGGTGCTGTCGACGCAGCTCACGAGCCAGCTCGCCAGCCGGCTGCCGGCCGCGATCGCGCAGCTTCCGCCGGCGGAGCAGGCGGCGGTGGCGGCCCGTGGCGGCACCAGGATCTCGATCAACGAGCCGGCGACCATCCTCGCCCTGCCCACTCCGGTCCGGTCCGCGATCCAGGCCGCGTTCGTCGAGTCGCTGCACCTGGTGTTCCTGACCACCGGGCTGATCGCCATCCTCGCGGTGCTGGTCACCCTGGCCATGCCGAACCAACAACTGCGGGGCGCCGGCCCGCAGGGCGCGACCGGCGGCGCGGATCCGCTCGGCGGGAAGGCCGCCGCCCCCGGTGGCAAGCCGCTACCCAAGGAGTCGAAGGACGAGGCCGCTGCCGACATGGAGTCGAAGTCCCAGACGATGCTCTGACCCGGCCGCCGGGCCCTGGATCATTTGAGGATCAGCCGGTTGGTCTGTTCGAAGACGTCCAGGTCGGCGAGGGTCTCGGTGACGCTGGCGGAGAGCGGGGTGGGCAGTTCCTTCTGGTCGAAGAAGCCGGCGTCGATGGTCTCGTCGGTCATCCGGAGCAGGTCCCCGTCCCACTCGTCGACCCGGAACGCGGTGGTGAAGATCTGGTACGTGTGGCCGTACATGTTGGTGTGGGTGCGGTCGGGGCCGGTGTAGAGGGCGAAGGCGCTGACCCGCAGGGCGCGCAGGCCGGTCTCCTCGCGTACCTCCCGGACGGCGCAGTCGGCGATCGACTCGCCCAGCTCCATGGCGCCGGCCGGCATCGCCCACTGGCCGTTGTCCGAGCGCTGGATCAGCAGCACCCGGGCCGCGTTGTCCCGGACCACGGCGCGGGCCCCGACGAACATCAGGGTGCGGTCGCCGGCCAGGGCGCGTAGCTGTCCCACGTACGAGTCGGCCCACGAGATGCTCACCCGGACAATCTACGCACCGTTGTCAGGCGGGTCGGCCGTTCCGGGGGTTCCCCGAATGTGACGGACGCCACTAACTTGTCACCCATGCGTAGCACGATGATGGACGTTCCGCTCCAGGTCGCCCGGATCCTCGAACACGGCGCAGAAGTGCACGGGGCGGCGGAGGTGGTCACCTGGACCGGCGCCGAGCCCCGCCGGATGACGTACGCCGAGGTCGGGCGGAACGCCGCCCGGCTGGCCCACGCGCTGCGCGACGAGTGCGGGGTGACCGGTGACGAGCGGGTCGCCACGTTCATGTGGAACAACAACGAGCACCTGGTGGCGTACTTCGCCGTGCCGAGCATGGGTGCGGTGCTGCACACCCTGAACATCCGACTCTTCCCGGACCAGGTCGCCTACGTCGCCAACCACGCCGAGGACCGGGTGGTGCTGGTCGACAGCACGCTGATCCCGCTCCTCGCAAGGGTGATCGGCCAACTCGCCACGGTCCGGCACGTGGTGGTGGTCGGCGGTGGCGACCCGGCCCCGCTGGTGGCGGCGGCCGGCGGCCGGATCGCCGTACACCACTGGGACGCGCTGCTGGCCGACAAGCCGGACAGCTACGACTGGCCCGAGGTCGACGAGCGTGACGCCGCCGCCCTCTGTTACACCTCCGGGACCACCGGCAACCCCAAGGGGGTCGCCTACTCGCACCGCTCCATCTACCTGCACTCGCTCCAGGTCTGCATGCCGGAGAGCTTCGGGCTCGGTCCGCAGGACCGGGAGCTGGCCATCGTGCCGATGTTCCACGCGATGTCCTGGGGCCTGCCGTACGCGGCATTCCTCTCCGGCGCGTCGCTGATCATGCCGGACCGGTTCCTCCAGGCCGAGCCGATCGCCGCGATGATCGCCGCCGAGCGGCCGACGCTGGCCGGCGCGGTGCCGACCATCTGGACCGACCTGCTGGCCTACCTGGACAGCCACGATGTGGACGTCTCCTCGCTCAAGGAGGTGATCGTCGGCGGTTCGGCCTGCCCACCGGCGCTGATGCACGCGTTCCACGAGCGGCACGGCATCGAGGTGATCCATGCCTGGGGCATGACCGAGATGTCGCCGCTGGGCTCGGTCTCCCGGGCGCCGGCCGGCGCGGCCGGCGAGACGGCCTGGCGCTACCGCTACACCCAGGGCCGTGTCCCGGCCGGGGTCGAGGCGCGCCTCGTCGGCCCGCTGGGCGAGCCGCTGCCCGCCGACGGGACCGCCGTCGGCGAACTGGAGGTCCGCGGGCCGTGGGTGACCGACCGGTACGTCGGGGACGAGACCCCGGACGAGGAGAAGTTCCGGGGCGGTTGGCTGCGTACCGGCGACGTGGGGATGCTCTCGCCGGACGGCTACCTCACGCTGACCGACCGGGCCAAGGACGTGATCAAGTCGGGTGGGGAGTGGATCTCCTCGGTCGAGCTGGAGAACGCCCTGATGGCGCACCCGGCGGTGCTGGAGGCGTGCGTGGTGGGCGTACCGGACGAGCGCTGGGACGAGCGTCCGCTGGCCACGGTGGTGGTCCGGGCGGGCGCCTCGGTCACCGCCGAGGAACTGCGGGACTTCCTGGCGACGTCGGTGGCCCGCTGGCAGTTGCCCGAGCGCTGGGCGTTCATCGACGCGGTGCCGAAGACCAGTGTCGGCAAGTTCGACAAGAAGGTGGTGCGTTCCCGGTACGCGGAAGGTGGCTTGGAGGTACGCGAACTGACCGCGCCGTAACACTTTCCGGCGTACCGTCGCCTGCACGGGTAGGGGGCAGTTCCCCGGAACGACTTACCTCCCCAGAGGGCGGCCCCGGCGTTCGCACCGCGCCGGGGCCGCCCGCCATACGGGGCGACCCGCACTGCCATTGTCGCGAAACTTGTTCGCCTCTGTCCCCGTGTCGGGAAAATCCGTTTCGCGTTGTCACGCCTCGGCCGTGGCGATGAGCACCTTGCCGACCGCGCCGTCCTCCACCGCCTGGTGCGCCGCCCGCGCCGCCGAGACGGGGTAGTGGTGCAGCGGCAGCCCCGCCTCCGCGCCCACCCGGATCGCGCCCTGGGCCACCGCCGCCGCCACGTCGGTCACCGCCTGCGCCTTGGCCGCCTTCGGTGCCGTGTAGATCAGCACGAATTGCCAACGGGCGTTCGGCACCATCAGCGGCCGGATCGGCAGGGCCACCTCGGACCCGCCGTCGTCGGCGTACACGCAGACCGCGCCCCCGTTGCGCAGGACCTGCACATCGGTGGCGGCGTTGCGGGCAGCGGAGACCTCGACGATCGTGTGCACCCCGTCGGGCGCGATCTTGCGGACCTCCTCGACCACGTCCTGCTCGCGGTAATTGATCACGAAGTTGGCCCCGGCCGCCGCCGCCAGGTTCGCCTTCTCCGGGCTGCTGACCGTGGTGATCACGCAGGCGTCGGCCCAGCGGGCGAGCTGGATCGCCGCGTTGCCCACCGCGCCCGCACCGCCCTGCACCAGCACCACGTGGTCGCTCAGCGCGCCGGCGTGCAGCTTGTCCGGCATGAACTCGCCGGCAGTCAGGCAACGGTGCGCGGTCATGAACGGGATGCCGAGGCAGGCGCCCAGATCGAAGGAGGCCGAACCGAGCCGGACCGTGTGCCGGACCGGCACCACCGTGTACTCGGCGGCGGTGCCCCACGGGCGCTGCCAGGCCGCCTCCCAGAGCCACACCCGCGCGCCGATCAGAATCTGGTCGACGCCCTCGCCGACCGCCTCGATCACCCCGGCGCCGTCCTGCCCGGGGATCTGCCAGCCGGCCGGCAGCGGCCATTGGCTGCGGGCCTTCCAGTCAGTCGGGTTCACCCCTGAGACGGCCATCCGCACCAGCACCTCGCCCGGGGCGGGCTCCGGCACCGGGCGGTCGACCAGTTCCAGCACCGACGGGTCGCCGGTCCGCTCGTACACGATCGCCTTCATCGCCCGTCCTCTCACCGTCACCACGTACCGGCCGCGCCACCCGGGGGCGTACCCGGTCATGCCGATCCGACGCGTTCGGGAAAACGTACAACGAGGTGATCGCCGGGAGGAGCGGAGTGAGCAGGGACATACCGCCGGAGGCGGGCCATCAGCCGAGCCGCGCCACCAGCTCCGGGGTGAGCGCGTCGATCGCCGGCAGCACCGCCACCGCCAGCGCCTCCGCGTCCGGATCCAGCGGGTACGACCCGTGCGGCACCGCCACCACCCGCATCCCGGCGGCGGCTGCCGAGCGGACCCCGTTCGACGAGTCCTCGACCGCCACGCACCGAGCCGGGTCCACGCGGAGCCGCGCGGCCACCGCCAGCCAGACGTCCGGCGCGGGCTTGCCCCGGGCGGTCTCCTCGGTGGACAGCGTCGCACCGAAGCAGTCGACCAGGCCCGTCGCGTTCAGCGCCGCCGCGATCAACCGGGTGGGGGAGGAACTGGCCAGCCCCAGCGGCCACCGCGCGGCCGTCCGGCGCACCACCGTGTCGGCATCGTCGATCAGCGGTACGTGCTGCGCGTACCGCCGGGTCATCTCGGCGACCACCTCGGTGGCGACCTGCCCGGCGTCGCGGTCGACGCCCAGTTCTCCGCTGAGGTACGCGGCCCACTCGCCGGTGCTCATCCCCATCAGTCGCCGCTGGCTGTCCGGCTGCCAGGTGCCGCCGTGCTCAGCCACGTACGCCCGCCGGACCTCCTCCCAGAGCGGCTCGGAGTCCACGATCACGCCGTCCAGGTCGAAGAGCACCGCGTCCAACACGTACCCATCCTGCCGGACGGCCCGTTCGGGCGCCGGCCGGCAGGTCAGCGGGCCGGCGTCGGTGCGCCCCGGGCGGCGCTGCGCTGGGCGGGCAGGCCGATCGGGCTCTGCGGCGGGATGATCGTGCAGGCCCGGTCGGCGATCGGTTCGAGCAGCTCGCGCAGCCGCGCCGTACCCTCCGTGCCCAGTGCCCGCCACGGTCCGAGGGCGGCCCGGTCGGTGGCCTCCTCGACCGCCCAGAACGCCTCGGTGCCCTGCTCGGTCGGCGTCCGGTCCGCGGTCAGCCAGCCCCTCTCGACCAGGCGCTCCTCGGCGGCGGCCCACTCCTCGTCGGTCCACCCCCGGGCCTTCTGGTGGAACTCGCGGGACTGGTCGACCCGGCACCGCCAGGCCACCACCTCGACCGGGTCCAGCCCGGTGGTGACCAGCGCCCCGATGTGGCCGTCGCCCCGGTGCTCGCGCAGCGTGGTGGCGGCCTGCCAGAGCCGGGCCAGCGGATATTCGCCCCGGGGCAGGGCGGCGTTGACCGCGCCGAGCACCCGGCCGGCCGTCTCGACCCGCCCGGCCGCCTCCTCCAGCAGCTCCGCCGTCTCGACCAGGTGCGCCTCAGGCAGCTCGTAGGTGAACTCGGCGAGCGCCTGCACGGCACCGGTGAGTCGGGCCCGCAGCGCCTCCTCCGGGGTGGCCAGCCGCCACACCGAGGGCAGCGCCCGGGCCACCATGGCCGGCGCGAAGCTGTAGAACGCGGCCACCGCCACCGGCGCGGCGACCGGCCCGAGCGGGGCGGACCGGCCGGCGAAGTAGCCCCGCCAGTAGCCGCGCAGCCCGACGGCCTCGTAGGCGGCCTGGGCCCGGGGGTGGAAGTAGGTCACCGCGTGGACCGGCTCGAAGTGCGTCCACATCAGCCGGGCCAGCCCGGGGTCGTCCAGCGCCACGTGCACCTCCGCGTCGTCGGGCAGTCGCCGCGGACGGGTGGACCGTCCGCGGTTGACCCCCGAACCTACTGCCGCAGGGTGACGAGAAGGAAGCCTGCTGTGACCTACTGCGCGGCGAGCACGTCAACGACGAAGCGCAGCGGCCCGCCCGGCCGGCCGCCCACCGACTCGTTGCCGTACGCCAGTTCGCCCGGAATGTCGAGCTGCACCCGGCTGCCCACCGGCACGCCGACCAGGCCCTGGTCCCAGCCCTGGATGACCTGGCCCACACCGATCCCGAAGGTGGCCGGCTGGCCCCGGTCCCAGGACGAGTCGAACTCCTTGCCGTCCTTGTAGAACACCCCGACGTAGTTGGTGGTGATCTGCTGGCCGGCCTTGACCTCCGGGCCGGAGCCCTTGATCAGGGTGGTCACGTTGAGCTTCTTCAGCTCGCCCGTGCCCGCGGCGACCTGCGGCTTGGTCTTCAGCGCCGGGTCGGCGCCCTCGGGCAGCTGCGGTTCGGGAGCGGCGGCCGGATCGGCCGGGTCAACCGGAGCGGTGGGGCTCGTCGACGAACTGGCGGTGGCATTCTTGTCGTCGTCGCCGCTGTTCATCCAGACGAGGCCGCCGATCAGCGCGCCGACCGCGAGGACACCGACAAACGCACCCAGCATCGACTGCCGGCGGCGCCTCGCCTCGGCAGCCTTCTTCGCCGCCAGCTGCGCGGCCAGCCGCCGCTCCGCCTTCGTACCCGGGCTCTGGCCCGCCGAACCGTTTTCCACGCGCTCGCTCACGTCGACTCCCCTGCTGGGTGGGTGGGTGTGCGGCCCAGCGGCCGCTGCCGAGGCCAGCGCACACGGTACCCGGCCGGAGGCCGGCCGTGCTCCTACGGCCGGTGGAGTTCCGGACAGCTTGGCCCCCGACGCCCACGGCGGGAAGTCGGTGACGAACGACCTGCCGGCCGCGGCCGAGGTGAAAGGGCGGAGAACCGCAGCGATCAATGCGGTCCCGCGTGGGTCTTTTGTCGGCGCCATTGGCGTGTTCTGATACCGGAACGACGTCAGTGATCTCGTCGCCCTGATCTCGTCCATTCCGCTCTGCGGCCGCCCCCGTGCGTGAGAGGTGCAACGATGCGCAGAAGATCCACGTTTCAACTGGCAGTCCTGACCGCCACCGCCGCAACGTTCCTGGCGGGCGGTGGAGCATCCGCCGCGTTCGCCACGGCGGCGCCCGGGACCGCCTCGCCGGGTGTTGCGGCCTGTGAGCCGGGTGCCGAGCACAGCGCGGCGCGGGTGAAGGAGGGCTCCCGCGCGGAGGAGCCGGAGCTGTACGCGAAGAACGAGGCAAAAGCCTACGGCGTGATCAAGGATTCGCCCCGCCTGCCCGACGGCAGCGTCACCGTGCCCACGGTCTTTCACATGGTCTCCGACCACCCGGTGACGGCGGCGGAGACGAACCGATGGAACACCATGATCGCGGCGCAGATCGCGGTGCTCAATGATTCTTTCGGCGGCCGTACGGCGGCGGACGCCTCCGACACGCCGTTCCGGTTCTCGCTCGCCGACACCACGTGGACGGTGAACAGCGACTGGTACACGGTCGTGCCGGGCAAGAACGAGCGGGACATGAAGAAGGCGCTGTACACCGGTGACGCCCGCACCCTGAACGTCTACGCGGCGAACATCGGCGGTGGGCTCCTCGGCTGGGCGTACTTCCCGAAGGACTACAACAACGGCCGGGACTACATCGACGGCGTGGTGATGCTGGACGAGTCGATGCCGGGCGGCACGGCGGGCAAGTACGCCCTGGGTGACACGCTGACCCACGAGGTCGGGCACTGGCTGATGCTGGAGCACACCTTCGCGCACGGGTGCTCCGCCTCCGGCGACTACGTCGCGGACACTCCGCGGGAAGCGGCGCCCCAGTTCAACTGCCCGGAGGGCGCGGACACCTGCACCGCACCGGGCCTGGACCCGATCCACAACTTCATGGACTACACGCAGGACTCCTGCATGAACATGTTCACGCCGGGACAGGCGGACCGGATGAGCGACGCCTGGGTGGCGTTCCGCGCCGGCGGCGGCAAGTAAGAACGGCAAGTAAGAGCGGAAAGGAGGGGGCCCTTGTTGACGCCTGTGGTAGTAGAGGGGCCCCTTCCTGACACCCGCGCCGGGCTCAGGCGGTCTTGCGGGGGGCGGCCTTCTTCGCGGCGGCCTTCTTCGCGGGGGGCTTGGCGGCCTTCTTCTCCGCGGTCTTCTTGGCCGCCGCCTTCTTCGCCGGCTCGGCCTTCTTGGCGGCGGTCTTCTTCGCCGGTTCGGTCTTCTTCGCCGGGGCCGCCTTCTTTGCCGGCGCCTTCGTGGTCTTCGCCGCCTTGGCCGCCTTCTGCGCCGACCGGGCCGAGGTGATCGGGGTGGGCTCGCCGCCACCACCGGCGGGCGCCTCGCCCCGGGCGACCCGGGCCCGCTCCACCGACGCCTTCAGCGCCGCCATCAGGTCCACCGCGGCGGCCGGGGCGGCCTCTTCCTCCTCCGGCTGGACCACCTCGCGGCCCTCGATCTTCGCGTCGATGACCTCCTGCAACGCCGCCCGGTAGTCGTCGGTGAAGGCGTCCGGCTCGAACTCGCCGGCCATCGAGTCGATCAGCGAACTGGCCATCGCCAACTCCGGCGGGCGGACCTTCAGGTCCTCGTCCAAGAACCCGAAGTCCGGGGTACGCACCTCGTCCGGCCAGAGCATCGTGTTGAGCAGCAGCACGCCCTCGCGTACCCGCAGGGTGGCCAGCTGCTCCCGCTGGCGCAGGGCCACCTTGACGATCGCCACCCGCTCCGAGTCGGCCAGCGCGTCGCGCAGCAGCACGTACGGCTTGGCGGCCGAACTCTCCGGCTCCAGGAAGTACGCCTTGTTGTAGAGGATCGGGTCGACCTGCTCGGCGGGGACGAACTCCAGCACGTCGATCGCCTTCGAGGTGGTCAGCGGCAGGTCGGCGAAGTCCTCGTCGGTGAGGATGACCATCTCGCCGCCGCCGATGTCGTACCCCTTGGCGATGTCGTCGTAGGTGACCTCCTCGCCGCAGACGGAGCAGGTGCGCTTGTAGCGGATGCGGCCGCCGTCCTCCCGGTGCACCTGGTGGAAGCGGATGTCCTTCTCCTCGGTGGCCGAGTAGACCTTCACCCCGATCGACACCAGGCCGAACGACACCGCTCCTTTCCAGATGGCCCGCATCCCGCGCTCCTCTCCCTGGCTCTGACCAGGATCGCAAACGAACGAACGGGACGCACGCGCTTCCGGGTGCAACTACAGTCAGGAGGTGCCCGGCGCGCCGTTGAAGCCGATGCTCGCGATGTCCGGGCAGCTCCCGGCGGGTGCCGGCTGGGCGTACGAATTCAAGTGGGACGGGGTCCGGGCGCTCGCCGATGTCTCCCACGGCGACAAGCACCTGTACGCCCGCTCCGGCGCGGAGATCACCACCGCGTACCCCGAACTGATTCCGCTGGCCGAGCAGGTCGACGACGCGCTGCTGGACGGCGAGGTGGTCCTCTTCAACGAGCTCGGGCAGCCGTCGTTCACCGCCCTCGCGGAGCGGATGCACGTGCGTAACCCGGCCAAGGCGGCCCGGCTGGCCGCGACCGCGCCGGTCACGTACATGATTTTCGACCTGCTCCGGCTGGGCGGTGCGGACCTGACCGGCCGGCCCTACCGGGAGCGGCGTGCGGCGCTGGAGTCGCTCGGGCTCGGTGCCGCCCGGTGGGCGGTGCCGCCCGCCTTCGCCGACGGCCCGGCCACGTTCGAGGTCGCCGGGGAACACGGCCTTGAGGGAGTGATGGCCAAGCGGATCGACTCGGCCTACCGGCCCGGCGTCCGCTCACCCGACTGGGTGAAGGTCAAACTGGAGGTGACCGGCGACTTCGTGATCGGCGGCTGGCGGCCCGGCGCGCGCCGGATCGGCGGCCTGCTGGTCGGGGCGCCCCGGCCGGACGGGCGGCTCACCTTCCGGGGCCGGGTCGGCGGCGGGATCGGCGCGGCCCTCGAACGCGAGCTGCTGCGCGAGCTGGAGCCGCTACGCACCGTCACGTCGCCGTTCGCCGGGGACGTGCCGCGCGAGGATGCCCGGGGCGCGATCTGGGTAACCCCACGGATCGTGGTGGAGGTCAAGTACGGCCAGCGCACCCCCGACGGGCGGCTGCGGTTCCCCCGGATCCTGCGCCTGCGTCCCGACAAGCCGCCCGAGGAGGTCGACGATGCCAGCTGACCGGCTCAGGGTGGACGTCGAGGGGCGCGCGCTGGAACTCTCCAACCTGGACAAGGTCCTCTACCCGAAGGCGGCCTTCACCAAGGGCGAGGTGATCGACTACTACAGCCGGATCGCCCCGGTGCTGCTGCCGCACCTGCGCGACCGGGCACTCACCCGGATCCGCTACCCGAACGGCGTCGAGGGCGGCTCGTTCTTCGAGAAGAACGCCCCGGCGGCCACCCCGGGCTGGGTACGCACCGAGACGCTGCCCGCACCCGGGTCGAGCAAGGGGCGGGAGACCATCGACTACGTGGTCGCCGACGACCTGCCCACCCTGGTCTGGCTGGCCAACCTCGCCGCCCTGGAGCTGCACACGCCGCAGTGGAAGATCGGCGAACACCCCGACATGATGGTGGTCGACCTGGACCCGGGCGCTCCGGCGGCGCTGAAACAGTGCTGCCAGGTGGCGCTGCTGATGCGGGACCGGCTCGCCTCCGACGGGGTGGCGGCCTATCCGAAGACCTCCGGCAAGAAGGGCATGCAGCTCTGCTGCCCCATTGCCGGCACCCAGTCGTCCGACGACGTGTCGGCCTATGCCCGGCGGATCGCCCAGGAACTGGAGAAGGCACACCCGAAGCTGATCGTGTCGAAGATGGCGAAGAACCTGCGCCCCGGCAAGGTGTTCATCGACTGGAGCCAGAACGCCGCGGCCAAGACGACCGTGGCGCCGTATTCGCTGCGCGCCCAGGACGTGCCGTCGGTGTCCACCCCGCTGACCTGGGACGAGGTCTCCGCCGGCGCCGCCGGCAAGCGCCCCTCGATCCGCCCCTATGCGGCGGGCGAGGTGCTCAAGCGGGTGGAGAAGCAGGGCGACCTGCTGGCCCCGCTCCTTGACCGCGGCCCCGAACTGCCGGCGTAACGGTAAGGCAGCCTCCAGGGGTATGACGTACCGCATGGAGGCTGCCCGCCCAGGATGATCACTTGCAGCTCATCCTGTCCTTCCAGGCCAGGCCGATCCCCACCGGACCGTTGGTCGACGGGGCGCGATAATTGATGGTCACCACGGCGCCGTGCGGAATGGCCGACGGGTCGATCACCAGGACGGTGTTCCCCTCCGCCTCGCTCACGGAGGGGAAGACCTGATCGAGTCCGGGCGGGGCGGGTATCGAGTAGCAGCCCGATTTGCCGATCCTGATCTCCGCCGGCACGCCGGCTTCGGACAGCGCCTTCCGGGCCGCGTCCGGGTCGAAGAACTGCTTCTTCGACAGCTTGAGAGTCACCGTCCCGTTGGGATTGCTGACCACGGAGAAGGCGACCAGTTGTGCCGGAGCCATGCTGGTCGGCTGCTCCGCGGACGGCGGCGCGGCGGGTTCCGAGCCGGTGAGCGCCGGTACGGCCAAGGCCAGCCCGGCGAGCATCACCCCGGCCGCGGTCACCGCGGCCAGCCGCCGTCGGCGCCGCGAGGTGCCCGCCGCGATGATGTCCTCGGCCGGCCTGTCCATGTCCAGGCCCGACAGGCCGTCTGCCACGGCACGCAGTACGTCTTGGTCTCTCACTGCCTGATCTCCTGAGTCTCGGCGGGTACGAACTGGCCGCGCAGCGCCGCGACGGCCCGGGACAGGTGAGCGGTGACAGTTCCCGGAGCGATGCCGAGCACCCGGGCGGTGGTCTCGGTGTCCAGGTCCAGGAACGCCCGCAACGCGATCACCTCGCGCTGGCGGGCGGGCAGCCGCCGCAGCGCCGCCATCAGCGCCGCGTCCACGCCCCCGACGTCCGGGCCGACCGCCACGTCGTGCCCGTCGGCCAGGGCGACCTCGCGGCGGCGGCGCCGCCAGGCCGACACCCGCACGTTCAGGGCGGTACGCACCACCCACGCCTGGGGTGCCGGATGCCGGCTGACCTTCCGCCAGGACATCCAGGCCCTGGTGAACGCCTCTGCCACCAGGTCCTCGGCGCCCTCGCGATCGCCCGTGCCGGCCACCACCGCCCGCACACAGGCAGCTCGGTGGACCCGATAGAACTCTGCGAACTGTGCTTGCTCATGTCCCACGTCTCGTCCACGCCTGAGCCCGTCGGCCCGCTTACCTCCGGCCGACATGTTTCTTGACGCCTACGGCAGAGAACGATGCCTGGCCGCACCCCGACCAGCCACCCGATCCGACGAGCGGAGGCTCCGGCAGCGGGTCGGTAGGGTGAGGCGATCCGGAGTGAGGAGAGCCCGATGAGCGGACAGCCCACCACCGTCGCGGCGGTCGCTCCCAACGACGGCGGGCCGCCGCTGCTGACGTACCTCGACGGCGCCACCGGGGAGCGGGTCGAGCTGACCGCGCAGCAGCTGGGCGGCTGGGCGGCGCGCAGCGCGAGCCTGCTGCGGGACGGCTGCGGGCTGGCCCCCGGCAGCCGGGTCGCGGTGCTGCTGCCACCGCACTGGCGTACCGCCGCGGTGCTGATCGGCGCCTGGTCGATCGGGATGGCGGTGTCGCTCCGGCCACGGGCCACCGCCGGGCTGCCGGTCCTGGAACCGGGCGGCGACCAGCCGTACGATGCGGTCTTCGTGACCCCGGAACGCCTCGACGACTGGCTGGAGGACGTGCCGGACGGGGTGCACCGCTACCTCGTCGGCACCGGGCCGGCGCCGCTGGCCGACGTGCCCGCCGGCTGGCTCGACTGGTCCACCGAGGTGCTCCGGCACACCGACATCCCGCCCGACTACGCCGCCGTCCGCCCGTGGGACCCGGCCAGCCCCGACGGCACCAGCTACGGCGAGTGGCGGCAGTTGGCGACGGAGATCGCCGGACAGCTCGACCTGCGGGCCGGCGACCGGCTCCTGGTCGACGCGGCCGAGCACGAGCAACCGTTAAAGTGGCTGCTCGCCCCGCTCGCCGCGAGCGCGTCCGTGGTGATCTGCGCGAACGTCGACCGGGAACAGTTGGCCACCCACGTCGCCGCCGAGCAGGCCACCCGGGTGCTGTGACGCGTCCGGCGCGGCCGGGGCGAGTCCGGCCCGGTCAGCCGCCTAGCCGCGGCGTTCGCTGGCCGGTTACCCGCCTATCCTCGGCGTTCGCTGGCCCGGTCGACGCCCTTGTGCACCCGGACCGTGCGGTCGACGAGTTCGCGTAGCGCGCCCTCGTCGACGTCGTCGAGTCGTTTCAGGTAGAGGCATCCCTTGCCCGCCTTGTGCGGACCGAGCCGGGCGAGCACCGACGCGTGCCGCTCCTCGAACCCACCCACCAGGTAGACGACGAGCTGCTGCTTTCGCGGCGAGAAGCCGGCCAGCGGCCAGTCGCCCGTGCGCCCGCTCTGATAGGTGTAGCGGTAGCTGCCGAAGCCCACGATGCTCGGGCCCCACATCACCGGGGGCTCGCCGGTGACCTCGCGCAGCATCGCGCACAGACGCTCCGCGTCGGCACGACGACGTTGGTCCGGGACCGCCGCCAGAAAAGCATCGACGCTGGCGTCGGTCGGAACGGTCACCGGCTGCTTCGACGTCGCCATGGCCCGATGCTCTCAGACGAGTACGACAGCGGCACCCGGGCGATGATGCCCACCCCGGCACGACAATCGCGACAACGGCCGACGGCGCCGGGACCGCGCCCACCCGTCCGGACGGCTCTACTGCCCGATTGCCGCTTGCCGGCCGGCCTGCGGCGTGAAATCCGTTGACACCAGACCCGGCGAGGGTGCCTACTGCCCTCGCGCCGACCCGCCGCCGACGCCCCGATGATCATGAGGTTGGCGGGCGGCTCGGCGATCAACTTCGCCGCTGACCTCATGATCATCTGGCGTGAGGCGGTGGTGTGGCGGGGGACAGGGAGCCCTGGTGGAGCGGATGGAGCTGGGTGCCGGCGCGCTGAGGTGGAAGGAGTTCGGTGGGGAACACCTTGCGGAGCTGACTGAGCTGGCTCAGGCGTGTCTGGCTGTTGACGGTGGGCTGCCGCTGTTCGCCCGTACTCCGCTGTTGCGGGCCCGGCTGTTCCAGACCCGTACCCTCGGCGCCTGGCACGACGGCCGCCTGGTCGCGGCCATCGGCGTCGGCGCCGGCCAGCAGCCGGCCACCAGCACCGGGCTGGTGCATCCGGCCTGGCGGGGACGGGGCTTTGGCGGCCAACTGCTGAACTGGGCGCAGGAGCAGGCCGGCGACGTCGACCTGCTGTTGACCACCGAGTCGTGGAGCCCCGGCGCGGACGCCCTCTTCAGGGCACGCGGCTTCGAGTGGACCTTCACCGAGTGGGTGCTGCGGCACGACCTCGACGCCGTTCCGGCGGTCGCCCACCCCGACGGGGTGCGTACCGAGCCGGTGACGCTCGGGACTGAGCTGTTCGAGACCTACTGCGCGTCATTCGCCGAGCGGCCTGGCTTCGCCGCGCCCAGCGCCGAGGATTGGCTGGGTGAGCTGCGGGCGGACGACGAATACCGGCCGGACCTGTCGCTGATCGCGCGCGGCCCCGATGGCGGGGCCGTCGGCTTCCTCAATGTCATCGACAACTGCATCGACACGGTGGGCGTCGTCCCGGGCTGGCGGGGCCGGCGGGTCGGGGCGTACCTGGTGGCCAGCACGCTGCGGGCGCTGGCCGGGGAGGGCGCCCGGGAGGCGTGGCTCTGCGTGAACGACAACAACCCGGTCGCCGCCGCGCTGTACCGTCGGCTCGGCCTCCGCGACGCCGGCCGTCGAGCCCGCTACCTGCGCCGCCGGTCGTGAAACAGCGTCATGGTCGCTATGGACGCCGACTGGGTCACCATCATGGCCTACGAAACCACGCCAGGTGTCTGAGGCCGTGGACTGCCGTCCGAGCTTGACTGCGTGATCGGGGCATGACTGGATGCCCTTCGCGGAGGGCGAGATCTACTGGGACTTGGCCTGCGGCGTCCGGCAGCTTGATTACCTGCCCGAACGCCCGCGCCCGGTCGCTCCACCGGCGATCAAGCCATTGCGCGGCGGGCGCGGGGTGAGCCGTGCCAGCCGGTCGCGGCGTCTTCGTCGTGGCGTCCGCCCGCCGCTGACGAGCCCAGCGTAGCGGCGTCCGACGGGTGGCGCTGTCACTGAAAGAGCCGGCCGGGCCTTCTGGAGCGGCCGCGCTTGGTGATCATGGAGTCCCGGCGCCGACGGCGCACCATGATCGAGTTCACCTTCCGCGTCAGCCCTTTGAAGATCCTGTCCTTCATCGCATGCCTCTTTCTCGGTGCGTCAGATCGGCCCGACGAATCCGCGCCGAAGGATGGCAGCGGCGCGGGACCCTGCTGGCCGTGTCGCAGGCCGCCTACCCGACGAGGCGGCGGTCATTCAGCGTCGGCCCGCACCGCCGCGCCGACGCCCGGTTGACGGAAATGGCCGGATCCCAGCCCCTCGCGGCGTTCGTTGCTGATCTGGGGCAACTGCTGCTCCATGTACGGGACATGGCGCTGTCAGCGGGACGTGGAGACCGCGATGTGCCGCACGTGGAGTCGATCAACGCCGAAAGGAAGCCGATCAACCCCGAAAGGGCGTTGATCGACCCAGACAAGGGGTCGATCAACGCCAAAGCGGGTCAGTCGAACGAGGGCAGCGTCGGGCCTAGGACGTCGTCGGCGTCGATGATCGTGTACGCGTACCCCTGCTCGGCGAGGAAGCGCTGGCGGTGGGCGGCGTACTCGGTGTCGATGGTGTCCCGGGAGACCACCGTGTAGAAGTGCGCCTGCCGGCCGTCGGCCTTCGGGCGTAGCACCCGGCCGAGGCGTTGCGCCTCCTCCTGGCGGGAGCCGAACGTGCCGGACACCTGGATCGCCACCGCCGCCTCGGGCAGGTCGATGGAGAAGTTGCCGACCTTCGAGATCACCAATGTCCGCAGCGAGCCGGACCGGAACGCGTCGAACAGCCGCTCGCGTTCGCGATTCGTGGTCGAGCCCTGCACGATCGGCGCGTCCAGATACTCGCCGAGCTGGTGGAGCTGGTCGATGTACCCGCCGATCACGAGGACCTGCTCGTTGGGGTGCCGCTGCACGAGTGCGCGAACCACCGGCAGCTTGGTGCGGGCCGTGGCCGCCATCCGGTAGCGCTCCTCGGCCTCCGCCGTCGCGTACGCCATCCGCTCGGCGTCGGTGAGGGTGACGCGTACCTCGGTGCACTCGGCCGGGGCGATCCAGCCCTGCGACTCGATGTCCTTCCACGGCGCGTCGTACCGCTTCGGGCCGATCAGGCTGAACACGTCCCCCTCGCGGCCGTCCTCGCGGACCAGCGTCGCCGTCAGCCCCAGCCGGCGGCGGGCCTGGAGGTCCGCGGTGAAGCGGAAGATCGGCGCGGGCAGCAGGTGCACCTCGTCGTAGATGACCAGGCCCCAGTCGCGGGCACTGAACAGGTCCAGGTGGGTGAACGCGCCGCCGCGCCGCGAGGTGAGCACCTGGTACGTGGCGATGGTGACCGGCCGGATCTCCTTGCGCTCGCCCGAGTACTCGCCGATCTCGTCCTCGGTCAACGACGTGCGGGCCACCAGCTCCCGCTTCCACTGCCGGCCAGCGACCGTGTTGGTCACCAGGATCAGCGTGGTCGCCTTCACCTCGGCCATCGCCGCCGCCCCGACCAGCGTCTTTCCGGCCCCGCACGGCAACACCACCACGCCCGACCCGCCGGCCCAGAACGCCTCCACTGCCTCCCGCTGATAGGACCGCAGGGTCCACGGCTTCACGCCGTCCTTGCCGGCCTCGGCCAGTTCGATCGGGTGCGCCTCGCCGTCCACGTAACCGGCGAGGTCCTCGGCCGGCCAGCCGAGCTTGAGCAGCGCCTGCTTGAGCCGGCCCCGCTCGGACGGATGCACCGCGATCGTGTCGTCGTCGAGCTTCGCGCCGAGCATCCCGGCGAGCTTCTTGCTCTTGGCGACCTCGACCAGCACCACCCGGTCCAGCGCGCGCAGCACCAGGCCGTTCGCCGGGTCGTTGACGAGCTGGAGCCGGCCGTACCGGTCCATGGTCTCGGCGACGTCGACCAGCAGCGCGTGCGGCACCGGGTAGCGGGAGTACTTGATCAGCGAGTCCACCACGCCCTCGGCGTCGTGGCCGGCGGCCCGGGCGTTCCACAGCCCCAGCGGGGTGAGCCGGTAGGTGTGCACGTGCTCCGGGGAGCGCTCCAGCTCGGCGAAGGGCGCGATGGCCATCCGGCAGGCCTGCGCGTCGGGATGGTCGATCTCCAACAGCAGGGTCTTGTCGGACTGCACGATCAGTGGTCCACCGCTCACGCCAGCGCCCTCTCCCTTGCCGGAACTTCGTCGCCCGCATGCCGGCTGACCTGCCCGAGGCGGACCATCCAGTGTTGCACGCGCGGAGGTGTCGGGAAAAAGTCACACCGGACAGGCAACGCGATATCGGCCTCACACGTCTAGGAAGGGAACACCTGTCCAGGGGAGGGTCCATGAAGCGTGTCCGACTCACGGTTCGGGCCGTTGCCCTGGCCATGGTCGTGCTGGTCGGCGTGGGTGCGTGTGCGCTCGATGCGCAGGGCGACGGCACCGGGGTGGCTGCCCAGGTGCCCGTCGGCGTGACGGAGCCATCGGGGGCGAGCGCGCCCGCACCCACACCGGGCCAGCCGACCGGATCCCCGTCGGCGGAGCCGAGCCGGGCGGCCGCACCGGAGTCCACCGGGCCGGCCACGCCGAAGCCCAGCCGGACGACGGCGGCACCGAAGCCGAGCGCCAGCGGGTTCACCGGCTGCCCGCAGGGCGAGCAGCAGCGGGCCGTGGAGGGATACCTCGCCGAACTGGGCGGGTTCGGCACGGTGACCGTGGACGGGAAGCAGTCCGCCGCCGACTGCGCCGCGATCAAGAAGTTCCAGGTCCGGTACGGGATCAGCCCCGCCTCCGGCCGTGCCGGTGCCACCACCTACGACGTGGCGCGGCGGCTGGCCGGCACCGACGTGAGCCGCTGCAAGGCCGGTTCCGGGCTGACCTTCTGCGTCGACCTGACCCGGCAGACCGTCTGGGCGATGCGGGACGGCAAGGTGGTGATGGGCCCGACGGTCACCCGCACCGGCATGGCCGGGTACGCCACCCCGACCGGCACCTACCGGGTCGGCTGGCGGAACCGGAAGGAGTGGTCCAACCCGTACGAGGTGTGGCTGCCGTACTGGCAGCAGTTCAACGGCGGGATCGGCTTCCACGAGACCACCACGTACCTGCACAACAAGTCGATCGGTTCGCACGGCTGCGTCAACCTGCTGCACCGGGACGCGGTCCGGCTCTGGGAGCTGGGCTCGGTCGGCACCCGGGTGGTCGTCTTCGGGCACCGTCCCGGCACCTGAGCCGCCCGTACCCTGACCGGCCGGCGCGGATCCGGGTTTTATCCCCTGTCCGAGAGTCCTTTTCGGTGCCACGCTGGGAACCGGGTCCAGCGGGGCGGGAGGGGCTGACGATGACGGTCGACCACGACGTACTTCCCGAGGATGACCGGGCGCCGGGCGGCGAGGTCTCCACGGCAACCCTGATCGGATACGCGATCGCCGCCGTCGGCATCCTCGGCTGGTTCCTGTTCGGGCTGCTGGTGCAGCGGCAGGGCTTCGTCGACTCGGTCGGCGAGTCGGCCGGTGCGGCGTTCGGGCTGCTGCTCGCCGTCTCGGTGGTCGGCATGATCCGGCACAACGGCGGCTGAACGGGCCAGCCCGGGTCGTTCAGTCCTCCAGCACCGCCGCGGTGATCCGGTGCAGCGCGAAGGTGTGCATCATTTCGGTCCGCTCGTCCTCGGCGCGCAGGTAGCCCGCCCCGATCGACACCGGGCGGACCAGCCTCGACGCGGTCGCCCCGTGCGCGTCGACGTAGCCCACCCAGACCAGCGCCTTGTCGCGGACCGCCTGCTGGAGCACGGCGAGCGCATCGTTGTGCGTGTGCGCAGGTGCCGGACCGGTGCGCGTCGCGCCGCCCCGGACCACCGCTGGGGCCCGACGGGCCACCCGTGCCGCCGCGTCGCCCCGGCGGATCTGCTCCACCACTCCGAGCAGCCGGGGCATGGGCAGCCTCGGCGAGGCCAGCGGGTCCAGGCCACGGCCGGCGGCCGGCACCCGGGCCGGTGCCCGCCGGGTCTTCGGCCGGGACAGCACGGCCGAGCCGCTGGCGTCCTCCGGCACCGGCGCGTACCCGGCGTCGCGCAGGGCGGTCAGCATCCGCCCCACCTGGTACGGGGTGACCAGCACCGTCGGGGCCAGCCGGCGGAACGCCAACTGTTCCAGCCGCCTGTCGGCCAGCACCTCGGTGAGCAGCGCCTCGTCGTCGCTGCGCACGTACCCGCCGGCGGAGCCGACCCGCAGCCCGCCGTGCTTGCGGGCCACGTCGTCCACCAGGTACGTCAACCCCTGCGGCACCGGGGTACGCGAGCGGCGGCGGAACAGCGCGTGCAGGTCGTCGGCCGAGTAGCCGGCGTCCAGGGCGCGCCGGACGCTGGCCGTGGTGACCCGGTGCACGCTCGCCCCGCCCGCCGACTCGTGCTCGGCCACCACGTCCAGTTCGGCGGCGAGCCCCGGATCGGGCGGGCCGGGAACCACCACGGTCAGGTCGGCCTGCAGCAGGAAATGGTCGACCGGGGCGGGCAGCAGCGCGTCCAGCGCGCGTACGGCGGTGGACGGTTCGTCCGACTCGGTGTCGGAGAGCAGCCCGAGCGGGTCCTCCGCCCGCTCGTCGGCCTCGGTCACGTCGGCCAGCAGCAGCCGCCCGTACGAGGTGAGCGCGCCGAGCCCGGTCACCCCGAGCTGGGCCGCCTCGGCCAGCACCTCGCGGTGCGCGACCTCCCGGCCCCGGGCCCGGCGGGGCGCCCGCCAGTCCAGCAGCTCCAGCACCTCGTCCGGGGTCGGGGCGGTCGCCGGTGCCAGGTCGGCCAGGACGGCGAGCACCGCACGTCGGGCGGCCGGGGCACCGGCCCGTTCCGCCTCGGCGGAGAGCACCGAGATGGGTCGGTCCCGGTCGTCGCGCTGGCCGACCAGGCCCACCTGGCGGGTCATGCCCAGCCAGGCCCGGGCCAGCTGCTCCCAGCGCTGAGCCAGGGAGCTGGCCCGCCACGCCTCGTACCCGCCGGTGGGCAGGATCTGCTGGTCGCCGCCGTAGCGGGTGGTGGCGCTGCCGGTCAGGTCCAGTTCGCCGAGCAGCCCGGCCGCGTACGCCACCTCGAACAGCAGCGCGGTGGTCGAGTCGTCCAGCCCGAGCAGGCGGGCCAGCCGGCGCAGGTCGCGTACGCCGACGCCGCCGGAGCGCAGCACCGGTGCCGGCTCGCCGGCCAGGCTCTCCAGCAGCGCCTCGGTGTGGCGTACCACCTCCATGGTCTGCCCGGCCCCGGCGGAGTCCACGGCCTTCGGTTCCCGGGGCGGGCTCGTCACCACGGGCGGGTCGGTACGCAGCGGGCCGAGCGGACCGCTGTCCCGGCGCAGCAGCAGACCCACCTCGCGGGGTAGTTCGACGGCGCTGCCCCGGACGCCCGAGACCGGGACGAGCAGCCGGTGCTCCACCAGCCAGCGGATCGGTGAGCCGGTCGGTGCGCCGCCGTTGGTCGGGTCCGGGGGAAGCTCGTCCTCGGCGCCGGTGGCGGGGGCGTCGAGCGCGCCCGGGGGCACCGTGCCGACCGGTGGCCCGGCGGCGAGCCGGTCCAGGATCGCCCGGGCCGAGGGCGGCGCGGCCAGCAGTGTCCGCCGCAGCTTCGCCGGGTCCGCGCAGAGCGCCGCCGTCCGCGGGTCCAGGTCCGCCGCCGGCCGGCCCAGCCCCGCCGGGTACGCGGAGACCTCGTCGACTCCGTCCACCACGTGCAGGTCGTGCTCCGGCCCGTACAGCAGGAAGAGCGCGCGGAGCCTGTCGACCGCGCGCCGGACGGCGGTCGGGGCGGGCGGGTGCGGGCCGGTGGTGGCCAGCGCCAGGATCGCGTCGGTCGCGGTGCCGCCGCCCTCGGGGTCACGGGTGAGGCGGGCGGCGTCCAGGATCTGGAGGGTGAACTGGTCCAGCCCGTCGAGGGCCCGGGCCACGGAGACCCGCGACTGGGCCCGGATGGCGAGGGCGGAGACGTCGGCCGGCACCGGCACGACGAGGTCCGGCCGCAGTTGGAGGAGGGCGGCGAGGGACTCGTCGGGGAGGGCCCGTAGATGGTCGGCGAGTGAGGTGGTCATCGTCGTACCACGCTAGCCCGGCGAGGGGCCGTCGCGCCCCTCGGACGTCCGGCTCGGTCCGGTTGGGCGGGTAGGTTCTCGGCATGCCCGCACTGATGGTCGGTTTCGACCTCGACATGACCCTGGTCGACTCGCGCCCCGGCATCGCCGCCGCGTACCGGGCGCTGACCGCGCGTACCGGTGTGTTCGTGGACGCGGATGCGGCGGTGTCGCGGCTCGGCCCGCCGCTGCGGGTGGAGATCGCCCGCTGGTTCCCGCCCGAGCGGGTGGAGGAGGCGGCGGCCGTCTACCGCGACCTGTACCCGGCGTATGCGATCACCCCGAGCCTGCCGATGCCCGGTGCGGAGGCCGCGATCGAGGCGGTGCACGCGCGTGGCGGCCGGGTGATGGTGGTGACCTCGAAGATCGGCCGGCTGGCGAAGCTGCACCTGGACCACCTCGGGTTGTCCGTCGACGAGTTGGCCGGGGATCTTTTCGCCGAGCAGAAGGCGACCGCGTTGCGGGAGCACGGCGCGGCCCTCTACGTCGGGGATCACGTGGCGGACATGGTGGCCGCGAAAACGGCGGGAATCCCAGGTGTGGGAGTGGCGACCGGGCCCTGTACGCAGGACGAACTGCGGGACGCCGGAGCGCACACGGTTCTGGATGATCTCAGTGGATTCCCGGCGGCGCTGGATCGGATCATCCGGCTAGCCTTGAGGGGGTAGTTGTCTCGAGCGAAGCAGGGGTTGTCAGGTGCCGACGGGTCGAGTGAAGTGGTATGACGCGGCCAAGGGATACGGGTTCGTCACCAGTGATGAGGGTGGCGACGTGTTTCTGCCCAAGGGCGCGCTGCCGGCGGGCGTCACCGACCTGAAGGGCGGCCAGCGGGTCGATTTCAGCGTGGTCGACAGCCGGCGCGGCGCGCAGGCGATGGGCGTGAAGCTGCTGGAGGCGCCGCCGTCCGTGGCGGAGCTGCGCCGCCGGCCGGCCGAGGAGCTGCACGGCCTGGTCGAGGACATGATCAAGGTGCTGGAGGCGAAGGTCCAGCCGGACCTGCGCCGGGGTCGCTTCCCCGACCGGAAGACCGCGCAGAAGATTGCTCAGCTGGTCCACGCGGTGGCGCGCGAGCTGGAGGTCTGAGGGACGAGCCCGGCGTCGGCGGCCCGGCCCAGCAGCGCCTCGACGGCGGCGAGGCCGGCCTCTCCCAGGTCGGCGGTGAAGTCGTTGACGTAGAGGGCGATGTGCCGGTCCACCACGTCGGGCTCCATCTCCTGCGCGTGCGCGAGGACGTACTCCCGGCTGGCCTCCGGGTCGGCCCACGCCTGGCGTACCGACTCGCGGATCCAGGCGGCGGCCTCGACCGGGTCGACCGCGCCCTTGCGGGCCAGGATCGCGCCGAGCGGGATCGGTAGGCCGGTGTCACGCTCCCACCACTCGCCGAGGTCGACCAGCGCGGTCAGCCCGTGCCGGGGGTAGGTGAACCGGGCCTCGTGGATCACCAGCCCGGCGTCGTACCGGCCGGCGGCGACGCCCGGCATGATCTCGTGGAACGGCACCACCTCGATCCGCGCCGGCGGGCGATCCGCCGCCCAGAGCCGGAACAGCAGGTACGCCGTGGTCCGCTCGCCGGGCACCGCCACGGTCGCGCCGGACAGATCGGCCCGGTCGCCCCGGGTGAGCACCAGCGGCCCGCAGCCCCGGCCCAGCGCACCGCCGCAGGGCAGCAGGTGGTAGTCGTCGAGCAGCCAGGGCAGCGCCGCGTAGCTCACCTTCACCAGGTCGAACGCCCCACGCTCGGCGGCAGTGTTGGTCACGTCCACGTCGGCGTAGGTCACCTCGACCGGTGGCGCGCCCGGCACCCGGCCGTGCACCAGGGCGTCGAAGACGAAGGTGTCGTTGGGGCAGGGGGAGATCGCCAGGGAGAGCGCCACGCCCCCACCGTAACCCCGGGCCGAAGCCCGACCGCCACCCCGGTCCCGCCGACGGGCTGAAGACTTGTCGCCGCCTTTGGACCTGATGTCACAGACGAATCGCTACCCCTTGATCGACTTCGTGTGCGGTATGTGGTGGCCACCGCTGCGGCGGAAGCCGCCGTTTACGCGACACGGAGTGGATCACCCGAGCCGCGTCGCCTCGGCAGGCCTTGATCGGCCCCGGGGTGGCGGGGGAGGTGGACCAGCGGGCGGGCGGTTTGACGCGCCGCTTGGCGCGGCCAGCGATATCACCGGCGATTCAGCTCCAAAGGGCCTCGCTATCCACACCTCTGCCAGCCAGAGAGCGGATGTCCACAGGGTTATCCACAGGCCGGTGTTCGGCTGTTGAATCCGGGGCGGGAGGCCGTGTGGAGCATGGCCCTAGCCGATGAGCCCGGCATCAGCTTCCTGCTCGCCTGCGGGTTCAAGCTGGAGGCGAGCCGACCCGCCGCGGTGCGGCTGGTTCTCCCGGACGGCGCAACGCTGCCGTCCGCATGGATCGGGAAGTCAGTGCAGCGCGACCGCCGCCGCGGTGAGGGCGGCGAACGCCTCCCGCATCCGCCAGGATTCCCGGTCCCGAGGCCCGATCGGGTTGGAGATCGTACGCAGCTCGGCGAAGGGCAGGCCGGCCTGCGCGGCGGCGACGGCGACGCCGTACCCCTCCATGGCCTCCGCCACCGCGTCCGGGTGCCGTGCCGCGAGCGCCGCGGTGCTCGCGGCGGTGCCGGTCACCGTGTTGACCGTCAGTACCGTGCCGACCGTGGCCACCGGCAGGGCGGCACGCAGGGCGTCGAGCAGCCCTGGGTCGGCGGGTACGCCGCTGCCGATGCCCAGCAGATCGGCCGGCATGCCCAGCTCCTCCAGCGGGAGAAAGCCCTCCGGCGACTCGGCCCCCAGGTCGGCCGCCACGCTGCGGGTCGCCAGCACCGTGTCGCCGACCGCCACCCGGTCGACGAAGCCGCCGGCGATGCCCGCGCTGACCACCGCCCGGTACGGCCGACCGGCCGCCTCGGCGAGCGCCAGCAGCCGGGCGGTGGCGGCTCCGGCCACGGCGGGGCCCACCCCGACCGGGGCGACGGTGACCGTGGGGTCGGTCAGGCCCGCCCGGACCGCCTCCGCCTCGGCGGGTACGGCGGTCACCACCAGCAGTCCGGTCACCCGAGCGGCCCCCGTGGCCCCCGCCGGTTCTCCTCGTCCACCCCGCCCGGCCCGCCGACCGTGGAGGAGGAGGGCCGGTAGATGTGGAAGCCGGGCGGCACGAGTGCGTCGTCCTGCTCGGTGGTGGGCGTACCGGTGGGCGTACCGCCCGACGTCGGGGCCGGCGAGGTGGGGGTCGGGTCGGCCGACTCCTCCGTCTGTTCGTCGGCCAGCTCGTCGTCGCCGAGCGGCCGGCCGATCAGGCGTTCCTTGCGTAGCCGGCTGGCCACCAGCACACCGCGTGCGGCCACCAGCGCCGCGCCGCAGGCGGCGACGGCGATTCCGACCCGGCCGGTGAACGGGACGAGCCCGAGCCCGCCGCCGGCCACGAACGCGAGCATGAGCGCGGTCTCCGAGTGGGCGAACGAACTCGCCCGCAGCCGCTCCGGGATCCGTTCCTGGATCGACGCGTCGACCGCGAGCTTGGCGATCCCGCTGAACAGGGCTGCCACCAGGCAGAACAACGCCACCATGGGCAGCGAGAACTTCAGCGCGGCCAGCGCCGCCACCCCGGCCACGATGACCATGCCGCTGGACTGGATCGCGGTCGGCCGGTGGATCCGCAGCCGGGTGCCGACCGCGGTGGCCAGGAAGCTGCCCACCGCCAGCGCGCCACCGACCAGGCCGAGTGCGCCCTGTGCGCCCAGTGTCCGGCCGAAGAAGTCGGTGGTCAGGTCGCCGGCCTTGATCGCGAAGGCCAGGAAGAGCAGCAGGAAGCCGTACACGCCACGTAGCGCCGCCGCGCCGATCAGGGTGGCGATCACCAGGCGGCCGGCGGGTCGGCCCCGGCCCAGCGGTCGTTCCCCGTTCCGCCGGCGCAGCGCCCGGAAGGGCTGCGGCACCCGCTCCGGGGGCTCGGAATCCGCCTTCGGCGGCAGGCGCAGCGCGATCACCATGCCGACCAGGAAGATCAGCGAGGCCACCCGGACCGACCACTGCGGCCCGAACCAGAACGCGGCCAGCCCGAGCGGGGCGACCAGGCCACCGGCCACCGTGCCGTAGACGCTCGCCCGGGCACCCACCTGGGACAGCCCCAGGCCCTCGGGCAGCAGCCTCGGCACCGCCGCCGAGCGGGCCACCCCGTACGCCCGGGAGAGGGCGAGCACGCCGAACGCCGCCGGGTAGAGCCCGAAGCTGCCGATGTAGTCGGAGATCAGCCAGGCGAGGAAGGCCCGGCCGAGCATGGTGGTCGCCAGCGCGTACCGGCGGCCGTGCCGGAAGTGGTCCAGCAGCGGCCCGACCACCGGGGCGAGCATGGCGAACGGCACCATGGTCACCAGCAGGTATAGCGCGACCTTGTTGCGGGCCTCGCCCAGCGGCACGTCGAAGAAGATCGTGCCGGCCAGGCCGATGGCGATCAGGGTGTCCCCGGCGCAGGAGAGGGCGTGCAGGTCGAAGAGGCGGACCATGCCCACCTCGTTGCCGGCGCTGCGGGCCCGGGCCGAACCGGCCCGTCGGGTCATCCACCGGCCGCTGTGCACGGAGCCGCGCAGCAGCAGGCGGGTGGCGCGGATGCCGGTGCCGACGGCGCGCCCGAGGGCGGACCGGCCGGAGCGGGAGGACAGCGGCATGTGTCCCATCCTTGCCCATCTGATCCATGCGCGCTCCGCCACCCGGTAGAACGACTCCGGGGAGTGCCTGACAGTCGACGGTGGGCATGGGGAACAATGGGCGGGTGACCAGGCCCGCCTCCGCCCGCGCTCCCCGGCTCGACCAGGTGTGCGCCGCCGCCGTCGAGGTGGCCCGCGCCGCCATCATCGAGGTGGACCCCGCCGACGTCGGCGATCACCTCCAGGCCGTCGCCGAGGGCGATCGGCTCGTCACCCACTACTTCGAGTGCCGGCTGGCGGGCTACCGCGGCTGGCGCTGGGCGGTCACGGTGACCCGGGTGCCGCGCAGCCGCAACGTCACGATCTGCGAGACGGTCCTGCTGCCCGGCCCCGACGCGCTGCTCGCCCCCGGTTGGGTGCCCTGGCAGGAGCGGCTCAAGCCGGGCGACCTGGGCCCGGGCGACCTGCTGCCGACTCCGGCGGACGACGAGCGCCTGGCCCCGGGCTACCTGCTCTCCGACGATCCGGCGGTCGAGGAGGCCGCGTGGGAGCTGGGCCTGGGCCGGCCCCGGGTGCTGTCCCGGGAGGGCCGCTCGGAGGCCGCCCAGCGCTGGTACGACGGCGAACACGGCCCGGACGCCGCGATCTCGGTGGCCGCGCCGGCCGGTGCCCGCTGCGGCACCTGTGGCTTCTATCTGCCGCTCGCCGGTTCGCTGCGGCAGTCCTTCGGCGCCTGCGGCAACTTCTACGCGCCCGACGACGGCCGGGTGGTGAGCGCCGACCACGGCTGCGGCGCGCACTCGGAGACGCTGGCCGAGACGACCGAGACCCCGGTCGACGAGCTGCCCACGGTCTACGACGACAGCGCGGTCGAGGCGGTGTCGGTGAGCCGGGCTCCCGGCTCGGTGGAGGCGGCCGAGCCGGCCGAGCCGTACGGCCACCCGTGACGGTCGGCCGCGACTGACGGTCAGCCCTGGCGGGCGGCGGCCTCCCGGCGGCGACGCCGGTTGGCGTCGTGCCGCATCATCACGGCGAGACCGGGAAAGCCCCACAGGAAACCGGCCAGGCAGGTCCAGAGCCAGTCCTGGTGCCCGTGCTCGGTGAGCCAACCGCGGAAGAAGATCAGCAGCACCAGCCCGACCACCGCCCAGGCGATCAGCCCGGCGACGGCGAACGGCACCATCGGTGGGTCGAGCGGCTCGGGCCGCGGCGGTTGCTCCTGGGACACGCGCACAGCATACGGGCGTGCGCGCGTACGTGGTGATCAGGTTGGCCAGGGATAACGCCCTTGACATCCACCCCCTGTTGTACGTCGCGGCGCTGGCGTTCATCCTGTACTTCCCGCGCGGGCCGATCGGGTTCGTGGTGTTCCGGCGCGGGGACAAAACGATCTTCTGGTGAGTCTGGTCATATCGCATGTCGTTAGCCAGGCTTATTAGTTAAGCTAACTAGTGTGACGGAGCGGACGGTGACGGCGAAACGCGTGCCACCGGCGCAGCTGGCCACTCAGCTGCGTGATGCGATCACCCGACTCAACCGGCGGGTCCGACAGGCTCGCCCGGTCGGTGACCTGACGGTCACCCAGGTCTCGGCGCTCACCAGCCTCAACCTGGCTGGTGCCCTGACGCCCCGGGAGCTGGCCGACGTCGAGCGGGTGCAGCCGCCAACGATGACCAAGATCGTCGCGAAGCTGGAGGAGCGCGGCCTCGTGCAGCGCACCCCCCACCCGACCGACGGCCGGCAGGTCATCCTCGCGGCGACCGAGGGAGGGCGGGCCGTGCTCGAACAGTTCGAGCGGGCCCGCAACGAGTGGCTGGCCGACCGGCTGGCCGCGCTGACCGAGGAGGAACGCGACACGCTGCGGCGGGCCGCCAACATCCTCCAAGGGATCGCTCGCGCCTGAGCCACGACGCGTCGTGCTCTCCGCCCCGTCCGGCGTGGATGAAGCGTACCGACGCGAGGAGGCGCACCAAGAGTGCGGGCGAAGCTGAGCACGATGTTCCAGTCCCTACGAGTCCGTAACTACCGGCTCTTTGCCACCGGACAGCTGATCAAGTTGATCGGCGTCTGGATGATGTTCATCGCCCAGGACTGGCTCGTCCTCGAGCTCAGCGACAACTCCGCCACCGCGCTCGGCGTGGTCACCGCGTTCCAGTTCACCCCCGTCCTGCTGCTGACCCTGCTCTCCGGCCGGCTCGCCGACCGGTACGACAAGCGGATGCTGCTCTTCATCGCCAACGCGTTCTGGACCTCGCTGGCGCTGGTGATGAGCCTGCTGGTGATCACCGGGCTGGTGCAGCTCTGGCACGTCTTCACGTTCGCCCTCCTGCTCGGCGTCGCCAACGCGGTGGAAACCCCGGTCCGGCAGGCGTTCGTCTCCGAGCTGGTCGGCGTGCCGCTGCTGCCCAACGCGCTCTCGCTCAACGCGGCCACCTTCAACTCGGCCCGGATAGTCGGCCCGGCCGTCGCCGGTCTGGCCATCGCCGCGTTCGACGTCGGGCCGGTCTTCATGTTCACCGCGCTCAGCTCGATCGCCCCGCTGGTCAACGTGGTCCGGATGCGTACCTCCGAGCTGTACCGCAAGGACCTGCCGCCGGCCGGCGAGCGCGACCAGGCCCGAGTGGTGGACGGCCTGCGATACGTCGCCCGCCGCCCCGACATACTGCTGCCGATGGCGCTGATGTCGGTGATCGGGATGAGCCTGTTCAACTTCCAGCTGACTCTCGCCGCGCTGGCCAAGACCGTGTTCAACACCGGTGCCGCCTCGTTCGGCCTGTTCAGCACCGCCCTCGCGGCCGGTGCGCTGGCCGGCGCCCTGGCCGGCACCGGACGGCGCACCCGCCCCTCGGTCTGGCTGGTGCTCGGCGCGGCGATCGGCTGCGCCACCTTCGGCACCCTGGTCGGGCTAGCCCCGGCGTACTGGCTGGTGGTGGCGCTGCTGCTGCCGACCGGGTTCTTCATGGTCTTCTTCGCCCAGGCCTCGAACCAGCGGGTCCAGCTCAGCGTCGACGCCGCCTTCCGGGGCCGGGTGATGGCGCTCTGGGTGCTGGTCTTCCTCGGCACCAACCCGGTCGGCGCGCCGGTCATCGGCTGGGTGGCCGAGACCTACGGCGCCGGGGCGAGCATCTGGATCGGCGGGCTGATCTCGCTGGCCGTGGCGCTCCTCGCGCTCACCTGGCAGCTGCGTCGCTCCGGCGCCCGGCTGCGGATGCGGGTGCTGCCCATGCCCCGCTTCTACGTGGTGTCGCCCGGCGCCGAATGACCCGTTGAGTGACGCCGAGGACCGGTTCCCGCCCCGGGGACCGATCCTCGGCGTTATTCATTCAGCCGGATCTGGGGAATCCGGTGGCGGGCCGCAACGAAGGGCCTTAGCGTCGATACGTGGCGCGGGGACTACTGCTGGTGCTGGCAATCCTCGCTGTTTGCTGCCTGCCCGCCGTCTTCGCGCTGATTTTCTGCGCCGACGAGATCCTCGACCGGGTGATCTGCTGGTGGGCAGAATGGCGCGAACAGCGGCGGGAACGGCGTACCATCGCCCGGCTGGACCGGGCCATCGAGGCCGACGCGCTCACCCGCGACATCGACCTCACCGAGCTCGACCGGGCGGACCGGCGTCCCCTGCAACAGCTCGCCACCGACCTGCGCCGGCTCGGCGGCCACCGGCTCGCCGCCGTCGACCGCCCGGTGGTGTGGCACGGCGCGATCATCGACACGTACGACGAGCGGCTGCGGGCCGCCTGCCGGGCGCTGGGCATCACCGAGCACCTCGCCGAGCTGGACGGCGTGGACCGGGAGATCGAGCGGGTACGGGTGGAGGGGCTGCTGCACGCCGCCGGGCTCACGCTGCCCGCGGCCCGCCCCGGCCACCACCAGCGACACCGCTGACCCGGCGACTCGGATGCGGCTCTTCGTCGCGGTCTACCCACCCCGGCCGGCGGTCGACGATCTCACCGCCCAGGTGGCCCGGCTGCGGATCGGCGCCGCCTCCGCGGCCGGCACCAACGTCCGGCTGGCCGACCCGGCCAACGCCCACCTCACCCTGGCCTTCCTCGGCGACGTGCCCGAGGACCGGCTGGTCGACGTGGAGAGCGCGCTCGGCCTGGCCGCCGAGACGTTCCGGGGCGGCCGGGACAGCTCGCCGTGGCTCCGCCTCGGGGGCGGGGGCAGCTTCGGGCGGGGCCGGTTCACCGTGCTCTGGGTGGATGTCCAGGGTGACGTCGAGGCGCTGGCGGTGCTGGTCCGGCTGATCCGGTTCGGGTTGCGCCGCGCCAAGCTGCCGCACGACGAGAAGCCGTTCCGGGCACATCTGACCGTCGCCCGTCCCGGCGACCGGGTCGACCGTGCCGACGTGCTGGCCGACCGGGAGGCCCTGCACGCCTACCTCGGCCCGGAGTGGCCGGCGGAGGAGTTGGTGCTGGTCCGCAGCCACCCGGGCCCCCGTCCCACCTACGATCGCCTCGCCGCCTGGCCCGTCTGACCGGCTCGACGGGTCACCAGGCCCAGGCCTCGGGGCCAGGGCCGCCGTTGCCGACGGGTGGGAAGAGCTCGTCGAGGCGCGTCAGGGTCGCCTCGTCGAGTTCGATCTCCAGCGCGGCGAGGTTCCGGTCGAGCTGGTCCACGGTGCGCGGCCCGACGATCGGGGCGGTCACGCCCGGCCGGGAGAGCAGCCAGGCCAGCGCCACGTCGGCCGGGTCGTGACCCAGGTCGGCGCAGAGCTTCTCGTACGCCTCGATGGTGGGCCGGTGCGCGGCGAGCGCGTCGGCCGACCGGCCGGCGGCGCTGCGGGCCGCGCCGCCCTCGGCCATCTTGCGGATGACGCCGGAGAGCAGGCCGCCGTGCAGCGGCGACCAGGGGATGACGCCCAGCCCGTGATGCTGTGCGGCCGGGATCACCTCAAGCTCGACGTACCGGGTCATCAGGTTGTAGATGCACTGCTCGGAGACGAGGCCGAGGAAGTTGCGCCGGCCCGCCGCGGCCTGCGCCTGGGCGATGTGCCAGCCGGCGAAGTTGGACGATCCGACGTAGATCACCTTGCCCTGGGCGACCAGGGTCTCCATGGCCTGCCAGATCTCCTCCCACGGCGTGGCCCGTGAGATGTGGTGCATCTGGTACAGGTCGATGGTGTCGGTCTGGAGCCGGCGCAGCGAGTCCTCGCAGGCCCGGATGATGTGCCGGGCGCTGAGGCCCTGCTCGTTGGGCCACTCGCCCATCCTGCCGTACACCTTGGTGGCCAGGACGACCTTGTCGCGGCGCCCGCCGCCCTGGGCGATCCAGCGGCCGATGATCCGCTCGGTGACGCCCTCGCCGAGCTTCCAGCCGTAGACGTTCGCGGTGTCGAAGAAGTTGATCCCGTGTTCCAGTGCCCGGTCCATGATGGCGAAGCTGTCCGGCTCGTCGGTCTGCGGACCGAAGTTCATGGTGCCGAGGCAGAGCCGGCTCACGGACAGACCGGTACGTCCCAGGTTCGTGTACTCCATGGGTTCACCCTGGCACGCCCGGACTTCGAGTGCCTACGACACCAGGGTGCCCGATGGATCAGGACGACTCGCGGGCCGCCGGGCCGGTGCCGAACAGGACATCGTCCCAGCTCGGCAGCCGCTTGCGCGGCTTGCCGCCGGCCTCGGTGGACTCGTTGCCGGCTGCGGCCGCCGCCGCGCCGGTGCGACGCGGTCGCAGCACCGCCAGCGACGGTACGGCCGGAACCTCCTTCGGCGCGTCCGAGTCGTCGTCGAACGCGGACCCGGGGCCGCCGCCGAGCAGCGCCGCCGCGCCACCGCTGACGGGGCGTTGGCGGGGGGCGTCCGGCCCGGCCAGCGCGGCCGGCGTGCGTGGTTCGAGCCCGCGGCCGGAGGTCGAGCCGAGCGGCCGGTCCAGCGAGGCGAGCAGGGCGTCCCGGCCGGCGCGGATCGGGTCCCGCCCCGGGCGGGCGTGCTCGGCGGGCGTCGGCAGGCCGTGCCCGCCCCGGCTCGGCTCGCCGCGCGACGGGCCGGGCAGCGCGTGGCCGCCCCGCTCCGGGGCCGGCTCCTGGCCGAGGATCGGCGTCGGCCGCTCGGCGCAGAGATATTGCGCCATGTCGTCGTGCGGGGCGACGTGCTGCCGGGCCTTGTCGAGGTCCCAGACGGCCTGCGCGGTGGCCTTGCCCGACGGCCAGGTGGCGATGATCCGCCAGGTGCCGTCGTCCCGCCGGTACGCGTCCCAGGAGATCTTCTCGGTGTCGATCCCGTGCTGGGCCAGCCGGCCGTTGACCACCTCGGCGAGCGGGGTCGGCTTCTCCGCACCCTTGAGCCGGGTCCGCCGGGCGTGCTGGGCGAGCATGGCCCGCTCCTGGAGCACCGGGCCCGCGTAGCGCAGGACGCGGTCGACCGGGACGCCGGCGATCCGGGCGACGTCCTCAGCGGACTCGCCGGCGCGGATGCGGGCCTGGATGTCCCGTGGAGAGAGGGACGGCGTCGGGTCGGCGGCGTTCGGCACCACCGCGAGGGGTGCCGACCCGGGCTCGGCGTGCAGCGCCCCGGCGATGCGTTCGTCGATCGGCAGGGCGAGCAGGCGCCCGACCTCGTCGGCGAGCACCATGGCCTGGCCGTCCTCGGAGAGGGCGACGAAGCGTACTGGGCGCATGTGCTTGCCTCCGTCCCGCTCCGCTGGCCGTCACGCCGCGGGTCGGCCACCCGGGCGTCTCGCACCACCGTACGCTCATCTACCCGAAGGTGGGGGATGCGACACCCGGCATGTCGCGACTGAGCTGCGGCGATGATCACGGTGGGTGGTCGCCGAGGCCTCGACAACCACCCACCGTCACCGAGTGATCAGAGTCGCTCGACCACGTAGTCGATGGACGCGGTGAGCGCCTCCACGTCGGCCGGCTCGACCGCCGGGAAGAGCGCGACCCGCAGCTGGTTGCGGCCCAGCTTCCGGTACGGCTCGGTGTCCACGATGCCGTTGGCGCGCAGCGCCTTGGCGATCGCCGAGGCGTCCACGCCGTCGGCGAAGTCGATCGTGGCGACCACGTTGGAGCGCAGCGCCGGGTCGGCCACGAACGGGGTGGCGAACTCGGCGCGCTCGGCCCAGCCGTACACGATGTTGGCGCTCTCGGCGGTGCGCTTGGCCGCCCAGGCCAGGCCGCCCTGGGCGTTCATCCAGTCGGTCTGCTCCGCGGCCAGGAAGATGGTGGCCAGCGCGGGGGTGTTGTACGTCTGCTCCAGCCGCGAGTTGTCGATCGCGGTGACCAGGTCGAGGAAGGCCGGGATGTAGCGGCCGGACTCCTTGATCTCGGTGGCCCGAGCCAGCGCGGCCGGCGACATCAGAGCCAGCCAGAGGCCGCCGTCGGAGCCGAAGCACTTCTGCGGGGCGAAGTAGTAGACGTCGGTCTCGCCGACGTTGACCTCCAGGCCGCCGGCGCCGGAGGTGGCGTCGACCAGCAGCAGCGCGCCCTCGTCGGCGCCCGCCACCCGGCTGATCGGCACGGCCACGCCGGTGGAGGTCTCGTTGTGCGGGGTGGCGTAGACGTCCACGCCGGCCTCGGCGACCAGGGCCGGCGCGCTGCCCGGCTCGGACTTGCGGACGGTCGGCTCGCCCAGGAACGGGGCGTCCTTGACCGACTTGGCGAACTTCGCGCCGAACTCGCCGAAGCTGGCGAACTGGGCCCGGTCCCGGACCAGGCCGAAGGTGGCGACCTCCCAGAAGGCGGTGGTGCCGCCGTTGCCGATGATCACCTCGTGGCCCTCGGGGAGGGAGAAGAACTCGGCGATGCCCCGGCGCAGCCGGGCGACCTGGTCGCGGACGGTCTTCTGCCGGTGCGAGGTGCCCAGGTAGCTGGTGGCGACGTCGGCGAGGGCGGAGACCGCCGCCGGACGGACCTTGGACGGCCCGCAGCCGAAGCGCCCGTCGGCGGGCTTGATGTCGTCGGGAATCCGGATGGTCGGTGCGTCAGCCACGGTTTTCTCGATCCTTCCGCGTGGGCGGGGACGGCCCTCTGTGCGGGCGCGAACCGACGGCGGCCGCGCGCGAGCGCGCGGGGAGGCCGGGATCCGAGCCCGGTCCGGCGGCACTGCCGGCCTTCATCCTCGCACCCGCGCGACCCGCTCCGGCGGCTGGTCCCGGCCTGTGAGGTGAGGCGTCGAACACACCCCACACCGCGCACTTTCAGGGAACGTGCTGCTTCCCGGCCTCATGAGGGGCCGCTTGCCGCGAGGTTGTGCGGATCTTGCGCTGTGGACGGGAAACAGGGGGAAAGCACGAGCCCCGCCCGGGGGCCGGGCGGGGCTCGACGGGCAGGTGATCAGACGCCGTGCGGGATGGCGTCCCAGCCCTCGACCTCCTGCGGCTTGCGGGGGCTGTGGCCGACGTACCGGGCCGACGGGCGGACCAGCCGCTGGAGCTTCTTCTGCTCCAGGATGTGCGCCGACCAGCCGCCCATCCGGGCGCAGGTGAACATCGAGGTGAACATGTGCGCCGGCACCTCGGCGAAGTCCAGCACCACGGCCGACCAGAACTCGACGTTGGTGGCGAGCACCCGGTCCGGGCGGCGGGCCTGCAGCTCGGAGAGGGCGGCCTTCTCCAGCGCCTCGGCGACCTCGAAGCGGGGCGCGCCCAGCTCCTTCGCGGTGCGGCGGAGCACCCGGGCACGAGGGTCCTCGGCCCGGTAGACCCGGTGGCCGAAGCCCATCAGCCGCTCGCCCCGGTCGAGGACGCCCTTGACGTACCCGTCGGCGTCGCCGCTGCGCTCGACGGCCTCCAGCATGCTGAGCACCCGGGACGGCGCGCCGCCGTGCAGCGGGCCGGAGAGCGCGCCGATGCCGGAGGAGATGCAGGCGGCGGCGTCGGCGCCGGTGGAGGCGACGATCCGGGCGGTGAAGGTGGAGGCGTTCAGGCCGTGCTCGGCGGCCGAGATGAAGTAGGCGTCGACGGCCTTGACGTGCCGCGGGTCGGGCTCACCCCGCCAGCGCTTCATGAACCGCTCGACGATCGTCTCCGCCTTGTCGATCTCCTTCTGCGGCACGGCCGGCAGGCCCAGGCCGCGGGCGGACTGGGCCACGAAGGAGAGCGCGGTCACGGAGACCCGGGCGAGATCCGCGCGGGCCTGCTCGTCGGAGATGTCGAGCATCTGGTCGAGCCCCCAGTACGGGGCGAGCATGGCGACCGCGGACTGCACGTCGACGCGGATGTCGCCGGAGTGCACCGGCACCGGGAACGGCTCGGCCGGCGGCAGGCCCGGGCCGAAGCGCCCGTCGACCAGCAGCGCCCAGACGTTGCCGAAGGAGACCTGACCGATCAGATCCTCGATGTCCACGCCGCGATAGCGCAGCGCGCCACCCTCGCGGTCAGGTTCGGCGATCTCGGTCTCGAAGGCTACGACGCCCTCCAGGCCCGGTTTGAAGTCGGACATGTTGTCTCCTGGCTTCCGGCGGTGCGCCCGCGCGGGCTCAGCCGAACCCAGCGCCCCGGCGACCCTCAGCGATGTGTTCGTGCCATCTTGCCTGCTGAGTAACTAAGTTTGCGACCCACCGCGACTGTGCTACACGCGACATCCCCACCTGTGGACAGGCGCACGGTCTCGGCCAGACTGGTCGGTGGGGCGTGGCCAGCGTCGGGGGACGCGGCCGCCTCGACGAAAGGGACGTGGAGAGTGACGGGCGACACACCGGCTCCGGCCGCCATGCGTAACGAGTACGCGGCCGACCTGGGCCTTTCCGAATCGGATCTGGCGCCGGACTGGCACACCCAGTTCGTCCGGTGGTTCGCCGACGCGGTCGCGTATCCACTCCCCGAGCCGAACGCGATGGTGCTGGGCACGGCCGACGCCGAGGGTCGCCCGAGCGGCCGGACCGTGCTGCTCAAGGGGTACGACCCGGAGGGCTTCGTCTTCTACACCAACCACGACTCGCGCAAGGGCGGCGAGCTGGCCGCCAACCCGTGGGCCAGCCTGGTGTTCCCGTGGTTCCCGATGCAGCGCCAGGTGGTGGTCGCCGGCCGGGTGGTGCGGGTCGACCGGGCCGAGACCGAGGCGTACTTCGCCAGCCGGCCGCGCGGCTCCCAGCTCGGCGCCTGGGCCAGCACCCAGTCCCGGGTCATCCCGGACCGGGCCGCGCTGGACGCGGCGTACCGGGCGGCGGCCGAGCGCTTCGTCGCCGTCGAGCCGATCCCCGCGCCGCCGCACTGGGGCGGGTTCCGGGTGCTCCCCGAGACGGTGGAGTTCTGGCAGGGCCGGGCCAGCCGGTTGCACGACCGGTTGCGGTTCCGGCGTGCCGGCGGCGGCACCTGGGTCACCGAGCGGCTGGCGCCGTGACCGGGGTGAAGGAGGCCCGGCCGCGCGAACCGCGCCGCTGGGCGATCGACCTGCGTCCGCTGGCCGTGCCCGCGTACCGGCGGGTGTGGCTCGGTAACGGCGTGGCGATGTTCGGCTTCCAGTTCACCGCGGTCGCCGTACCGGTGGAGATGTTCGGACTGACCGGCGGCTCGTTCTGGGTCGGCCTCCTCGGCGTGGCCGGGTTCCTGCCGCTGCTGCTCTTCGGGCTCTGGGGCGGGGCGGTCGCCGACGCCCGGGACCGGCGCCAGGTCCTGCTGGCCGCCGGCGCGCTGCTCTGGGCGTCGACCCTGGGTCTGCTGGCCCAGTCGTTGTTCGGGGTGGGCAGCCCGGGGCTGCTGCTCGCCCTGGTGGCGGTGCAGTCGACCGCGTTCGCGATCACCTCGCCGGCCCGTAGCGCGATCCTGCCGCGCCTGGTGCCGGACGAGCTGGTGCCGGCGGCCAGCACGCTGAACTTCACCACGTTCACCGCGACCGCCGTCTTCGGGCCCCTCACCGCCGGTCTGATCTTCGCCACCTGGCGCATCGAGGTCGGGCTGCCGATCGCGTACGCGGTGGACGCGCTGCTCTTCACCGTCTCGCTCTGGGCCACCCTGCGCCTGCCGGCGATGCCGCCCGAGCCGGACCCGACGGACGACGGCAGCCCGCGGAAGGCGGGACTGGCCAGCATCGTCGACGGCTTCCGTTACCTTGCCACCACGCCGGTACTGCTGCTGTCGTTCGCCATCGACCTGATCGCGATGATCCTGGCCATGCCCCGGGCGCTCTTTCCCGAGGTGGCGCAGGGCCGGCTGGGCGGTGGCGGCGCGGTCGGCTGGCTCTACAGCGCCATCGCGATCGGCGCGATGGTGGGCGGCCTGACCTCCGGCTGGATCGGCCGCCTGCGCCGGCAGGGGCTGGCGTTGGCGCTGGCCGTGGTGGGCTGGGGCCTCGCGATCGCCCTGGCCGGCCTGGCGCGCCAGCTCTGGCTGGTGGTGCTGCTGCTCGGCCTCGCCGGGGCCGCCGACCTGGTCAGCTCGGTGCTGCGGCAGTCGATGCTGCTGGTGTACGCGCCGGACCGGATGCGCGGCCGACTCCAGGGCGTGAACACCGTGGTGGTCGCGGGCGGCCCGCGCCTGGGCGACCTGCGGGCCGGCACGATGGCGGCCGGCTTCGGCGCCGGGGTCGCCTGGGTCGGCGGCGGCCTCGTCTCGGCCGTACTCGCCGTGCTGCTGGTGGTGGCCTTCCCGGCGCTGCTCCGCTACCGCTCGGCCACCGGTTCCGCCGAGCAACCCTGACGTCCGCCTGTCCCGCCCGCGCGCCGCGCTTCCCAGGTGATTGGAGGGCCCCTTCCTATACCGCAGGCGTTAACAAGGGACCCTTCCTCTCATCCACTAGGGTCGCCAACATGGAGAACGGGGCGTATCCCTCGCCGTCGGGGGCACAGTGGAGTATTTCCGCCGACGGCCACGAGGCCGTCGTCGTCGAGGTGGGCGGCGGGCTGCGGGCGTATCGGCACGACGAGGTGGACTACCTCGACGGGTACGAGGCGGACGAGATCTGCCCGGGCTCGGCCGGACAGGTGCTGGCCCCGTGGCCGAACCGGGTCCGGGACGGCGTGTACACGTTCGGGGACCGGACGATGCAGCTCGACCTGACCGAGCCGGCCCGGAACAACGCCATCCACGGCCTGGTCAACTGGGTGTACTGGCACCTGGTCGAGCAGACGCCGGAGAGCGTCACGCTCGGCTACGACCTGCCGCCGACCCCGGGCTATCCGTGGGCGCTGCGGCTGAGTACCCGGTGGAGTGTCGGGGCGGACGGGCTGCGCGCCGAGCACGAGGTGACGAACCTGGCCGGCGAGGCGGCGCCGTTCGGCTTCTCGGTGCACCCGTATCTCCGGCTGCCGAAGGCCGGCGTGGACGAGCTGTCGCTGCGGGTGCCGGGGCGGATCCGGATGCTGCTGGACGGCCGGCTGCTCCCGGTGGGCGCGACCGGGGTCGCCGGCACCGAGTACGACTTCACCGAGCCCCGGCCGATCGGCGGCGCGGTGCTCGACCTGGCCTTCGGTGACATCGTCCGGGACGGCGACGGCCGGTCGAGTGTGACCCTGGCCGCGCCGGACGGTTCGGCGGTGCACGTCTGGGCTGGCCGGGAGTTCGGCTGGTGGCAGGTCTTCACCGGGGACACCCTCACCGGCGAGCGGCACCGCCGCTCGGTCGCGGTCGAGCCGATGACCTGCCCGGCGGACGCCTTCCGCTCCGGCAAGGACCTGATCGTCCTGGCCCCGGGCGAGACCTGGCGGGGCGCCTGGGGCATCCGGCCCGGGGCCTGAGCGTGGAGTTCGCCGAGGTCGTCCGGCGTCGCCGGATGGTACGCAACTATGACCCCGACCGGCCCGTCCCGCCCGAGGTGGTGGACCGGTTGCTGGAGCACGCGGTCCGGGCCCCCTCGGCGGGCTTCGCCCAGGGCTGGGGCTTCCTGGTGCTGGAGGAGCCGGCGGACCGGGAGCGGTTCTGGAGCGCGGCCACCCCGGGCGGGGGCGGCCGGGACCGCTGGCTGGCCGGGATGCGCCGCGCTCCGCTGATCGTGGTGCCGCACGCGAACCGCTCCGCCTACCTGGACCGGTACGCCGAGCCGGACAAGGGCTGGACGGATCGTGCCGAGGACCGCTGGCCGGTGCCCTACTGGTACGTGGACACCGGCTTCGCCGCGCTGCTGATGCTGCTCACCGCCGTCGACGAGGGGCTGGGTGCCTGCTTCTTCGGCATCCCGCCGCAGCGGATCGGGGCGTACCGGGAGGCGTTCGGCGTGCCTACGGAATACCACCCGATCGGCGCGGTCACCGTCGGCTACCGCGCACCCGACCATCGGTCACCGTCGCTGCGCCGCGGCCGACGGCCGGCCGACGAGGTGGTCCGGCGGGGTCGCTGGAGTTGACGGCGGGTCTGTCCGGGCCGGTCGGGGCATCGGCGGTAGCGAAACCGACATGAGGGAGTAAAACGCAATGTGGCGGGTGCGGATAGGCTGGCACGGACATCATCAGCCGTTCCACGTGGCGTCTCGCCCTGACCTGGCCGGGCGCCGAGGCGGGTCGGGCCAGGGGGAGGGGAGCGCGCCGTGATCTTCAGAGCGGTCCGGGACGGGCGTCCCTACCCGGAGCACAACCTCACACTCAAGCAGTGGGCCGAGATCCCCCCGCGTCCGCTGCGGCTGGACCAGCTCATCACCACCAAGCGGGAGCTGGCGCTGGACAAGCTCCTCGCCGAGGATTCGACCTTTTACGGCGACCTCTTCCCGCACGTGGTGCAGTGGAACGGCGGCCTCTACCTGGAGGACGGCCTGCACCGGGCGTTGCGGGCGGCGCTGCAGCAGCGCAACCAGATCCACGCCCGGGTGCTGGTGCTCAGCCCGCAGGGCGAGTGACGTCCTCCTGAGCCTTCGTTAAGGTGGCCGCATGACCCCTCTCGACCTGCTGGACATCGACGCGTCGCTGGGCGAGGAGGAGCGGCAGATCCGCGCCGTCGTGCGCCAGCTCGTCGACGACCGGGTACGCCCGCACGTCGCCGGCTGGTACGAGGACGGTCAGGTGCCGGCGCGCGAGCTGGCCCGCGAGTTCGGCAAGCTCGGCCTGCTCGGCATGCACCTGACCGGGTACGGCTGCGCCGGCGCGCCGGCGGTCGCGTACGGGCTGGCCTGCCTGGAGCTGGAGGCCGGCGACTCCGGCGTCCGCTCGCTGGTCTCGGTGCAGGGTTCGCTGGCCATGTACGCCATCTGGCGCTACGGCAGCGAGGAGCAGAAGCAGCGCTGGCTGCCCGCCATGGCGGCCGGCGAGGCGATCGGCTGCTTCGGGCTGACCGAGCCGGACCACGGCTCCGACCCGGCCTCGATGGCCACCCGGGCGCGTCGGGACGGCGACGACTGGATCCTCGACGGCGCCAAGATGTGGATCACCAACGCGCCGGTCGCCGACGTCGGGGTGATCTGGGCCCGCACCGACGAGGGCGTGCGAGGTTTCGCCGTACCCATGGACACGCCGGGGGTGACGGCGCGCGAGATCCGGCACAAGATGTCGCTGCGCGCGTCGCTGACCGGGGAGATCGTCCTCGACGGCGTCCGGCTCCCGTCCGACGCCCGGCTGCCCGAGGCGGTCGGGCTGAAGGCGCCGCTGAGCTGCCTGACCGAGGCCCGGTACGGCATCGTCTGGGGCGCGCTCGGCGCGGCCCGCGACTGCCTGGAGACCACCCTGGCGTACGCGACCACCCGGACCCAGTTCGGCCGGCCCCTCGCGGGCTTCCAGCTCACCCAGGCCAAGCTCGCCGACATGGCCGTCGAGTGGAACAAGGGCCTGCTGCTGGCGCTGCACCTGGGCCGGCTCGCCGACGCCGGGAGGCTGCGCCCCGATCAGGTCAGCGTGGGCAAGCTGAACAACGTGCGGGAGGCCCTGGCCATCGCCAGGGAGTGCCGGACGATCCTCGGGGCCAACGGGATCTCCGGCGAATATCCGATCATGCGGCACGCCAACAACCTGGAGAGCGTGCTGACCTACGAGGGCACCTCGGAGATCCACCAACTGGTCGTCGGGCAGCGGCTGACCGGGCTCTCCGCCTTCGCCTGACCTGCGGTTTTCCCGTCCGCCGCCGCTCGCCGAGCGGGTGTCGTACCGGGGCCTTACCGTCATCTTCAGGCGCAGTGTCTGACGAGGACGGTGAGGGCGATGGCCCGCGACGGTGACATCAACGAACCCACCATGGAGTTCCCCGGTTACCCGGCCGACGACTCCCGGCCGGGCCCATCCGACGGCACAGCCGAGCCGGGGCCGGCTGCCCCGGCACCGGCGGGTGGCCCGGTCCGCGGCCTGCTCTGGGTGCTCGGCGCGGCCGCGCTGGTCGTGGTGGTGCTGCTCGGCGTGCAGGCGAGCGGGATCCTGCCGGACTTCCGCAATCCGTTCGCCAAGGAGCAGACCGACCGCAGCCAGCCGACGCTGCTCAAGTCGATCCGTGACCTCAGCCGGTACGTCGCGGCCGAGGGCGACTTCCAGGTGGTGATCGACCTGCAGAACGACCGGCGGAACGTGCCGGACTTCCTGCTCAACGAGCGGACGCTCTTCGTGGGGGCGGGCCGGGTCGAGGCGTACGTCGACTTCTCGAAGATCGCCGATGGGGCGGTGGTGGAGTCGGCCGACAAGAAGACGGTGGAGATCAAGCTGCCCGCCCCGCAGCTCGGCGAGACCGACCTCGACATGTCGAAGAGCTACGTCTTCGCCCAGCAGCGCGGCCTGCTCAACCGGCTCAACGACCTGGTGGCCGGCGACCCCAACCGCCAGCAGCAGGTCTACCGGCTGGCCGAGGACCGGATCACCGCCGCCGCCCGGGACAGCGGGCTCGCCGCCCGGGCCGAGCAGAACACCCGCAAGATGCTGGAGGGCCTGCTCCGCTCCCTCGGCTACGAGAAGGTGACCGTCACCTACACGGCCCCCTGACACCGCCGGCGCCGGGGCCGACCGGCCCCGGCGCCAGGCGGCGGATTCGGGGAGAGTGCTGCTTCAGCCGCGAGCGGAGGCGGCACTTTCCCGATGTTCGGCCGGAGTGGGTCAGGACTCGTTGGGCATCAGGATCCACAGCACCAGATAGATGATCACCTGGGTGCCGGGCAGCAGCAGGGACAGCAGGAACAGCAGCCGGACCAGGTTGGTCGACAGGCCGAACCGTTGGGCCAGGCCGGCACAGACCCCGGCGACCATGCGCCCCTGGCGGGGCCGGACCAGTTTGCGACTCATCGTCGTACTCCCACTCTGCGGCGATCCGCCGCGCTGGTTCCAGGTTAGGAACGGCAGCGACTCCCGCCCTCGCCCCCGAGGATGATCGCCCGCTCCCGCACCCGTAGGTGCTTACCCCACCGGGTCTCGCCGCGGCAAGATCGTGCTCGATCCTGGATCGAGCGCCCTCCCGGCCGCTCCGTGGCCACCACCTCCGCACTGGGGCGGGCGTGTGACGGCGCGGCGGGGGGTGCGCCTGCCGGGCCGCGGGCAGGTCCTGACCTGGGCAGGTAGGCTCGCCGGTCGGGCGCCCACACCCCGGGTGCCGCCCGCCGCCCCGGACCGGGAGCGGCACATCCCGGGCCGGACCCGCACGACGGGTACGACGGCGAGGAAAGTGCAGTCATGATCAGTGTTTTCGACCTCTTCAGCGTCGGCATCGGGCCGTCCAGCTCGCATACCGTCGGGCCGATGCGGGCCGCCCGCACCTTCGTGACCGGGCTCAAGGCGGACGGGCTGCTCGCCGACACCGTCCGGGTGCAGGCCGAGCTCTTCGGCTCGCTCGGCGCGACCGGGCACGGCCACGGCAGCGACCGCGCGGTGCTGCTCGGGCTGGAGGGCGAGGCGCCGGAGACGGTCGACACGGACTCGGTCGGGCCCCGGGTGCAGCGGATCCGGGCCGATCGGCGGCTCAGCCTGCTCGGCACCCACGAGATCGACTTCGACCCGGACCGGGACCTGGTGCTGCACCGACGCCGCTCGCTGCCGTACCACCCGAACGGCATGACCTTCGCGGCCTTCGACGCGGCCGGCGACCAGGTCCGGGCCCGCACGTACTACTCGGTCGGTGGCGGGTTCGTGGTCGACGAGGCGGCGGCCGGGGCGGACCGGATCAAGCCGGACACCACCCAGGTCCGGTACCCGTTCCTGACCGGTGCGGAGCTGCTGGCGGTCACCACCGGCAACGGCCTGTCGATCAGCGAGGTGATGCTCGCCAACGAGCTGTCCTGGCGCAGCGAGGCGGACGTCCGGTCCGGGCTGCTGGACATCTGGCGGGTGATGCGGGAGTGCGTCGAGGCCGGCTGCCAGCGGGACGGCGTCCTCCCCGGCGGGCTGAAGGTCCGCCGCCGGGCGGCCGAGCTGCGCCGCGGCCTGGAGGCGGAGGCCGACGCAACCGACCCGCTGCACGCGATGGACTGGGTGACCCTGTTCGCGCTGGCGGTCAACGAGGAGAACGCGGCCGGCGGCCGGGTGGTCACCGCGCCGACCAACGGCGCCGCCGGGATCATCCCGGCCGTGCTGCACTACTACACCCGTTTCGTGCCCGGCGCCTCCGACGAGGGCGTGGTCCGCTTCCTGCTCGCCGCCGGCGCGATCGGGGTGCTGTTCAAGGAGAACGCCTCGATCTCCGGGGCCGAGGTCGGCTGCCAGGGCGAGGTCGGCTCGGCCTGCTCGATGGCCGCCGCCGGGCTCGCCGAGGCGCTTGGTGGCACCCCCGAACAGGTGGAGAACGCGGCCGAGATCGGCATGGAGCACAACCTCGGCCTCACCTGTGACCCGGTCGGCGGCCTGGTGCAGATTCCGTGCATCGAGCGGAACGCGGTGGCCAGCATCAAGGCGATCACCGCCGCCCGGCTGGCGCTGCGCGGCGACGGAGTGCACGCCGTGTCGCTGGACAAGGTGATCAAGACGATGCGGGAGACCGGCGCCGACATGAAGGTCAAGTACAAGGAGACGGCGCGGGGTGGCCTCGCGGTGAACGTGATCGAGTGCTGAACCCGATGGGGTGATGCGGCGCGTCCCGGTGCCGACGGTGGGTGGCGTGCGCGAGGATGGGACGGTGACGACAGGCGTCGCCGCGCTCTGGTCGGCCCGCAACTCGCTGCGCATCCTGGTCAAGCGGGACCTCGCGGTGAAGTACCAGCAGTCCGTGCTCGGCTACCTCTGGTCGCTCATCGAGCCGCTCGGCATGGGCCTGATCTACTGGTTCGTCTTCGGGGTGCTCTATTCCGGGGCCACCCGCCGGCACCTGGGCGACGCCGCCGGGTCGTACCCGCTGTTCCTGGTCACCGGCATCTTCGCCTGGATGTGGGCCAGCTCCGCGCTCAACGAGGCGACGAACGCGCTGACCGGGCAGGCCCGGCTGATCACCACGATGAACGTGCCCCGGCAGGTCTTCCCGATCGGCCGGGTCACCGGTCGCTTCGCCGAGTACGCCGCCGGCCTGCCCATCCTGGCCGGCATCGCGGCGATCTACGCGGCGCACGGGAAGATCCACGTCGGCTGGACCCTGCTCGCCCTGCCGCTGGCCGTGTCGGTGCAGTTCGTCCTGCTGACGGGGATCGCGCTGCTGCTGTCGGCGTTCAACGTGCTGATGCGCGACATCGAGCGCTTCATGCGGCTGATCATCCGGGTGCTGTTCTACGCCACCCCGATCATCTATCCGCTCGGCCTGGTCCGGGGCTCCGGCATGCCGGCCTGGGTCAAGTTCGGGTACGAGCTGAACCCGCTGGTCGGCATCTTCCAGCTGCACCACTCGATCTGGTATCCGGACGAGTTCCCCGACGCCCGGCTGCTCACCATCACCGTGCTGGGCAGCCTGCTGGTGCTGGCGCTCGGCTGGTGGTCGTTCCGCCGGCTGGAACCCGCCGTGCTCAAGGAACTGTGATGACGGCGATCATCGAGGCGGAGGGGCTCGGCATCCGGTTCGTCCGCAACCGGCGCCGCCAGCTCCGGCTGCGGGAGCTGATGATCCACCGGGGCGGGCGGAACAGCACCGCCGGCCAGTTCTGGCCGCTGCGGGACGTGTCCTTCCGGATCGAGCCCGGCGAGACCGTCGGGGTGATCGGTCGCAACGGCACCGGCAAGAGCACCCTGCTGCGGCTGATCGCCGGGGTGCTGATCCCCGACGAGGGCCGGATCCGGGTACGCGGGACGGTGGCCCCGCTGCTGGAACTCTCCGCCGGCTTCTCGAACGACCTGACCGGCCGGGAGAACCTCTACCTGGTGGGTGGGCTGCACGGGCTGTCCACGGCGTACCTGCGACGGCACTTCGACGAGATCGTCTCGTTCGCCGGGGAGCAGGTCGAACGCTCCATCGACACCTCGGTCCGCCACTACTCGTCCGGCATGAAGGTGCGGCTCGGCTTCGCGGTCATCGCCCACCTGCCGCATCCGATCCTGTTGGTGGACGAGGTGACCGCGGTTGGGGACGCGGAGTTCCGCGCGAAGTGCTATGCGACCATCGAGCGACTTCTCGCGGAAGGGCGCACACTCGTGCTGGTGTCACACAACGAAAAGGACCTCACCCGGTTCTGCCGCCGAGGGCTCTATCTCGACGGCGGGCGGCTGACCGTGGACGGGACGATCGACGAGGCGCTGCAGGCCTACGCCAGCGCCGCGCAGCGGTGACGCTCGCGATCGTGCTCGCCGCCGACCCGGCCGCGAGCCTGATCACCCGTGCCGGGCAGCGACTGGTCGACCGGCTCGTCGGGCAGTGGCGACGGGCCGGGGCGAGCGACGTGCGGGTGGCCGCCGACCTGGCCGAGTTGGCCGCCCTGGTGGCCGGCGCGACCGGCCCGGTGCTGGTCAGCGGGGCCGACCTGGTGGCGCACACGGCCGTACTCCGGCATCTGGCGACCAGCCCGGTGGGGCCGACGGTGGCCCTGGTGCTCACCGACCCGCCCGCGCCCGGACAGGTGCCGGTCCGCGAGGAGCGCGGCCAGGTGGTGGCCGTCGGCGACCCGGCGGGCGCGACCGGGGTGTTCGGCAGCGCGCTGCGCGTCGGCGCGGCCGACCTGCCGGCCCTCGCCGCCGCGGCCGAGGCGGCAGCCGGCGCCGCACCGGGCGTGCCGACGGCGGCCGGGGGGCCTCCGGCGGGTCCGGTGGGCGCGCTGGACCGGCTCTTCGCCGAACTCACCGCCTGCGGCACCCTGACCTTCGCCCACCGGGTACGCCTGCTCGTGGCGCACCGGGTCGGCACCGCCGCCGAGGCGGACGCCGCCGAGGCGGCCGTGGCCGCGGTCGACGAGGACAGGGCCGAGCTGCGGCTGTCGGTGAAGGAGCGGGACGACTTCTTCACCACGTTTTTCGTCAGCACCTGGTCCCCGTACGTGACGAAGGCCGCCGCCCGGCTGCGGCTCAGCCCGACGGCGGTGACCATGATCTCGGTGGCCTTCGCGGTGGCCGCCGCACTGCTGTTCGGGGCCGGCGGGCGGCCCGCGCTGGTCGCCGGGGCGGTCCTGCTCTATCTGGGCTTCGTGCTGGACTGCGTGGACGGGCAGTTGGCCCGCTACACCCGGCAGTTCAGCGCCTGGGGCGGCTGGCTGGACACGATGGCCGACCGGGCCAAGGAATACCTTGTCTACGCCGGCCTCGGTTACGGCGCCACGCACGCCGGCTTCCGTTACGGCTGGGCCCTCGCCATCGCCGCGATGACGTTGCAGACCGTGCGGCACATGACCGACACCTGGTACGGCGCGCTGCACGACGAGGCGGCCCGGCTGCCCCGCCCGTCGACCGGGGAAGCCGGGGGCATCGGTGGGCGGCTGAACGCCGCCTCGACGAAGGTGCAGGCGGACACCGGCTCGGTGTCGTACTGGCTGAAGCGGACCGTGGTCTTCCCGATCGGCGAGCGGTGGGCGCTGATGGCGTTGACCGCCGCGCTTTTCGGCCCGCTGGTGGCGCTCTGCGCGGTGCTGACCTGGGGGACGCTGGCATTCGCGTACACCGGGGCGTTGCGGACCCTGCGGGCGTGGTGGATGCGGGTGCCGGTGCTGGCCACCGTCGACGCCACGCTGCAGCGCGACGACGGGCCGCTGGTGCGGGGGGTGGCGGCCGTCCGCCGGCCCGGCCCGCTGGCGTTGGCGGTGCTCGGCGCGCTCAGCGCGGTGGCTCTGTTGCTCTGGGCGCTGCTCACCGTGCATGCCGGCGACCGGCTGCCGGGCTGGGCGGTGCCGGTGGCCCTGCTGGTGCTGCTGGTCGCCGGGCTCGGCGCGCGGGCGTCGCACGACGGGCCGTTGGACTGGCTGGTGCCGGCCGCGCTGCGGGCCGCCGAGTATCTCTTCGCCATCGCCGTCGGGGTGGCCGGCCGCGCACCCGCCTGGCTGATCTTCGGGTACGTCTTCGTGCTCACCCTGCACCACTACGACCTGACGGCCCGGCTGGAGAAGCGGCAGGCGGCTCCGCCGCTGCACCCGTGGACGCTGGGCTGGGACGGGCGGTCGGCACTGCTGGCGCTGGCGGCATTCGCGGGATTTGCCAGCATCGCCCTGATTACACTCGGTGCGTACCTTCTCGTAGTTTTCGTCGCGAGCGTGGTCCTCGCCTGGGTGGTCCTGCCGGCCCGCGCCCCACGGACGCCGGTCCCGGTGGGTGGGGGTGACCGCTCGCCGGGCTGACGGAGGGCCGGCCGGGATGACCCTGATCAGCTTCGTCGTACCGGCCTTCGAGGTGCAGGGGTACCTGCGGGAGTGTCTCGACTCGATCCTCGGCCAGCCCTACGGCGACCTGGAGGTGATCGGGGTCGACGACGCCTCCCCGGACGGCAGTGGCGAGATCCTGGCCGAGTACGCGGACCGCGACCCCCGGGTCCGCCCGGTCCGGCTCACCGAGAACGTGGGGCTCGGTCCGGCCCGCAACGTCGGGCTGGACCGGGCCGCCGGCGAGTACGTCTGGTTCGTCGACGGCGACGACTGGCTGGTCCCCGGCTGCCTGCCGCACGTGGCGAGCCGGCTGGTCGCCACCCGGCCGGACGCGCTGATCGTCGACCACGTCCGCGCGTTCTGGAACAACGTGGGCACCCGCAGCGCCATGCCCGAGGTGTTTCCGGAGCCACCCGGTACGGAGACGTTCCGGCTGCGGGACCGGCCGGAGACGATGCGGCTGCTGCACACCGCCTGGAACCGGGTGGTCCGGCGGGAGTTCCTGATCGAGCGGGGGCTGCGCTTCGAGCCCGGCTGGTACGAGGACGTCTCGTTCAGCTACCCCGTGCTGATGGTCGCCGAGCGGATCGGCGTACTGGACCGGATCTGCCTGAACTACCGGCAACGCCGGACCGGGGCGATCACCCGTACCCGGGGGGACCGGCACTTCGAGGTGTTCGCCCAGTGGCACCGGGTGTTCCGGCTGATGGACCGGTGGGGGCCGGCGGTGGCCGCGCTCCGCCCCGGCATCTTCGAGCGGATGATCTGGCACTACCTGACCGTGCTCGGCAACGGCGAGCGGATCGCCCCCGAGCTGCGGCCCGCGTTCTTCGCCCAGATGCACGACGACTACGTACGCTTCCTGCCGCCCGAGGGCTACCCGGTGCCGGCCGGGCTCGACGGCGTGAAGCACCGGCTGGTGGCGGCCGGGCGCTGGCGGACGTTCAGCGCCCTCCGCGCGGCCCACCAGACCGAGGAGCACGCCCGCCGCTCGGTCCGGCGGGTCCGGCGGCGGGTGCTGCCGGTGGCCCGCCGGGCCGCCGGGGCGGCCCGGGACGGCCTGCTGGGCGAGTACTACCGGGCCGAGCTGCGCCGGCCGCTCGACCCGACGCTCGCCGTCTACGCCGCCTACTGGTATCGGGGGTACGCCTGCAACCCGGCGGCGATCTACGCCGCCGCCCGCCGGCTGACCCCCGAGGTACGCGGGGTGTGGATCGTCCGGCCGGACCGGGTCGCCAGCCTGCCGCCCGGCGTCGAGTACGTGGTCGCCGGCACCCGGGACTACTACCGGGTGCTGGCCCGGGCCCGCTGGCTGGTCAACAACGTCAACTTCCCGGACCACGTCCGCAAGCGGGCCGGCTCGGTGCACCTCCAGACCCACCACGGCACGCCGGTCAAGGTGATGGGGCTGGACCAGCAGCGCTATCCGCTCGGCGCGGTGGGCATGGACTTCGCCCGGCTGCTGCGCCGGGTGGACCGGTGGGACTACAGCGTCACCTCGAACAGCTTCTCGACGCAGATGTGGGAGCGGGCGTACCCGGCCAGGTTCACCGGGTTGGAGGTCGGTTATCCGCGCAACGACCGGCTGGCGCTGGCCACCCCGGAGCAGTGCCGCCAGGCCCGGGCGGAACTGGGCATCGCCCCGGACGAGACGGTGTTGTTGTACGCGCCGACGCACCGGGAGCACCTGCCGGGCTGGCGGCCGCCGTTCGACCCGGACCGGATGCGCGAGGTGCTCGGCCCGTCCGGGCGGGTGCTGGTGCGCAGCCACTACTTCCACGACCGGGACCGGCGCCCTCGTGGCGCGGTGCGCGACGGGGTGCTGGACGTGAGCGCCCACGAGCGGGTGGAGGACCTGTATCTCGCCGCGGACGTGCTGGTCACCGACTATTCATCGGCCATGTTCGACTATGCCGTGCTGGACCGGCCGATCGTCGTCTACGCCCCGGACTGGGACGCGTACCGGGTGACCCGGGGCGTCTACCTCGACCTGATCGCGGAGTCGCCGGGCGCGGTGGCCCTCGACTTCCCCGCCCTGCTCGACGTGTTCCGTTCCGGCGCGTTCCGAGCGGAGCGGGCCGAGCAGGCCAGGCAGCGGTTCCGGGCCCGGTTCTGCGCGCTCGACGACGGCCACGCCGCCGAGCGGGTGGTGCGCCGGGTCTTCCTCGATGAACCGGCCTAAACCGGTTCTGGGCCGCGACCGGGCTGTCGGGTCCGCCGTAATAGGGCTGTCACGAGCCGAACATGGCACGTTTACCCGATGTGCTAATTCGATGATGTTGGTCACAGTCATCTGCGGGTTTCGGCCGAGAGCTGGGGAGGGAGACGGTGACCACCGTCGCGCTCAAGGATGTCACCAAGGTGTTCCAGGACGGGACAGTCGCGGTCGACACCATCAATCTGGATGTCAACGATGGCGAGTTCATGGTGCTGCTCGGCCCCTCCGGCTGCGGCAAGTCCACCGTGCTCCGAATGGTCGCCGGGCTGGAGGACCCGAGCACCGGAGCGGTCCTGCTCGACGGCGAGGTCGCCAACGACCTGCCGCCGCGGGAGCGGCGGATCGCCATGGTCTTCCAGGACTTCGCCCTCTATCCGCACATGACCGTCGGCGACAACATCGGTTTCCCGCTGCGGTTGGCCGGAATCGAGCCGGGCCCGCGCGGGGAACGGATCCACGACGTGGCCGGCGCTCTCGGCATCGGCGACGTGCTCGGCCGCAAGCCCAGCCAGCTCTCCGGCGGCCAGCGGCAGCGGGTGGCGATGGGCCGGGCGATCGTGCGCCGCCCCGGGCTGTTCCTGATGGACGAGCCCCTTTCCAACCTGGACAGCGGCCTCCGCGCCGAGCTGCGCGCCGAGATCTCCGGGCTGACCCGCGAACTGGGCGTCACCACCATCTACGTCACACACGACCAGGCCGAGGCGCTGACCATGGCCGACCGGGTCGCCATCATGCGCAAGGGCGTGCTCCAGGACGTGGGCACGCCCACCCAGGTGTACGGCCGGCCGGCCACCCTCTACGTCGCCGCGTTCCTCGGCAGCCCCCGGATGAACCTGCTGGAGGCGTCGGTCTACGTCCACCTCGACCGGTACGTGGCGCTCAACCTCGGAGAGCAGACGCTCTACCTGCCCTGGGACGACATCCGCAGCCGGGCCGTGGCGCACTACCACGGCGAGCGGATCGTGGTCGGGATGCGGGCCGAGGCGCTCACCCCGGTCGCCCCGGACTCCGCCGGCCACGTGCTCCAGGGGCGGATCCGCTACCTGGAGCACCACGGTCACGAGTCGCTGGCATTCCTCGACATCGGCGCCACCGCGATCATGGTGGACGAGATGGGCAGCTCGGCGGAGAACGCCGTGCCCGGCCAGCGGGGACTGCGCCGCTTCGGGCAGGTCGTGCAGCGGTTCGCCGGCCGGGCGGTGGAGTCCCCGCCCCCCGCGCAGGTCGGCGGAGGTAACCGGACCAGCGTGCTTCCCGACCCCGGTCGGCACCACCGCCGTCCGGCGGAGTTGGCCGTCCGGCTCGCCCCGTACCCGGCGGTGTCGGCGGGGCACCCGCTGGCCGTCCAGGTGCGCATGGACGCCCTGCACTTCTTCGACGAGCGGGGCGACCGGATCGACGTCGGCTGGCGCTGAGCGTGCAAGGAAGGGCGCCTGGTTAACGTTTCCGGTATAGGAAGAGCCCCTTTTAACACGCCTCTGGCGGGGTGCCGATGGCTGGCGACGCGAGCGGAGCAGGCGGCCTTGCCCAGGTGGTTACTGGCGAGTAGCGTGCGGGGATGTCCGTCGACTCCCGCCAGGTGGCGGCCGGCCTGCTGGAGGCCGTGCCGTTCGCCCGCACGCTCGGTATCGAATTCGTCGAGGTCGCGCCCGAGGCCGAGGGCGGAGTACGGGCCGTCGTCCGGCTCCCCGACGCCCCGGAGCACCGCAACCACGTCGGCGGTCCGCACGCCGGGGCCATGTTCACCCTCGGGGAGACCGCCTCCGGTGCGGTGGTGCTCGCCGCGTTCGGGCACGTCCTCGACCGGGCGGTGCCGCTGGCCGTGACCGCCACCATCGCGTACCAGAAGATGGCGCTCGGGCCGGTGCTGGCCACCGCCCGACTGGCGTGCACCCCGGCGGAGGTGCTCGCCGAGCTGGACGCCGGGCGGCGTCCGGAGTTCCCGGTCGAGGTGGAGATCGGCACCGAGGACGGCGTCACCACCTCGACGATGACGGTGACCTGGACGCTCCGCCCGAATCGCTGAGGCCCGAACCGGGTTTACCCGGGCGGTCCGCTGGATAGGGTCGTACCGTGCTGGGTCTACCCGCTCACGTGACCGCCTGTCTCTTCGATCTGGACGGTGTGCTGACGCAGACCGCCAAGGTGCACAACGCCGCCTGGACCGAGACCTTCAACGCGTTCCTCGCAGCCCACGCGGCGGCCACCGGCGAGCCGTTCCGCCCGTTCGACCCCGGACCGGACTACAACCGGTACGTGGACGGAAAACCGCGCGCCGACGGGGTGCGATCATTCCTGGCCTCCCGCGGGATCAGCCTGCCCGAGGGCACGCCGGACGACCCGCCGGAGGCGGAAACGGTCAACGGGGTGGGCAACCGCAAGAACGTGGTCCTGCTCAAGCGGCTCCGCGACGACGGGGTCGAGGTCTACCAGGGCTCGGTGCGCTACCTGGAGGCGGCGGCCCACGCCGGGCTCCGCCGGGCGGTCGTCTCGGCCAGCGCCAACGCCCAGGCCGTGGTCGAGGCTGCCGGGCTGGACCGGCTGCTGGAGGCCCGGGTGGACGGGCTGGTCGCCCGCGAGCGGGGGCTGCGCGGCAAGCCGTACCCGGACACCTTCCTCGCCGGTGCGCAACTGCTCGGGGTGGCGCCGGCACAGGCCGCCGTCTTCGAGGACGCCCTCTCCGGGGTGGCCGCCGGAAAGGCCGGCGATTTCGGGTACGTGGTGGGCGTCGACCGGGTCGGCCAGGCCGACGACCTGCGCGCGCACGGCGCCGACGTGGTGGTGACCGACCTGGCCGAACTGATGACGGAGGCGGCCCGATGATCCGGGAACGGGCGTATCCGGTCGAGCCCTGGCACGTCCGGGAGACCCGGCTCGACATGGACGTGCTGGCCCAGTCCGAGTCGGTGTTCGCCCTCTCCAACGGCCACCTCGGGCTGCGCGGCAACCTGGACGAGGGCGAGCCGCACGGCCTGCCCGGCACCTACCTCAACTCGTTCTACGAGCTGCGGCCCCTGCCGTACGCGGAGGCTGGCTTCGGCTTCCCCGAGTCCGGCCAGACCATCGTCAACGTCACCAACGGCAAGCTGATCCGGCTGCTCGTCGACGACGAACCGCTCGACGTCCGGTACGGCGAACTCCTCGCCCACGAGCGGATCCTCGACCTGCGGGCCGGCACCCTGCACCGGGAGCTGCACTGGCGCTCGCCGGCCGGGCGGGAGGTGAAGGTCCGCAGCACCCGGTTGGTGTCGTTCACCCAGCGCACGGTCGCTGTGATCAACTACGAGGTCGAGCCGGTCAACGGGCCGCTGCGGCTGATCGTCCAGTCCGGGCTGGTCGCCAACGAGACCCTGCCACCGCAGAGCCGCGACCCACGGGTCGCCGCCGTGCTCGAGTCTCCGTTGCAGGCCGAGGAGGAGCTGACCACCGCCGACGGCGGACTGCTGATCCACCGGACCAAGGTGAGCGGGCTGCGGGTCGCCACCGCGATGGCGCACGAGGTGCACGGCCCCGAACGCACCACGATCTCCTCCGAGGGGTACGAGGACTGGGTCCGTACCACGGTCGGTTGCGTGCTCCAGCCGGGCCAGACCCTTCGGGTGGTCAAGTACCTGACGTACACCTGGTCCAGCCGGCGGTCGCTGCCGGCGCTGCGCGACCAGGTCGGCGCGGCCCTCGCCGCCGCCCGGCTGGACGGCTGGGAGGGCCTGCGCCGGGCACAGCGGGAGTACCTGGACGAGTTCTGGGACGCCTCCGACGTGCGGGTGGAGGGCGACCCGGAGGTGCAGCAGGCCGTCCGCTTCGGGCTGTTCCACGTGCTCCAGGCCGGCGCCCGGGCCGAACGCCGGCCGATCTCCGCCAAGGGGCTCACCGGCCCCGGGTACGACGGGCACGCGTTCTGGGACACCGAGATGTTCGTGCTGCCCGTGCTCACCTACACCCAACCGAACGCGGTGCGCGACGCGCTGTACTGGCGTCACTCGACCCTGCCGCAGGCGCACGACCGGGCCCGGACCCTGAACCTGCGGGGAGCCGCCTTCCCGTGGCGGACCATCGAGGGCCCGGAGTCGTCGGCGTACTGGCCGGCGGGCACCGCCGCGTTCCACATCGCCGCCGACATCGCCGACGCGCTGCGGCGGTACATGCTCGCCACCGAGGACGAGACGCTGGAACGGGAGATCGGCCTGGAGTTGCTGGTGGAGACCGCCCGGCTCTGGCGGTCACTGGGCCACCACGACCGGGACGGGCAGTTCCACATCGACGGGGTGACCGGCCCGGACGAGTACACCGCGGTCAAGAACGACAACATCTACACCAACCTGATGGCGCAGCGGAACCTGCTGACCGCCGCCGACTGCGCGATGCGGCTGCGGGACCAGGCACTCGACCTCGGGGTGACCGAGGAGGAGGCGGCCGCCTGGCGGGACGCCGCACGCTCCATGCACATCCCGTACGACGAGGACCTCGGCGTGCACCAGCAGGTGGACGGGTTCACCCGGCTGCAGGAGTGGGACTTCGAGCACACCCCACCCGAGAAGTACCCCCTGCTGCTGCACTACCCGTACTTCGACCTCTATCGCAAGCAGGTCGTCAAGCAGGCCGACCTGGTGCTGGCCATGCACTGGCGGGGCGACGCGTTCGACGGCCCGCAGAAGATGCGCAACTTCCTCTACTACGAACGGCGGACCGTCCGGGACTCCTCGCTCTCCGCCTGCACCCAGGCGGTGATGGCGGCCGAGGTGGGCCACCCCGAACTGGCGCACCGATATCTGCGCGAGGCCGCGCTGATGGACCTGCACGACCTGAACGAGAACACCCGTGACGGCGTGCACATGGCCTCGCTGGCGGGTGCCTGGATCGCCCTGGTCGCCGGCTTCGGCGGCCTGCGTGACCACGAGGGCATCCTGTCCTTCTCGCCCCGCCTGTCCAGCCGGCTGAGCCGCCTGGAGTTCTCGCTCCAGTGGCGTTCCCTGCACCTGCGGGTCGATGTCCGGCCCCACCAGACGACGTACTCGCTGCTGCGGGGCGACCCGGACACCGTGCTGGAGCTGCGGCACCACGGCGAACCGATTCGGGTCACCTGCGACCAGCCGGTCACCATGCCGGTGCCGCCGGCCGACCCGACCGGTCCCACGCCGGAGCAACCGCCCGGCCGGGCGCCCCTGCTGCACCTGCCGGAGAACGCCAGCTGACCCGGACCGGGGTGTCCGGGTGTGTCGTGGGCTGCGCCGGGCCCGTCCGGGTGTGTCGTGGGCTGCGCCGGGACCGCTGGGTCTGTCGCGGGCTGAGCCGGCCCGGCCCTGGTGATACAGGGCCGGGCCGTCCGGGCGTAGGTCAGAACTGGCGGCCGTTGGAGGGTCGCCCCTCGGCGTCGCGGGGCGCCATCGCCCGCGGGTCGTCGGCGGTGCGCGCCTGCGCTGCTTCGTCCGCCCAGTCCCGGGAGCGCTCGGCGTCCTGTTCGCGGCGTTCCCGCTCGGTGTCCTGCTGCCGGGACCTGTTCTGCTGCTGGGCCATGACGATCCTCGCGATCCGTCGGGGCGCGGCTGCGCCGGTCCGTGGGTCACTTAGCGCCTTCCCGGTCGGCGTGCCGGCAAACGGCGGCTCGCGGTGTCCCCTGCTCGGGCTGATCAACTTCGTGTGCGGCACATCGCGGCATCGTGGGCCATGGTCAACTTCGTGTGCGGCACATCGCGGTCTTCGAGGCCCGGGAGACCGCAATGTCCCGCATGCGGAGTTGATCAGCGCGTGGCCCAGCGCGCGGCTCAGCGGGCGGGCCGAGCTGGGAGACCGCGATGTCGCGTATGCGGAGTTGATCAGCGCGCGGCTCAGCGGGCGGGCCGAGCTGGGAGACCGCAACATCGCGTATGCGGAGTTGATCAGCCCTGCCCTAGCCGCCGCGCGAGCTGGGGAGGTGAGGTGCGGGTCGGCGCGGGGTAAGCGGGTGGGCATGGAGACGCGCGAGGTGACGATTCCGGTGGTCGAGGGCGGGCTGGCCGCCGACGTGATCATGCCGGCCGGCGCGGCCGGCGTGGTGCTCTTCGCGCACGGCAGCGGCAGCTCTCGGCACAGCCCGCGCAACGTGGCGGTCGCGCACCAGCTCAACGCCCGGTCGCTGGGCACCGTGCTGGTTGACCTGCTCACCCCCGACGAGGACGTGCTGGACGCCCGGACCGCCGAGCTGCGCTTCGACATCGGGATGCTCGCCGAGCGGCTGGCCGCCATCGTCGACTGGATGGGCGACGACCCCTCGCTGGGCCCGCTGCCCGTCGGACTCTTCGGAGCCAGCACCGGCGCGGCGGCTGCCCTGGTGGCGGCGTCCGCCCGGCCCGACCGGGTGGCCGCGGTGGTCTCCCGCGGCGGTCGGCCGGACCTGGCCGGCAGCGCCCTGTCGGCGGTACGCGCCCCGACGTTGCTGCTGGTCGGCGGCCTGGACGAAGAGGTGATCGTGCTCAACGAGCAGGCGCGGTCCGAGCTGGGCGAGGTGGCCGAGCTGCGGATCGTCCCGGGCGCCACCCATCTCTTCGAGGAGCCCGGCGCCCTCGACCAGGTGGCCGACCAGGCCGGCGCCTGGTTCACCAGCCACCTGCGTACTCCCCACCCGGCCTGAGCCACCTGCCGATCATGGAGCCGTTTGCGCTCCGCGCTCGGCTGCGGTCCGCCGGTACGGCGAAAGGCCGGCCTCCCGCGACGGGAGACCGGCCCTCGTGCTGCTCCAGGTCAGGAGCTGTAACCGCGGCTGGCGATCCAGTTGGCCAGGTTGGCCGCGTTCATCCAGTACGTCGGCTCGCCCGGACTGGCCGGGTCGGCGATCAGCACCGTTTTGCCGTCATCCTGATAGTCCACCACCGTCAGGTAGTGACCCGTGTAGCTGTGGGCCATCCCGTCGATGTCCAGGGCGGTGCCGATGATGTTGGCGACGACCGGGCGACCCTGGTCGACCGCGGCCTTGACGTCGGTCTGCAGCCGCTCGACCTGATCCTTGGTGGCCGCGTCGTCGCGGATCTCGGTGGTCTTGTACTTGCCGTCGGTGTACTCGTTGAGTACTCGCGTGATGTCGAGGGCGGAGTCGGTGCCGTTCACGGTGGTGCCCAGCTTCTGGGCCAGCTCGTCCTGGCTGACCTGCTTGCCCTCGGCCGACAGCGCGATCCGGGTCGAGGCCGGGCCGCAGTAGTAGAAGTTCGGCTGGGCCTGGTACTGGAAGCCGGTGCGGGGTCCGCCGTTGGCGCCGGCCTTGTCGGCGGCCGCCGAGTTGTCCGGCGGGGCGGCGTGCGCGGCCACGGCGGGACCGGCGACCACACCACCGGACATGATGAGGCCGGCGACGGAGAGCATGCTCCTGCGGAAGATCTGGTTCATCTCGAAGCTCCATTCGGGGGATGACGTCCGGATACGGACGCGGCACCGGGAGTGGCGCTCGGTTCTGCAACGACCGCCGCGGACCGGGCAATTCCGCCCGTCGAGCCGTCGTGTTCGTCCTACGAGAAGTGGAACCAGCCAGGAGGGGCGGCGATTTCCACCGGAGGCATGGCGCCGGTCACCCTAAATACGGATATTCGGGATGAACGCCGTGGAGGGCCCGAAAGTCGTAGCCGGTCGTGCCGTGAGGCCTCGCGCGATCATGAGAGGGGTCGGCGCAGGTGGTCCGGGCCCGGCGGGACGGGCGTGCGTTCGGGCGGCCCGGGTTGCGCCGCGCGCCGCCGGGCGGCCAGCCGACCCAGGTAGAACAGGGCGCCCGCCAGCACGCCCATGTCGTCCAGGTAGATCGGGTCGGGGAGCAGATCCACCGGGAGGATCGCGTAGATCAGGGCGCCGTAGAACGCCACCTTGCCGCCGGCCCCGAGCGCGCCGAGCATCCGGCGGGTCCGCACCACCCGGATGGCGAGCAGCACGGCACCGACCAGCGTCGCCAACGCGACGAGACCGGCGAGCACGACCAGGATCCAGGCCTCACGGGACACAGCGCCACGCTAGCCGAGCCGGGCCGGTTCCGCCGGGTGCCGGCACACCGACACGGCCGCCTCCCCGGATGTCAGTACACCGGAACGGCCGCCCGGCCCCGGGCCACCGGTGCGATCTCGCGGGTGACCTCGGCGGGGCCGGCCGGCAGTTCCCGGGTGGCCTCCGGGCCGGTGAAATCCACGATGGACAGCGCCGACTGCGCCTCGGGCGCGGGACGGGCCGCCGTGTACGCCTCGTCGCGCAGGCTCCGCGCCGCGGCGGCGGCCAGCTCGGCGGCCTGCCAGGCGGCCTGCTCCCGCTCCCGGGCGGCCTGCTGCCGGGTGCGCAGGTTGTCCCGAACCAGCCGGCGCAGCAGCAGTTCCTGCTCCACCGGGTGCCGGCGAGGGTCCCAGCCCCGGTGCCCGAGAATGTCGCTGAGCTGCGGGACGGTGATCTCCTTACGCCACTGCGCGTCCAGCGCGGCCCGGTGCAGCCAGCGCTCCCGGTCCGCGTACTCGGCCGGCGTCCGGGCGGTACGCGGCAGGGGCAGTGCCGCAGCAGCGGCCAGTCGCTGGACGTCCTCGTCGGCCGCCTCGTACGCCTGCCACGCCCCCTCGGCCTCCTCCTGGGCGGCCAGCCACTCGGTCCGTCGCCGCTCGGCGGTGGCCGCCGCGCGGGTCGCCGCCACCTCGATCTCCTGCGCGTACCGGGCCCGCTCCCGGATCTCCTCGGCCAGTTCCAGGCTGCTCGGCCTGGCCGCCTCGCTGATCCGGTCGCCGAACACCGGCCGGAACCGGCCCGGGCGGAGGACCAGGGCGGCGACGACGACCGCCGCCACGGCGAGCAGGGCCAGCCAGATTCCGGCGGCCTGGGGAACGTCGGGCAGGACGGGGGAGAAGATGGTCTGCATCACCAGCACCTCGTGGTGGAACGGTCGGAACTCGGGTCTGGGCCCGCTGGGCGGGCGGCGGATCGCCGTGGACGCGCCGGGCGCGAAGGCGTCGCTGAGGCCGTACCCGATGGCACGGCGAGGAACGGACCGGAGGCCGCGCGGGCGGCCGGCGTGCTCAGGCGCGCGGCGGGCCGCGACGGGCGATCGACTCCCGGCCGGGATCGGCGGCCGGCACCGCGAGGGTGGTCGTGGGCGGTGCCGCGACGTCGTGGTCGGCGTGCCGCGGTGGTACGCCGCGCACCGGCGACACGGACGCCGGTCGCGGCTGCCCGGCCGTGGCCTCGGCGTCCAGCGTGGCCAGCCGGAACTCGGCGGCCGATGCGCTGCTGACCGTGCCAGCGGGCCGGACGATCGGCCCGGCGGCGGCATCCGGGGTCGTGACCGGCAGCCGGTCGGCCGAGGCCGAAGGCGTCCGCGGACCGGTGACCGGGTGGGGCGTCTCAATCGGCCGGACGGCGCCGGCGGAGGCGGGCGCGGCGGCCAGCCCGTTGAGCCCGACGACGAGCACCAGGGCGGTCACCGCAACCCGGGTCAGCTCCCGCAGAGTGCGCAGCGTCGCCGCCCAGAGGGACGGGGCGAACGCTACCGGAAGCACCAATCCAACCTATCCGGCCGAACCGCGTGGTGCAGCTCGAGAAGTGCGCGGGCGACGTGACTCGCCCCACCCTCCGTCATGGACGGACAGCGCTCGCGCGACCCGGCCCACCCGGTGCCCCGAGCCACCGGGTGGGCCGCCCGAGTCACTCGAACCGCAACCCGTCCGGACGGGTCAGCCGCCAGAGCACCGGCAGGCTCGCCAGGGTCACCAGCAGCACCACCGCGGCGCCGAGCCCGACGCCGAGCCCCACCACCGGCCAGCTCACCACCACCGGTGCACTCACCATCTTGAGCAGGGCCGCCCCCATCGCCACCCCGATGCCGGCGGCGAGTACCAGCCCGGCCAGCACCGGCACCCCGGTCTGCCCCAGCACCGACCAGCCGAGCGCGCTCCGCGGCGTCCCGACGGCGACCAGCGCGGCGAGCAGCCGGCGGCGTTCCCGGAGCTGCTCCAGGACGCCGACCAGCATGCTCACCCCGATCAACAGCAGGGTCACCACCGCGCCGGCGAGCAGCCCGCGCCGGACGTTGGCGAACTGCGAGCTCTCCCGCATCCCGGTCAGCGCGTTCACCGGGGCGAACAGGTCCAGCCCGGCGACCTCGGCGCGGACCCGTTCCGCCGCGTCCGGGTCGTTGGGATCCAGGCTGAGCAGCGCGTTGGCCGAGACCCCGGACCGCGGCAGGGACGGCATCGCCCCGGGGGTGACCAACAGCCCGGAGTGTCGTGCCCCCATCGGGTCATTGCGCACCGGGACGGTCCGGGCGGTCGCCGGCACCTGCCAGGTCGCGATGCCGTCGCCGAGGCTCAGCCGGGCACCCGGGCCGATGCCGGCGATGGGGCCGATGCCGGCGTTGGGATCCTCCGGCCAGATCAGGAATGCGTCACCGTCGGTGCAGGACCCGAGGTTGCCGTACTCGGCGAGCGTCGCGCAGTCGCCGACCAGCACCTCGGCGAGGCGGCCCTCCGACTCGTCGGCGCCGGCGGGGTCGGTGAGCGCGGCCGCCGTCAGATTCAGGGTGCCGACGCTGCGCGTCACCCCGGGGATGGCCGCAACCTGGGCCAGCGCCTTTCCGGGCTCCGGCGGGTTGTACAGCCAGACGGCAACCTGGGCCCGGGTCGGGTCCTGGCCGGTGGTCTCCCGGAATTCGTCCTGTATGCCGGCCACCAACATCTGCAGCCCGATGGTGCCGGCCACCGCGACCGCCACCCCGCTGACCAGCCGGGCCGAGGCGGCGCTGTCGAGCTGGAGCCGCCGCACCGCGAGCTGCCAGGGCGGCGGGCCGCCGCGCAGCCGGCGTACCAGCACGTCGACCAGCCAGGGCAGCAGGGCGACCGTGCCGACGAGCAGCAGCATCGCGCCGGCCGCGACCTGGACCTGGGCCGTGTCGGAGCGGCCGGCCCGGACGTCGACGAGCGGCTGGAGCAGTGCGAGTCCGGCCGCCGGAAGCAGCAACCGCCACCAGAGCCGACGCCGGACCGGGGTGGATCGGCGGCTGACGCCCAGCGGCGTGACGAGCACACCACGCAGGGCGAGCAGCGCCACCCCGGCGGCGAGCAGCGGCACGGCCAGCGCCACCAGCGCCACCAGCCACAGCGCCGGGCGCAGGTCGCCGGGGTACACGCTGATGTCGTACACGGATACCAGCGGCGCCAGTTGGCGACCGGCGAGGAAGAACAGCCCGCCGGCGGCGAGCCCGAGAAGGGCACCGGTGCCCGCCTCCCCGGCGGCGATCCGGCGAACCATGCCGGCGTCGGCCCCGAGCAGCCGGAGCGCGGCGAGCCGGCGGTCGCGCTGCTCACCGCCGAAGCGGACGGCCGCCCCGAGGAACACCACGATCGGCAGCAGCAGCACCACGAAGACCACCACGACGAGCAGCCACAGCACCGGACTGAATTCCTCGCCCGCGTCGGCGTCGCCGAAGCGGTCCAGGCGCATCGCGGCCTCGCTCGGCACGGTGTCGCGCCCCAGATAGAAGGCCAACTCGTGGGGGCCGGAGAGGCCCTCGGGACCGATCGTCCCGGTGACCCGGGACCCACCCAGGCGAGGGGTGAGCAGCCGGCCGTCCGGCGAGTCGAGCAGCGCGCGCAGCGCCGGTGAGACGACCGCCTCGCCGTCGCGGGGGAAGGCGGCCAGCCCGGGTGGCAGCGGGGCGTCCGGGCCCTCCGGGTGGACGATCCGCCCTCGTACGTAGTGCCCCCGGAAGATGGTGTCGACCGGGACGACCTGCAACGTGTTCGCCGCCGCCACATCCGGCCGGTGACCCATGTCGGACCGGGCCGCGGTCCGGTCGCTGCGGGCGCCGATCGCGCCCGGCGCCGCCGCGGCGAGCAGCAGCATCGCGACGCCGACGCCCACGCCGAGCGCGGTCAGCAGGGTCCGCGTCCAACCCTCCCGTCCGCCGGTGAGGGCCATCCGCGCGCCCATCAGCAGGTCGCCCAGCCCGGCCCGCAACCGGCCGCCGGGCCGCTGGATCTTTATGACGTTCACGCCACCGCTCCGCTTCGCTCCACGGCGGCGCGAGGCGCCACGCTACTGAGCTTGATGGTTCGCTCGCTCCGCTCGTTCACGCCACCGCTCCGCTTCGCTCCACGGCGGCGCGAGGCGCCACGCTACTGAGCTTGATGGTTCGCTCGCTCCGCTCGCTCACGCCACCTGCTCCAGGCTGCGGGCGCGGCCGTCGCGGACCACGACCTCGCGATCGGAGTACGCCGCCACCCGCGGCTCATGGGTCACCAGCAGGACGGCCGCGCCGGCCTCCCGGGCCGTCTCGGCGAGCAGGCGCATCACCCGCTCGCCGTTGAGCGAATCCAGGGCGCCGGTGGGCTCGTCGGCGAACACGACCCGCGGGCCGGTGACCAGCGCGCGGGCCACCGCCACCCGCTGGCCCTGGCCGCCGGAGATCTCGCCCGGGCGCTTACCGGCGACGTCGGTGACCTCCAGCCGGTCCAGCCACTCGGTGGCCCGCCGTTCCGCCTCACGGCGGGGTACGCGTTCCAGCCGCAGCGGCAGCGCGACGTTCTCCAGGCAGGTCAGCTCCGGTACGAGCTGCCCGAACTGGAAGACGAAGCCGAACTGCCGGCGGCGCAGCGCGCTGCGGGCCGGATCGGAGAGGGTGGTCAGCTCGGTGCCCCGGTAGTGCACCTGGCCCTGGTCGGGGCGCACGATGCCGGCCAGGCAGTGCAGCAGGGTGGACTTGCCCGACCCGGACGGGCCCATCAGCGCCACCACCTCGCCGGCACGTACGGACACCGAAGCCCCGGCGAGGGCCTGGGTCGGGCCGAAGGACTTGTGCAGGTCCGTTCCGGTCAGCAGAACGTCGCCGGTCACCGCTGGATCTCCTTCGCCAGTTCGTCGAGGCGGGCGGTGGTCAGTTCGAGCCAGCGCAGGTCCGCCTCCAGGTGGAAGAGCGCGTGGTCGCAGATGAGCTGGTCGGCGAGGTCGCCGCCGGCTTTGCGCCGGGTCAGCTCGCGCATCAGCCGCAGGTGCTCGGCCCGCTGGGTGTCCAGCACGTCGGCGGCGGGGCGGGCGGTGAGCAGCGCGAGCACCACCTTGGTGTAGAGGACGCTCTGCAGGTAGGGCTCGGGCTTCTCGGGCTGGGACAGCCAGCGCTGGACGTCGGTCACGCCCGCCTCGGTGATCGCGTATCGCTTGCGCTCGGGGCCCTCGCCGGGCTCGACCGAGTCCACCTCGACGAGGCCGTTGCGGAGCAGCCGGGACAGGGTGGAGTAGACCTGGCCGAAATGCAGCGGCCGGGTGTGTCCGAAGCGCTCGTCGTACGCCCGCTTGAGGTCGTAGCCGTGTCGGGGTGTGGATTCCAGCAGCCCGAGGAAGGTGTGTCCGATCGACATGGCGTGGACTATACACAGCCGGTATACCTGCTAGGTATACCCCGGTGCGCGAACGCGGACGGCGCGGCGACCCCTCCGGTGAGGGCTCGCCGCGCCGTCCGTCAGCGTGCGATCAGTCGGTGCCGAGCACCGGCGGCGGCGCCGACCGGCCGTCGCCCCAGACCATCTCGTCCTCGGTCAGCCAGGTGAGCCGTTCCTCCGACTCGTCCTCGGCGTGCTGGCCGCGCCCGCCCAGCACGCCGTTGCGCCCGGCCATCGCGGGGCGCGTGTTCGTGCCACGGCCACCGTTGGTCCGACCCTCGGACTCCACCACCAGGCCCCGCCCGGAGGCGAGCCGCCCGGTGCCGGCCGCCGACCGGTTCTCCAGGCCGGACATCCCGCCGGGCCGGCCGGACGCCGGCCCCGCGCCGGCCAGCGAGCCGGTGCCCACCACGCCGGCCGGCCCGTAGAGGTTTCCGCCGGGCGAGAGGGTCGAGGTGGTGCCGCCGACACCGGTGCTGGTGAGGCCAGTGACCGACGGGCCGGTGGTGGTCACCGGGCCGGCGCCGGCGAGCGAGGTGCCGGCGGGCTCGACCACGTCTACGGAGCCGATGATGCCCGGGTGGCCCGTGCCCGGGCCCCCGGGAACGGCGCCGGGCCCCGTGCCGCCGCTCGGCACCGTGTGGTGGACGCCGGGCGTGGTCGCGGTGGCCCCCGGGATGTGGCCGGCCGTGCCGGAGGTCGGCCCCGACGAGGGCGTGGCCACCGACGGGCCCTTGCGCAGCGTCGGGTCGCTCGGGTCGGAGTGGCCCGGCAGGCGGGGCGGGGGCGGCTCGGGGATGACGACCCGCCCGTAGGCGGAGAAGTCGTACCCCTCGGCCAGGTTGGCGACGACCTGCACCATCCGCTGGTGCGCCTTCTCCTGCTCGGCCTTGTCCTGCTCGTGGCCGACGATGCCGCCGATCACGGCACCCGTGATGCCGCCCAGCATGAAGCCCTTGCCGGCACCGGCGAGCAACTTGTCGTTGTCGTCGGTCTCCTCCGGGCTCTCCGCCTTCGTCTGGGCGGTGCGCAGCTCGGTGGCCATCATGCCGAGCGCCTGCTGGATCTCGGCCGTGCCGCGGGCGAGGTTGCCGGAGTAGTCGACGACCAGGTTCAGCCGCTGGTGAAACTCCCGGGCGGCGTCGCCCGTCCAGCTCTTGGCCAGTGCGTCCAGGTCGCCGGTCAGATCCCGGCTGAGGCCCTCGAGGGTGTCCTTCAGCGAGCTCCACTGGGCGCCGAGCGTGTCGATCTGCTTCGGGTCGCCCGCGGTGACGCCGTGGTAGAGCTCCTTGTGGCTGACGTGCTCATAGCGGCTGGTGTACTCAGACACGCGGATCATCTCCCTTCGCCGGCTTCATCGCGTCGCTCAACCCGGAGAGCGCGGCGATGATGTCGGCCGCGACGGCCGCATTGCGCGCCTCGGTGGTCCGGTAGTTGGTCATGATCGTGTGGGTCGCCTTCTTGGCGGCCACGATCGCCCGGTGCAGCCGCTCGGCGTGGTCGACGTAGCCCGCGTGCGTTTCGGAGTAGCGGCGGGAGTTGGCGGTTGCGTCGGTGAACGTGCCCAGCGCCGGCGGCTGGCACTGCATCTCGGTGTTGAGCTTCTTCAGTACCGCCTCGGCCTCGCTCAACCGCCGCTCGAGCCGCTGGTGAAAGTCCTCCAAGGACAGTACGTCAACTGTCGTGCGCCCGGTCATGACTGCATCCCCGTAGTCATCGTCGAGATTCTTGGCCACACTCAGGTTAGTCGACCGGTGCCGGGCCGGGCGACCCACAGCCGGCCATGCTCCACATCAGATCGGCGGTCAGCCGCCCTGGGCCGGGGTCGCCTCCGTGTCGTCGGATCCGGCCGTCGAGCCGGACGACCTGGCACCCAGGTCGAAATGGGTCATGGCGCCCCGCCGATCCAGGGTCGGCCCGGTCGGCACCAGCGCCAGCAACGAGGCGGGCACCGCCAGCGGCGTCACGTCGCCGTACCCGAGCGCGGCCTTCGCGTCGGGCCCGAGCGGGTAGCGCACCCCCTGGGCGGTGATCAGATAGACCGTGGCGCCGGCCGCCGCCTTCCCGCTCTCACCTGCCGTCGCCTGCACCAGCACGCCCTTGCCGCCCGGCAGCAGCACACGCTCCGCGGTACGCACGGCGTCCCGGCTCCCCTGCCGGGCGTCCACCCCGGTTGCCGCGGTCAGCTCGGCCGGCGGCTGGTCGAAGACCTCCAGCGTGGTGACCGGCGGCTGCCCCGGCCCACCCGACCGGTAGGTGGCGCACAGCACGGTCCGGCCGGGCTGCACCTCGTGCATGACGGGCAGCTTCTCCGGCAGTCCCACGGGATCCATCCGCTGGCCGGTGAAGACCTGGCCGACCTGGTCCGGCGTGAGGTCGGTCACCTGGCCGCCGGCACCGAGCAGCAGCAGCGCGGTCACTTCGGTGACCGTCATCAGCCCCTGCCGGGTCAGCACGTAGTACTGCTCGGCGGCCCGGAAGACCTGCCCGACCCGGGCCGGGCGGTCGCCCACCGTGAGCCCGCCGCTCCCGTCGATCGCCGGCTTCCGCAGCTCCGGCCCGACCGGCACCGCGTTGAGCAACTGCTGCCCGACGGTGAGCGGCGTCGCGCTGGCCATCTTCAACGCCACCAGCGCCTGCTGGTCGCCGACGATCTGCAGCCGCGCGCCGTTGGTGAGCAGGTACCGCTTGCCGTCCGCCCGGACCAGCACCGCCCGGTCGGTGAGCGGGGTGCCGCCGGGCAGCGGCCGGTCGACCACCAGCCGGGTGGTGGAGCGCTGCGGGTCGGCCGGATCGGGCACGTCACAGACGGACCACGGCAGCCCGACCAGCGACTTCCGGTCCGGCACGTCGTCCGGGGCGCCGACGATGCCCACCGCCCGGCCCCGCGGCCGGTCCTTGATCGACGCCTGGGAGACGGTCCGCACCGTCGGGTCGGCCTCGTCGAGGATCAGCCGGGCCGAGGCGTAGTTGAGTGTCGGGTACAGCACGTCCTCGGTGAAGACGTACGTGGCACCGGTCTCCCGCTCGATCACCAACGTGTTCGACTCCAGCGGCGCGGCGTTGCCGGTGAGCTGCCCGTACGCGCCGGCGCCGCCGAGCACTACGGCGGCGGCGATCACGCTGCCGAACACCGCCATGCCGAGCCGGCGCATCGGCAGGTCGTTGGTCTCCGGGTCACCGGAGAGCAGCGCGGAGACGATGCGGCGGGTGACGAAGCGGTACGCCTGCACCTGATCGCGGCGGGTCCGCATGAGTAACCTCCGGCAGGGGTGGGTCCGCGGCGATCAGGTCCGAAACTCCGCCGCGGGCTTCCCTACGATAAGGGGCCGTCGACGGTTGACCGGGACCCCGCCCGCACTCCGGCGACACACCGACCCGTGGGATGCCCAGGATGTCCAGAAGGGACGCTCACCGATGACCCAGGTCCAGGCGCCATCCGGTCGTACGGCCACCGCCCCCGCCGTCGCGGCGGACCGACCGATCACCCCGGCCGACCGGCGTCGGCGTGGCCGGCTCGGCCCGGTCGTCGTCGGTCAGCTCGTGGTGCTGGAGTGCGCCGCGCTGGCCGTCTGGTTCGCCACCGCCGGTCCGGTCTGGATGCTCGCCGCCGTCGCCGGGCTCGCCGTGGTGGCGGTCTTCGTCGCCTTCGGCCGCCGGGGCGGCCGCTGGTGGTACGAGGACCGGGTGCTCCGGCGCCGGCTGCGCCGCCGCCGGGCGCGGGCGCGGGGCGCGGCGCCGGCCGGCGACCCGAGGCTCGGCGCGCTCGCCCCGGAGCTGGCCGTCGTCGAGCTGACCGATCGGGGCACCCGGCTCGGCATCGGCCAGGACGACCGGGGCTGGTTCGCCGCCGTCGCGCTGACCGGCCGCCCCGGCGCGCCCGCCGGCTCCGTCGAGGCGGCGATGGTGGACCGCGCCCTCGCGGTGCTCGCCGACTTCACCGGGCCGGTCACCCAGACCCAGGTCGTGTCGCACACCCTGGTCTGGTACCCGGCGCCGGGCGCGCCGCCGGCCGCCCACCGCACGGTCTGGGTGGCGCTGCGACTGTCGGTCTCCGACGCCCGGGCGGAGACGGTGAGCCGGGGCGGCGGGCTGCGCGGCGTGCATCGCACCGTCGCGGCCGGGATCGGCCGGCTCGGCAAGACGCTGAACGCCGCCGGTCTCAGCCACCGCGTCCTGAGCCGTGACGAGCTGCACGCGGCGGTGGTCTCCGGGGCCGGGCTCGACCTGGCGCCCGAGTCACCGGTGGAGAGTTGGACCAGCCTGCACGGCGGCGGCTGGACGCAGCGCTGCCTGGCGCTGCGGGTACGCCCCAACGGGTCGCTGGGCGCACTGGTCGACGCGGTCACGGCGACCTCGGCGCCGTCGCACACCGTCGCGGCGGTGGTGCTCCCGAGCGGGCGTCGGGTGCCGCCGCTGCTGCGGGTGGCGGCGATGGACGGGCACGCCGAGGCGCTGGTGAAGGCCGTCCGGGACGTGGCAGGCCGGTCCGGCGTGCCGGCCCGTCCGCTGGACGGGCAGCACGGTCCGGGCGTCTATGCGACCGCGCCGGTGGCGACCGTGATGGGCACGGTCACGGTCGAAGATTGACGATCCAGCCGTACGCGCCGCACACCCAGACGGCCAGCGGCACCAGGGCGATGATCAGCAGGATCTCGACGATGTCGAGGGTCCGTCCCCAGACCGGCGAGATCCGCTTGCCCGCCACGCTGAGGCCGTAGATCAGGCTGATCACCGCAGCCAGCAGCAGGCCGCCGAGGATCAGCCCGAGCCGGACGGGCAGCGCCCCGGCGCCGAAGGCGGCCGCGGCGGCCAGCCCCAGCCCGACGGTGCCGGCGAGCAGCACCGGGGTGCGCTGGGCGCGGCCGATGAACGGGCGGGCCCGCAGCAGCGACAGCAGGGCCAGGATCAGGCAGAGCAGCACCGCCGGCAGCCGGCCGTTGTGGGCGAGCACCACCTGGCCGCCGAGCACCAGCAGCGCGACCGTCCACAGCAGGCCGGTGAGGAACGCGTCGGCCCGCTCGCTGTTGCGCAGCACGCCCGGCCCGTCGACCGACTCGGTGTCGGTCTTCAGGTCGTCCGGGCCGGTCGGGATCGACGGCACCGGCAGCCGGGCCAGCCGGTAGGCGACCATCGGCAGCATCGGCAGGGCGGCGAACGCGACGGTGGCGATCACCGCTGCGGCCGCTGCCGCGCCCACCCCGAAGACCAGGCTGACCACCGCGCCGAAGCCGACCGCGGCGCCCACCGCGACCGCGCCGAGGAACAGCGGCAGCCGGTCTCCGACGGCGAGCGCGGCCACCGCGCCGAAGAGCACCACCGCGGTCGCCGCGAGCAGCACGTGCGGGCTGGCCAGCTCGGTCAGCTTCCGGTCCCCGGCGAGGACCAGCAGGCCGCCGATCGCCGCGTAGCCGAGACCGCCCATGGCCAGCGCCGCGCCGGTGCGGCTGTCGCCGGCCGCGCGCGACAGCACCGCGGCGCTCACCAGCAGGGCGAGCGCGACCACCAGCGCGGCCAGCGCACCGGGCAACTGCGGCGGACCGGCGAAGAGCGCCGCCGCCGCGCCGCCGGCCAGGGCCACCCCGGCGAAGAGCACGGCGAACGCGCGGGTGGTGCCGACCTGCCAGGTGCCGGGACGCTGGTTGGTGGCGGTGGCGACCGCGTCCACCACGTCGTCGAAGACGATCTCGGGAGCGGCACCGGCCCGGGGGTTGAAGTAGAGCACCTCGCCGTCGCGCACACCGAGCTGCGCGGGGGTACGGCCGCCGTCCAGCGGATGCCCGCCGAGCCGGGACAGGCTCCACCCGCCGTGCCGCACGCCCTCGTCGGCGAGGTCCTCGCCCGCGTACCGCAGCAGGGTGGGCAGCAGGTCGGCCAGCGGAACGTCCGACGGCAGCGCCAGGTCCATCCTGGTCCGCGGCGCCACGATGGTGATCCGGCTCAGCCCGCCGGTCGCCGTCTTCGTCGCCACAGTGGCCTCCTTGTGCTCGCATACGATCCACCCGGCCGGTGGTGTCGCCCCCCATGGGTCCCGACGCCTTCGGGAGATTACCTACGATGGCTGTCGCACAGGTTGCCCACCCGACGCCTCGGGTGAGTGGCAGACCGCAATCAGGGCCGCTTCTGGGGAGGAGATGCCGTGAGCACGGTGGTGTTCCGCCGGCTTCCGCGTCAACCGGGGCCCGCGCTGCCGCGCGGCGAGGTGCTGCTGGAGTCACCGCCTGAGCTGCCCGAGCAGCAGCCGCGCGGGATGGGCCAGGTGTTGATGATCCTGCCGATGCTGTGCGGGGTCGGAGCGATGGCGTTCCTCTACGCCGGGCGCGGCGGCGGCATGATGACGTACGTGGCCGGCGGGCTCTTCGGCGTGTCGATGCTGGGTATGGCGATCGGGACCCTCGGCGCCGGCAACAACAACAAGGCCGAGCTGACCTCCGAACGGCGCGACTACATGCGCTACCTGGCCCAGATGCGCAAGCGCACCCGCCGGGCCGCCGAGCAGCAGCGCGCCGCGATGACCTGGCGGCACCCGGAGCCGGACGCGCTCTGGTCGATCGCCTCCTCGCGCCGGCTGTGGGAGCGACGGATCACCGAGGACGACTTCGGCGAGACCCGCATCGCGCTCGGCCCGCAGCGGCTGGCAGTGGAGATCGTGCCGCCGGAGACCAAGCCGGTGGAGGACCTGGAGCCGATGAGCGCGATCGCGCTGCGCCGGTTCGTCCGGGCCCACTCCAGCGTGCCGGACCTGCCCACCGCGCTGTCGCTGCGCGCGTTCAGCCGGATCGTGCTGCGCGGCGACCGGGAGCCGGTGCTCGACCTGGCCCGGGCCGCGTTGGGCCAGCTGGTCACCTTCCACGCCCCGGACGATCTGATGGTGGCGGTGGTGGCCGCGCCGGACCGGCAGCCGGTGTGGGACTGGGCGAAATGGCTGCCGCACGCCCAGCACCCGGGGCGGACGGACGCGGCGGGCGCCCGCCGGATGGTCTTCGCCAGCCTCGCCGAGGCGGAGGGGGCGCTCAGCAACGAGCTGAACGGCCGCCCCCGGTTCGCTCCGGAGGCGAAGCCGCTCACCACCGCCCCGCACCTGGTGGTGCTGCTCGACGGCGGCGAGGTCTCCGCGACCTGCGCGCTGATGGGACCTGGCCTGCTCGGCGCCACGGTGATCGACCTCTCCGGCACCGTGCCCCGCGACGCCGGTCGCTGGCTGCTCTGCCTCGACGTCGGCGACGGCACCGGGCTGGACCTGGCCCGGGGCACCACGTCGTCCCGGCTCGGCCGGCCGGACCGGCTCACCGTGGCGGCCGCCGAGGGGCTGGCCCGGCAGATCGCCCCCTACCGGCTCTCGCAGCAGCAGGGGGCCACCGCCGAGGAGCCGCTGTCGCGCAGCATGGAGCTGCCGGACCTGCTCGGTGTCGGCGACGCGGCCACCGTGGACGTGCAGCAGACCTGGCGGCCGCGCAGCCACCGGGACCGGCTGCGCATCCCGCTCGGTGTCGGGCCGGACGGCAACGTGGTCGAGCTGGACTTCAAGGAGTCGGCCCACGAGGGTATGGGCCCGCACGGCCTGGTCATCGGCGCGACCGGTTCCGGCAAGAGCGAGCTGCTGCGTACGGTCGTGGGGGCGCTGGCCGTCACGCACTCGTCCGAGGAGCTCAACTTCGTCCTGGTCGACTTCAAGGGTGGCGCCACCTTCGCCTCGCTGGACGCGTTGCCGCACACCAGTGCGGTGATCACCAACCTCTCCGACGAGCTGCCGCTGGTCGACCGCATGCGCGACGCCCTGGCCGGCGAGATGAACCGCCGCCAGGAGGTGCTCCGGGCGGCCGGTAACTACGTCTCCCGGTACGACTACGAGAAGGCCCGGGCGGCCGGCGAACAGCTGGATCCGATGCCCAGCCTGCTCATCATCTGCGACGAGTTCAGCGAGCTGCTCGCCGCCAAGCCGGATTTCATCGACCTGTTCGTGATGATCGGCCGGCTCGGCCGGTCGCTCGGCGTGCACCTGCTGCTGGCCAGCCAGCGGCTGGAGGAGGGGAAGCTCCGGGGCCTCGACACCCACCTGTCGTACCGGATCGGTCTGCGGACGTTCTCGGCCGTCGAGAGCCGGATCGTGCTCGGTGTGCCGGACGCGTACGAGCTGCCGAACGCGCCCGGTCACGGCTACCTCAAGACCGACACCAGCACCATGCTCCGGTTCCGGGCCGCGTACGTCTCGGGGCCGTACCGGGCGCCGGGGCAGGTGCAGCGGTCCACCCGGGCGCAGGTGCAACGCCGGATCGTCCCGTACGGCATCGACTACGTGCCGGTGCCGGCCCTGCCGAGCCCGCTGGAGACCGCGCCGGAGCCGGAGCAGGCGGCCGACGGCAAGGCCGTGGCCATGCTGGACGTGCTGATCGACCGGCTCAAGGGGCGGGGCCGGCCGGCGCACCAGGTCTGGCTGCCGCCGCTGGCCGAGCCGCCGAGCCTGGGCGAGCTGCTGCCGCCGCTGAGCGTGCACCCGACGTTCGGCCTGTGCACCGCCAACTGGCCGGGCCGCGGCCGGCTCACCGTGCCGGTCGGCATCGTCGACCGCCCGTACGAGCAGCGGCGTGACCCGATGATGGTGGATCTGGCCGGCGCGGGCGGCAACGTGGTGATCGTCGGCGCTTCGCTGAGCGGCAAGAGCACCCTGCTGCGGACGATGCTCGCCTCGCTGGCGCTCACCCACACCCCGCGCGAGGTGCAGTTCTTCTGCCTCGACTTCGGCGGTGGCGCGTTGCGCAGCCTGGAGGGTTTGCCGCACACCTCCGGGGTGGCCGGCCGGCGGGACACCGAGGCGGTCCGGCGGACCATCGCCGAGGTGGTCGCGATCATCGACGAGCGGGAGCTGCGCTTCACCCAGCACGGCATCGACTCGGTGGCAAGCTACCGCCGGCGGCGGGCGGCCGGCGAGTTCGCCGACGACCCGTTCGGCGACATCTTTCTGGTGGTCGACGGCTGGAACACCCTGCGCCAGGAGTACGAGGAGCTGGAGCAGACCATCACCAACCTGGCCAACCGCGGGCTGGGTTTCGGCGTACACGTGGTTGTCACGGCCGTGCGGTGGGCGGAGATCCGGATCAACATGCGGGATCTGCTCGGGACGAAGCTGGAGTTGCGGCTCGGCGACCCGGCCGAGTCGGAGATCGACCGCCGGGCCGCGCAGAATGTGCCGACGGGCACGCCCGGCCGTGGTCTGACCCACGACAAGCTGCACTTCCTCACCGGGATCTCGCGGATCGACGGCAAGCGCGACATCGAGGACCTGACCGAGGCGTCGGTCGCCCTGGCCGGGCACGTGGCGACCAACTGGCCGGGTCGTCCCGCGCCGAAGGTACGGCTGCTGCCGCGCAAGCTTTCCGTCGCCGAGCTGGCGAAGGTCATCGACCGGTCGGCCCCGGGCATCCCGATCGGGGTCAACGAGTCGGCGCTCGCGCCGGTGTACCTGGACCTGGCGAGCGAGCCGCACCTGACCGTCTTCGGCGACGCCGAGTGCGGCAAGACCAACCTGCTGCGGCTGATCGCCCGGGGTGTCGCCGAGCGGTACAGCCCGGCCCAGGCCCGGCTGGTCATCGCCGACTACCGGCGCGGTCTGCTGGGTGCGGTGGAGGGCGACCACCTGCTCGACTACGCGCCGTCCAACCAGGTCTTCAGTCAGGGGCTGGGCTCGATCCGAACCGCCCTGCAGAACCGGCTGCCCGGCCCGAACGTGACCACCGCCCAGCTGCGCGACCGGAGCTGGTGGAACGGCCCGGACCTCTACATCCTGGTCGACGACTACGACCTGGTCGCGTCCGGCGGCAACAACCCGCTCAGCGTGCTGCACGAGCTGCTGCCGCAGGCCCGGGACATCGGCCTGCACCTGATCCTCACCCGCCGGGTGGGCGGCGTGGCCCGAGCCCTGTACGAGCCGGTGCTGCAACGCCTGCGTGAGCTGGACTCGCCGGGCCTGCTGATGTCCGGCAGCCGGGAGGAGGGCGCGGTCTTCGGCAACCTGCGGCCGAGCCCGCAGCCGCCGGGCCGGGGCACGCTGGTCCGCCGCCGCGACGGTCAGCAGCTGATTCAGACCGCGTGGACGGATCCGGCCTAGTGGAGGGGCGTCAGGCGATCGATGCCGACGGTTGCGGTCCGGCTCGGGCCGAGCGCCGTCCACGTTGTACGGTACGGAGCGGGAGCGGTTGCCGGTCCTGGCCTGTCGAAAACGACGATAGGGATGCAGGGCTGCGCGGGTTGGAGCTTGTCCGCTACCGTTCGAGGTGAAGTGTCCGTCGGTGGGGTGCGTTGGCCTTGCCGCGGGGGAGGGCGCGGCGGATCCGCCGCCACGAAGATGACGGAAGGGTGTGAAGCATGGCGTTCGAGGTCAGTGCAGCGACTCTGCACACCGCCGCGAGTGACGTGCGGTCCACGCGCAGCGACGTCGATGGCGAGCTCAAGAAGCTGTGGAACGTGGTCGACGACCTGGCGATGGCTTGGAAGGGCCAGGCGTCCACGGGTTTCCAGAACCTGATGACGCGCTGGAACGAGGACACGGCGAAGCTCTTGACGGCGATGGACAGCATCGCTGACCTGCTCGACAAGTCGGGCACGACGCACCAGGTCAACGACGAAGAGCAGCAGCAGATGCTGGACAAGTTCCACGCTGCTCTCAACCCGTGATCCGCGTAGCCAGGCAGAGGAGGAACTGATGAGCATCAAGGTCGACTACGCCGTCCTCGAGAGCAGCAACCAGCAGATGCAGGCCATCTCGCGGACCATCGACGAGAAGCTGGACACCCTGCGTTCGATGCTGACCAGGCTCGAGTGGGAGGGCGAGGACCGCGTCGCCTACCAGCAGCACCAGGCCCAGTGGGACGCTGCGGTGAAGGACATCAACCGGGTCCTGAACGACATCGGCCAGGCGGTCGGCATCGCTCGGGAGAACTACATGTCCACCGAGATGAGCAACTCCAAGCTCTGGACCTGATCTGACGGGTCCTCTGCGGCTCCGCCCCGGCTCGGCCGGGACGGAGCCGTAGTGCTTTTCCTCCGGGCGCGGGTGCCGCTGCCGGCGGTCCGGATTCCGGCCGCTGACGGCTGGCGTACCCCGCCGCGGGCGGCTGCCGTCGGCGGCCGGGAGCCCGCCCACACGCCGATAGCGCGTCATCAACATCGTGCGGCTCGACGGCCGCCCTGGAACGGGCTCAGGCGTCCAGCCGGGCCGGCCGCCGTCCGGGGCGCCAGCCGCGACGCCGGCCGAGGACCATGATCGGCCGGAGCACCAGCAGGACGCCGGCCATCGCCCCGCCGACCACGGCCACCCAGACCGCCACGGTCCGCTGCCAGGCCAGTGGGTCGGCCGGCGGGACCGGCTCCGGCATCGCCCCGACCGGTGGGTCGCTGCGCGTGCCCAGCAGGCTGGTCACCGCCCGGTACGGGTCGACCACCCCGTAGCCGACCTCGGCGTTGCGCCCCTCCGGCGGGTTGTCGGCGGTGTGGGTCAGCCGGTGGGCGACCTCCTTCGGGCTGAGCTTCGGGTGGGCGGCGCGGACCAGGGCGGCAACCCCGGAGACGTACGCCGCGGCGAAGCTGGTGCCGCCCTGCGGCTCGGCGAGGTATCCCCCCTGCGGCGCCGGGCCGACGATGTTCAGCCCGGGCGCGGCGACGTCCACGTAGTCGCCGGTGACCGAGGTGCCGACGTGTTCGTCCTTGTCGTCGACTCCGGCGACGGCGATGACCCCCGGGTACGCGGCCGGGTAGGCGGGCTGGTCCTGCTGGTTCTCCTGCCGGTTGCCGGCGGCGGCCACCAGGATCACCCCCTCGTCGAGGGCGCGGTCGACGGCCTTCTTCAGCGCCGGGTCGTCCAGTGTGGCCAGGGACAGGTTGATCACGTCGGCCCCGTGGTCGACCGCCCAGGTGATGGCCAGGCCGATCTGTGCCGGGATCGACTCGTCGAAGGTCTTCTTGCCGTCGGCGAGCACGCGTATCGGCAGGATCTTCGCCTCCGGCGCGATCCCCTTGTACGCCGTGTCGGTGTCCTCCCGGCCGGCGATGATGCCTGCCACCAGGGTGCCGTGGCCGACCAGGTCGCACTGCCCCTTGGACCGCGCCAGGTTGTTGAAGTCGGTGCCGTCGAGCACCTGGCCGCGCAGCAGTGGGTGGCTGGGTGAGACGCCCGAGTCGATGACCGCCACGGTGACCCCCGCGCCCCGGGTGATCCGCCAGGCCCCGGCCGGGTCGAGCCGGTCCAGTGCCCAGGGCCTCTCGGTGGGTGCGGGACCGCCGGTCGGGCCGCACTTCGGCGCGGCCACGGCGGGTGCTGGCGGGGCCAGGACGCCGCCGAGCAGCGCCGCGACCGCAGCCGCACAGAGGATGGACCGGAACCGGTGTCCGGTTCGGACGCTCACCGTCGTCCCGTCCGGCCGCAAGCTGTCGCGCACTCGCTGAGATTACCGTCGCTGTGCCGGCGGCAGGGTGCCGGGAGTGTGGCGCCGGGCGGCCGGGGCGATGGACCGACCGCCCGGCGCGTACCGGCTGTCCGGTGGGCGCGGGGCCGGGTCCCGCCGCGCGACGATCCGGTCCGGGAGCGCGGGCGTCAGGCGCCGGGAGCGGCCGGCTCGGCGGTGAAGAGGGCGAGCAGGGCGCCGACCTGCTGGTCGGCCTCCGCCGGGTGCCGGAAGTGGCCGCTCGGGTTGATCGTGTACTCGTTGCGCCGCCCGACCCGGGTGCGACGCAGGTAACCACCGGCTTCCAGGTCGGCGACGATCGCCTGGGCGGCCCGCTCGGTCACCCCCACCTCGTCGGCCACGTCCCGCAGCCGGGCGGTCGGGTTGCGCGCGATGGCCAGCAGCACGTGCCCGTGGTTGGTGAGGAAGGTCCAGTTACGGCCGCTCCCGTTCTCGCTCGCTGTCGTCGCCATGATGGTCATGGTATGACCCCGCTCGGGGCGTTCCGGCTCCTGCCCCGACCCCCCTCCGGTTGCCGTCAGGTCAAGCGCCCGCAAACACATGAAATCTGTATCACGTAAATCTTGACGTATCTTCGCTGAGGGTGTGACGTTGGTTCTTGCGGCCGTCTCCGCCGCCGACCGGGTCGACCAGGTCGTATCGCGCGAGGACGAGGTGACTGCCATGACGCCGAACACACCCGAACAGGCGCTCGCCGAGCTGTACGCCGGCAACGCCCGCTTCGTCACCGGTGTGCCTCGCCATCCGAACCAGGACGCCGGTCACCGGGCCGCCGTCGCCGACGGCCAGCACCCCTTCGCGGTGATCGTCGGCTGCTCCGACTCCCGCCTCGCCGCCGAGATCATCTTCGACCGCGGCCTCGGTGACCTCTTCGTGGTGCGGACCGCCGGCCACACCGTCGGACCCGAGGTGCTCGGCAGCGTCGAGTACGCGATCACCGTGCTCGGCGTACCGCTGGTCGTGGTGCTCGGCCACGACTCCTGCGGGGCGGTGCAGGCCGCCCGCGACGCGGTCACCACCGGTACCTCACCGGCCGGGCACCTCGGTGCGGTGGTCGAGGCCGTCGTGCCCAGCCTGCGCCAGGCCGCCCGCCAGGGCATCGAGGACGTGGACGGGATCGTCGACATCCACATCGCGCAGACCCTGGAGGCGCTGCTGGCCCGGTCCGCCGTGATCGCCGAACTGGTGGCCGCCGGCCGGTGCGGGGTGGTCGGCATGTCGTACCGGCTCAGCGCGGGCGAGGTGCGGACGGTGGCCGAGGTGCCGCCAGGCACCCCGACCACCGTGGGGACGCTCCAGGGCCCAGCCGGGAGCGACCAGGGCACGCCCTAGAGCAGCGACATGTGGACGTGGTCGGTGTGGTTGGAGGGCCCGCTGTAGGACTTCCAACCGGTCGCCGGGAACCAGATCTGCCGGTTCCAGATCACGTAGTAGATGCCCAGCCGGTCGGCGTTGCGGATGAGGAAGGCGGCGACGTTGTTGCCGTACATCCGGGTGTCGTTGTTGTGCCAGGGCGCGAAGCCGCTGTTCTGCAACGACCAGTCGCAGGCCCGACCCTTCGGGTGCTCCCACGGCCCGCCGGAGCGGTAGCAGCCGGCGAAGCGGGTGAAGCCGGCTCGCCGGACCTCCTTGTAGGCGTGCAGGGTGCGCGGCGTGATGCAGCCCGAGGTGGTGGGATCGTTCTCGCTGCACGACTCGGACTTCCAGTCACCGTCGGCGGTGCGACCGGGCCCGATCCGGGCGACCGGCGAGGTGGCCGAGACCAGACCGCCGGTGAATCCCCGCCCGCCGACCAGCGCCAACGCCTTCTCCGCCGCGACCTTCTCCCGCGCCATCGCGTTCTTCTGCTTCTCCTGCTCGCGTACCTCGGCCTCGACCGCGAGCTTGGCCTGCTCCGCCCGGGTCTTCGCCGCGTTGACCGCCGCGAGCCGCTGCGCGTGGACCATGTTCAGCTCGTCCAGGGCGGCGGCGCGCTGGACGAACGAGTCGGGCGTGTTGCTCTCCAGCAACATGGCCATCACGCCGAGCCGGCCGGTGCGGTACGACTGTGCGGCGATCTGGCTGACCTGCGGGCGCAGCGCGTCGAGTTCGGCCTGCGCGGCGCGTACCTCGCCGGCCAGCTGGCGTTGGCGCTGCTGCGACTTGTCGAGCTTCGCCTTGGCCTGCAGGTACGCGCGGTTCGTGGCGTTGAGGACGTCCGTGATGAGCGGAGGATCGTCGTCCTCCTCGTGCCCCGACGGGGTGGGGTTGGTGGGCGCCGCCATGGCCGGGGTCGGCCCGGCGACGACGGCGAACGCGGCGAGTACGGCCACCACGGGTGTCAACCAGCGGCGCAGGGGTGCCGTCACAGTGTTCCCTTCCGTAGACCGCCGACCGGGTTAGCTGCCGGGTTCGGGGCGGAAGTGGCCCCTACCGCTGGTCGCGGATTCACCCCTCGTACCTGGTTCCCCGGCTCGCCGTCGAGCGATTGGGCGGCGGCACCGCAGGCGCCGTAGCGCGCCTTCGGCGGTGACCGGCAGCGAGGTTACCTGAGAGTCCCCACGGCGATCTACGTCCGGAAGCCGACTAATAGTGCGATTTCGTCGTTGCCCTGCGTGACCGCCGTCGCCTTTGGAACCGACGGTCACGCTACGGAGTTTCACCATGCGACCTCCGTGCTCCCCTGCGGCCCGCGCCGCCGCGCGGCCGCCCCGCCGAGCGCCTCCAGAGCATTGTCCCGTTCCGCCGGTGGCCGAGCGGCGGGGGGCACCGGCGGCTCGCCGTCCGACCCGGCGCGCCGCCCGGCGGCGGTGACCACCGCGGCCAGCCCGGTGGTCAGCGGTACGGCGGCGACCAGGCCGAGCGTGGCCACGATGCTGCGGACGATCTCCTGGGCCAGGAACTCGCTGGTCAGGATCTGACTCAGCGGGCGGGAGTCGGCGACGAGCAGGAGCAGCAGCGGCAGCGACGCGCCCGCGTACGCCAGCACGATCGTGTTGACCGTGGAGGCGATGTGGGCGCGACCCACCCGGGTGGCCGCCCGGTAGAGCTGGATCCGGGACAGCCCCGGATTCGCGTACGCCAGCTCGGTGACCGTGGCGGCCTGGGTGACGGTGACGTCGTCCAGCACGCCGAGCGAGCCGATGATGATGCCGGCCAGGAGCAGCCCGTGCAGGTCGACGTCGTTCTGGAACATCAACAGGGTGGTGGCGTCCTCACTGCCGAACCCGGTCAGATGGGTGGCCGCGGTGGCCAGCGCGCCGAGGACGCCGGTCAGTACCAGGCTGCCCAGGGTGCCGAGCACCGCCACCGAGGTCTGCGCGGTGATCCCGTGGGTCAGGTAGAGCACCACGAACATGATCAGCGCGGACCCGACGATCGCCACCAGCAGCGGCGGCTGGCCGGCGCTGATCCCGGGCAGGATGAAACCGAGCAGGACGGCGAAGCTCGCCACCAGGCCGCCCAGTGCGGCCAGCCCGCGCCAGCGGCCGAACGCGACGATGGCGACGGCGAACAGCGCGGCGAGCCAGGCCAGTGGCGCGCCGCGCTGGTGTTCGGCGATCTGGTAGCTCTTCGCCGCCGGGTCGGCCGGGTCCGTCAGCTCGACCAGCACGACCGCGTCACCCACCTCGACCCGGGGCGCGCCGGGTCCGGCCGGGACGGGCACCTCGACCTGTCGCCCGGCGTCCGGGCCCTGCTCGGCGGTGACGGTGACGGTCCCGCAGGGGCCGGTGGATCCGCCCGGGGCGCCCTCCGGCGTCTCCGGCGCCGGTGGGCAGGGCTCGGTCACCACCCGGGTCACCGTGCCGTGGTAGCGGGGCACGTCCGGGCCGCCCGCCGGCTCCCGGCCGGTGTCCCGTGGCCAGAGCACGAGCGCGGCGACCACGGTGATCACGAAGAGCGGCACCACCGTCGCGACGAGGATCCGTCGTACGCCCGGCGGGGCGGACGGCGCGGGACGGGTGTGGTCGGCGCCCATGACGAGACTCCCAACGATTCACGGCGGCAAGCGTGTCGCCGGGCCGGTCGGGTCCACCGGCCGGCGGAGGCGCGCCGGGGCGGCGCCAGCGGGTTGTCGCCGGGAATGGTAGCCAGTCCGCCCCGGGGCTACCGGCTCAGCCGCGCTTCATGAGCCGGCCGACGGCGGCCATCATCTCGGTGGCCATCTCGTCGGCGCGACCCTCGGCGGCACCCTCCCGCATGCAGTGCCGGGCGTGCCCGTCGAGCAGGCCGAGGCCGACCTTGTCCAGGGCGGCCTGGATGGCGGAGATCTGGGTCAGCACGTCGATGCAGTAGCGGTCGTCCTCGACCATCTTCTCGATGCCGCGAACCTGGCCCTCGATGCGGCGGAGCCGCGCGAGCAGCTGGTCCTTGCTGGCGGTGTAGCCCCGGGTCGGGGTCGTCGGTGCGGTCATGAAGTCGAGGATAGCTTACCCCTCCGGGGTATGTTATGTTCCTTCCCGTGGCCGATACCCCCACGGGGTAGCGGTAACGAGTCAAGTGGCAGACGTCTCGCTTCCAATTACCCCTAGGGGGTATAAGGTCGGAGGCGGTGGGAAAGGAGATTAGCCATGGTCACCAACACGTACCAGGTGCAGGGCATGACCTGCGGGCACTGCGTCAACTCGGTCAGCACCGAGGTGGGCGCGATCCCGGGCGTCAGCGACGTCCAGGTCGACCTGGCTTCCGGCCAGGTCACCGTCACCAGTGAGAGCCAGTTGGACACGGACACCGTCCGCGCCGCCGTGGACGAGGCCGGATACGACCTCGTCGGGGCGTGACGGGTCCGCCGGACCCGAAGGAACCGAGGTAACACCATGAACACGGCGACGAAGCTGAGCGGCTTCACCCTCGGCCTCGCGGCGGTGTTCGGCACGGCGTACGGGGTCGGCCAGCTGACCGGCCCCGTCACCCCGGCCGCCGAGACCCGCCACGACAACACCGAAACCGGCCACACCGGCGGCGGCAACGAAGCCGGCCACACCGGCGCCGACCACACGGCCGGCGCCACCGACCACCTGCCCGGCGGGCTGCTCGTCTCCGACCGCGGCTACACCCTGCAACCGGTGACCGCCCCCGCCGGCGAGTTCGCCTTCCGGATCACCGGGCCCGACGGTCAGCCGGTCACCCGCTACGACGTGGCGCACGACAAGCGCATGCACCTGATCGTCGCCCGCCGCGACCTCTCCGGCTTCCGGCACGTCCACCCGGAGCTGGCCACCGACGGCACCTGGCGGGTCGCCTCGCCGCTCGCCGGCCCCGGCGTCTGGCGGGCGTTCGCCGACTTCACCCCGACCGGCGGCGAGCCCCTCACGCTCGGGGTCGACGTCACCGTCCCCGGCGAGCTGGTCGAGCGCCCACTGCCCACGCCCGTCACCAGCACCACCGTCGACGGCTACACCGTCATCCTGAGCGGGGCCCCGCAGCCCGGCCGCACCAGCCAGCTCACCCTGACCATCAGCCGGGACGGGAAACCGGTCACCGACCTGCAGCCCTACCTCGGGGCGTACGGGCACCTGGTGGCGCTGCGACAGGGCGACCTGGCGTACCTGCACGTGCACCCGGAGGGCGCGCCCGGCGACGGGCGGACCCCGGCCGGGCCGGCGGTCAGCTTCGCCGCCGAGGTGCCCACGGCCGGGACGTACCGCCTGTTCCTGGACTTCCGGCACGGCGACGCGGTGCACACCGCGGAGTTCACCGTCTTGGCCGGCGACCAGGCCGCTCCGGCGCCGCAGGCGCCGGCCACCACCGCACCGACCCCGGACGCCGGGCACGGCGTCCCCGGTCACGGGCACAATTGACCGGAGGTGCCGCGATGACATCGACCGCCAAAAGCCCGCGCACGGGCTCCGCGCCCCTGCCGGTCGCGCCGAACCTGATCGAACTCGCGATCGGCGGCATGACCTGCGCCTCCTGCGCCGCCCGGATCGAGAAGAAGCTCAACCGGATGGACGGCGTCGAGGCAACGGTCAACTACGCCACCGAGAAGGCCACCGTCCGGTACGCCGACGAGGTCACCCCGGACGACCTGATCGCCACCGTGGAGAAGACCGGCTACACGGCCGCCGTGCCGCCACCGCCCGCGCAGGCCGCCGCCGAGGCGACCGCCGAGCCGCTGGACGAGCTGCGCGGGCTGCGTACCCGGCTGTGGGTGTCGGTGGCGCTGGCCGTGCCGGTGATCCTGCTGGCCATGGTGCCGGCCTGGCAGTTCGACTACTGGCAGTGGCTGTCGCTGACCCTGGCCGCCCCGGTGGTCGTCTACGGCGGGCTGCCGTTCCACCGGGCCGCCTGGATCAACCTGCGGCACGGCGCGGCGACGATGGACACCCTGGTGTCGCTCGGCACCCTCGCCGCGTTCGGCTGGTCGCTCTGGGCGCTCTTCCTCGGCGACGCCGGGATGCCCGGGATGACCCACCCGTTCCGCTTCGACATCACCCGCACCGACGGCGCGGGCAACATCTACCTGGAGGCGGCGGCCGGCGTCACCGTCTTCATCCTGGCCGGCCGCTACTTCGAGGCCCGTGCCAAGCGCACCGCGGGCGCCGCCCTGCGAGCCCTGCTCGAACTCGGCGCCAAGGACGTCGCGGTGCTGCGCGGCGACCAGGAGACCCGGATCCCGGTGGACCAGCTCGTCGTCGGGGACCGGTTCGTGGTCCGCCCCGGGGAGAAGGTCGCCACCGACGGCGTGGTCGAGGACGGCACCTCGGCGGTCGACGCCAGCATGCTCACCGGCGAGTCGGTGCCGGTCGAGGTCGGCCCCGGCGACACCGTGGTCGGCGCGACCGTCAACGCCGGCGGCCGGCTGGTGGTCCGGGCCACCCGGATCGGTGGCGACACCCAGCTCGCCCAGATGGCGAAGCTGGTGGAACAGGCGCAGACCGGCAAGGCAGCCGTGCAGCGGCTCGCCGACCGGATCTCCGGGGTCTTCGTGCCGATCGTGATCGCGCTGGCCGCCGGCACGCTGGGCTGGTGGCTCGGCACCGGGGCCGGTACGACCGCGGCCTTCACCGCGGCGGTGGCCGTGCTGATCATCGCCTGCCCGTGCGCCCTCGGGCTGGCCACGCCGACCGCGCTGCTGGTCGGCACCGGGCGGGGCGCCCAGCTCGGCATCCTGATCAAGGGGCCGGAGGTGCTGGAGTCCACCCGCCAGGTCGACACCGTGGTGCTGGACAAGACCGGCACGGTGACCACCGGACGGATGACCCTGGTCGACGTGCTCCCCGCCGCCGGTCAGGACGCCGACGAGCTGCTGCGGCTGGCCGGCGCGCTGGAGGCCGCCTCCGAGCACCCGATCGCCCGGGCGGTCGCCGACGGCGCGGCGCAGGCCGGCCCGGTGCCGGCGGTCACCGGTTTCGCCAACGTCGAAGGGCTCGGCGTGACCGGCTCGGTCGACGGCCGGGACGTGGTGGTCGGGCGGCTTCGGCTGCTGCGGGAGCGGGGCCTCGACGTACCCGAGGAGGTCGTGCGGGCCGCGACCGAGGCGGAGGCCGCCGGCCGGACGGCGATCCTCGCCGGCTGGGACGGGCGGGCCCGGGGCGTGCTCGCGGTGGCCGACGCGGTGAAGCCGACCAGCCGGGCCGCCATCGCGGGACTGCGCGAGCTGGGGCTCACCCCGGTGCTGCTCACCGGCGACAACGCCACGGTCGCCCGGGCGGTGGCCGCCGAGGTCGGCATCGACCAGGTGATCGCCGAGGTGCTGCCGGCCGACAAGGTCGACGCGGTACGCCGGCTCCAGGACGGGGGGCGGACGGTTGCCATGGTCGGCGACGGGATCAACGACGCCGCCGCACTGGCCCAGGCCGACCTGGGACTGGCCATGGGCACCGGCACCGACGTGGCGATCGAGGCCTCCGACCTGACCCTCGTCCGGGGCGACCTGATGGCGTCCGTGGACGCCATCCGGCTCTCCCGGCGGACGCTGCGCATCATCAAGAGCAACCTGTTCTGGGCCTTCGCCTACAACGTGGCTGCCCTGCCGCTGGCCGCCGCCGGCCTGCTCAACCCGATGATCGCCGGTGCCGCGATGGCCTTCTCGTCGGTCTTCGTGGTGGCGAACAGCCTCCGGCTGCGGCGCTTCCGCCCGGTCGACTGAGCGGCCCGACCCGCCGCCGGCCCGGTCCGCCCGGAGCCGGCGGCGGGTCGGCCGTCCACCCCGTCGGGTTCACCGCTCGGCGGCCAGCCGCGCGGCGCGTACCTCCAGGTAGCGCTGCTCAGGCCGGCTGGTGGTCGCCCGCGCGGCGGCCAGGTAAGCCGCCCGCGCGTCGTCCCGCTCGCCGGCCAGTTCCAGCAGGTGGGCGCGGACGGCGGCGAGGCGGTGATGCCCGGCGACGCGCTCGTCGGCGGCGAGCGGCGCCAGCAGGGCGAGCCCGGCCCGGGGGCCGTCCACCATGGCCACCGCGCCGGCCTGGTTGAGGGTGACCATCGGGTTCGGCGCGATCCGGGCGAGCACCCGGTAGAGGCCGACGATCTGCGGCCAGTCGGTCTCCGCCGCCGTCGGCGCCTCGGCGTGCACCGCCGCGATCGCCGCCTGCACCTGGTACGGGCCGGGTGGTGACCAGGTCAGCGCCTCGGTCACCAGGGCGATCCCCTCCTCGATCTCGCCCCGGTCCCAGCGGGTGCGGTCCTGCTCGGCGAGCGGGATCAGCTCCCCACCGGGGCCGGTCCGGGCGGCCCGGTGCGCGTCGGTGAGCAGCATCAACGCCAGCAGTCCGGTGACCTCGCCGTCGTCGGGGAGCAGCCGGCGCAGCTCCCGGGCCAGCCGGATCGCCTCCCCGGTCAGCTCCGCCCGGTGCAGCTCGCCGCCGCTGGAGGCGGTGTGGCCCTCGTTGAAGATCAGGTAGAGCACGTGCCGCACGGCGTGCAGCCGCTCGTCCCGTTCGGCGGCCGAGGGCAGTACGAAGCGCGCGCCGGCCGCCTCGATCCGCTGCTTGGCCCGGCGGATCCGCTGGCTCATCGTCGCCTCCGGCACCAGGTACGCCCGGGCGATCTCCGCCGTGTTCAGCCCGCCGACCGCCCGTAACGTGAGCGCCACCTGGGCGGAGCCGGTGAGCGCCGGATGGCAGCAGAGGAACAGCAGCTTCAGCGTGTCATCCCCGCTCGGCGGCTCCTCGTCGGCGGGCGGGGCGACCGCCGCGTACGCCGGCTGCCGGACCGCCACCGCGACCTCGCGGTCCCGGCGGGCCCGCTCGCTGCGCCACTCGTCGGTGAGCCGGCGGGTCGCCACGGTGACCAGCCACGAGCGGGGGTGGTCCGGGACGCCCTGCTCCGGCCACTGGGTGGCGGCGGCGAGCAGGGCCTCCTGTACCGCGTCCTCGCAGGCGTAGAACTGGCCGTGCCGGCGCACGAGCACGCCGAGGACCTGCGGCGCGAGGGTGCGCAGCAGGTCCTCGACACCCGCGGTCGTCACATTTCCGTCCCGCCCCCGCCCATCACCGGCCGGACCTCCAGCACGCCGAGGCCGCGCCGCACGTCCGGCCAGCTCGCGGCGATCTCGGCGGCCCGCTCCGGGGTCTCGCAGTCGACCGTCAGGTAGCCGGCGAACTGCTCCTTGCTCTCCACGAACGGCCCGTCGGTGATCTCGACGCCACCGCTGCGGGACCGGACCGTACGGGTCTGCGACGGGTGGGCCAGCGCGTCGCCGCCGACCAGCTCCCCGGACTCGGTCAGCGCCTTCATGATCTCGTCGACCTCGCCGAAGAGCGCGTTCCGCTCCTCCTCCGACAGCGCCTCGACGAAGCCGGGCCGGTTCCAGATCAGCAGCATGTACTTCACGGTCACTCCTCGGGTACGAGCCACCGGCGGTGGCCTCTCACCGGACGAGTCGGAGCCGGCACGCCCGATCCGACATTCTCCCGAGAAAAGTCAGCGACCGCGACGCACCGCGCGGTGGCCGGGGGAGCCGACATCGAGCGAGGCCCGGTCGGCGGCCGAGGTGCCCGAGGTCCAGCCCTCGGCGTCGCGTACCTGCAGCCGGTGCCGGGTGACGCCGGGAAAGAGCTGGTCGACGCGTTCCCGGACCGCGTCCGAGCGGGCGGCGAGCACGGGTAGCAGCCGGTCGTCGCCGCGTTCCTCGGCCGCCGCCCGGTCCGCCGCCGAGGTGGCCGCCCGCAGCCGCTCCCCGATCCGCAGCGCGAAGGCGTTGAGGAACGACTCGTCGTACCCCTTGGTGCGCCGCCCGCCGCCTCGGCCGTTGCCCGTGCGCTCGCCCCGGCCCCGCAACATCGCCGTCGTGGCCTGCACCAGCAGCGAGGTGTGCAGCAGCTCGACCGCCGCCAGGTCGGCGGGGAAGCCGAGCACGGTGGCGAAGCCGAGGTCGTCGGACCACACCGACTCGCACCGGTTCGCCGCCGCCACCTCCTGGATCAGCAACGCCTTCGCCGCCGCGTACGGGGCGTCGGTGCCGAGCCGGACGCCGCTCGGCTGGTCCGGCCGTTCGGCGGTCGCGTCGAGCAGGGCCGCGTCGATGCTGTGCCGGGCCATCAGCTCCTGCGCCTTCCCGGTCAGCGCCTCCGCCTCGGCCGGGAAGGTGGTCGACTCGGCCTTGGCCAGCAGCGCGCGTACCCGGTCCAACATCCGAGACGCACCGGCCGGGGCGGCGGCGCGTGGCGCGGCGGCCGTGCCACCGGGCGGCGGGCGGAGCACCGCGACCGGCGGCAGCCCCTCGACCAGCGCGAGCGCCTCGACGGCGTCCCGAAGCGCGGTGATCCGGTCACCGTCGGCCCGCCGGTCCAGCCATCCGGTGTCGCCGTCCCAGCCCGCGCCGAGTTCGGCGAGCTGGTCGTCGAACCACGGCGGGACCGGGTCGGGCTGCTTCCGGCGCTGGGCGGCCAGCACGTCCCGGAGCATCCGTACGCCGCGGGCCGCCAGCCGCCGGGTCGCGATCCGGTCCAGGTCGACCGGCTGCCAGCCGCGTGGCCAGAGCCGCCCGACGCCGCGGACCAGGCGGGCGAGCAGCGCCGCGTCCACCGTCGGGCCGTCGCCGACGACGAGCCGGTCGAGGGCACGTTCGGCCGCCCGTACGTCGGTGCCGCGCGCTGCCGCGAGGGCGTCGGCGAGCAGTTGACCGGCGTCCGGCACGGTGCCCTCCTCTACTCGGCTGGTCCGGCGGGAGCGCCGTGATCCGGGCGGGGTGCGGCAGGTCGGCCGCTCGCCGTGGGGCGGCGCGCGACGTGCGCACGCCCGAGGAGGAACGGTACCGGTGGGCCCGGGCCCACCGCCCGTGATCGACCTCACCTCGGGCGGGCACGGACGCCTGCGTCCACCACCTCCGGCCGGCCAAGAAATTTCCAAGAAACGCCGGGCACAGTGTGGCCGGACCATCGCCGACCGCCGAGGAGAGATCCGTGCCCGACACCGTCAACGGACTGCCGTTGCACCCGCTCGTGGTGCACGCCGTCGTGGTCCTCCTGCCGCTGGCCGCGCTCGGCGTGGTCGCGCTGGCCGTCCGACCCTCCTGGCGGGGGCGCTTCGGCGTGCTCGTCGTGCTGATCGCCGCGCTGGCCACCGGCATGGTCCCGCTCGCCAGCGACAGCGGCGAGAGCCTGGAGCGGCGGGTCGGCAACCCGGGCGAGCACGCCGAGCTGGGGGACACCCTGATCTGGTTCGCGGTGCCGCTGCTGGTCGCCGCGGTCGCGCTGTACTGGCTGCACCGCCGGTCCGCCGCCGGTGCGACCGGGGACACGGCCGAGCCCCGGCGTGCCACCGGGCAGGGTGCGCTCGGCGTGGTGGTCGCCGTGCTGGCCGTGGTCGTCGCGGTGGCCAATGTGGTGCAGATCTATCGGATCGGGGACTCCGGGGCGAAGGCCGTCTGGGGCGACACCCCGGCGGCCACCGCCGGGCACGGCGAGGGCGGCGGCGACTGACCCGCGGTCGCCGTGCAGGTGCAGCGCCTGCCCCGGACCGCCCCGGCGCGAAGCTGACCGGCGGGCCGGCCGCCGCGACTGGCGCGGCGGCCGACCCCCGGCGGTCAGCGTCGAAGCAGGGCGAAGACGCCCCAGCCGAGGTACTCCCGTCGGTGGCGGACGTGCCGCAGCGGGTCCTCGGTCAGCTCCCGGCGCAGCTCACCGGCCAGCTCGTCGTCGGGGTTGGCGTCCAGCCAGCGGCGCAGGTTGAGCCAGTGCGGCGCCGCGTACCGGTCCCAGCTGTCCTGGTCGGCGAGGACCATCTCCACCAGGTCCCAGCCACACTCCCCGAAGAGCCGGACCAGCCCGGGCAGGTCCCGGAACTCGTCCCGGGACCGGGCGTGGCAGGCGGTCACCGTCTCCTCGTCGGGCGGGTCGAGCCGCCAGTACGGCTCCCCGACCAGGACCATCCCGCCGGGGCACAGGCCGCGTTCGAGGATCTCCAGGGTGCCGGGCACACCCCCGCCGATCCAGGTGGCACCGACGCAGGCGGCCAGGTCGGCGGGCTCCTCGGGTACGAAGGCTGCGGCGTCGCCGTGCACGAACCGGACCCGGTCCGCGACGCCCAGCTCGACGGCGCGGTCGCGAGCGGCAGCGGTGAACGCCGTGCTGATGTCCACCCCGGTGCCGGTCACGCCGTGGTCCCGGGCCCAGGTGCAGAGCAGCTCGCCCTTGCCGCTGCACAGGTCGAGGATCGACGTGCCGGGTTCGAGCTTGATCGCCCGAGCCAGCGTGGCCAGCTTGCCGGCGTCGAACGGGTTGAGGATCCGGAGGTCGCCCTCGCGGATGACGAAACTACGTGGCAGATCCAATGTGATCACTCCAGAAGGTGGGTCCGTGGGACAGGTCGATCCGGTTCGTCGCGCTGAGCACGGGCACCAAAACACCTTCTTCGCAACCTCGAAGTGACGCCGCGAGGCTAGTCGCCGGTCCCGGTGGTCTCAACCGGAATACCCCCGGGTGGGCCGGATGGCGGCGCAGGCCCAGGCGGATCGCCGGACCCGGGCATCGAAAGTGGACGGTCAGCTGACCGGCGGGCTGGCGTGGGCTGCGGCCCTTCGGGCGGCAGCCGGCAGCCAGGGCGTGGCCGCGATCAGGGTGCGGGCCTGAGCGGGCGAGAACACCCCCGGCGCGGGTTCACCTTTGCCGCACGGGCCGTCCGATTCGCCCGGGTTCTTGATCCAGAGCAGCGCGGCCACCCGGTCCAGCTTCGGTTCTGTGGTCGGTAGCTGGCCGAGGGCCTGTGGGGACGCGTTGCACCACTCGTCGTGCGGTGGGGCGGCCAGGCCGTTGCGGGAGGTGTCGATGACCATCTCCCGGCCCCCGACCAGGTCCGACACCCGCCGGCCCCATCGCTGGCTGTCGGTGGTCGACTGCCGGTTGGCCACGTTCACCGAGAATCCCTCCGCCCGCGCGATGCCGGCCCGGTGCAGGCGCTCGGCGGTCTCCTCGGCAGGTCGCCAGCGAGGATGCCCGGCGTCCAGGTAGACGTGGTTACCCGCGTCGGCGAGGGTGCGGGTGGCATCGGCGAGCAGGCGTGCCCGGGCGTTGTCGAAGCACTCGGCGGCCACCCCGTCCGGCTCCAGGATGACGGCCGCCCGGCTGGCCCCGAGCACCTGCGCGGTCCGCCCGATGAACTGCGCGTACGCTGTCGGGCCGCTGGCGCCGCCCCCGTCCGGACCGGCGCAGTCCAGGTTCGGAATGTGGTAGATCACCACCACCGGGAGCGCCCGCCGGGCCCGGGCGGCGTCGAGGTACGGGCGCAGGTCGGCAAGATCCTCCGGGCCGGTCAGCCAGTGGGCCTGCGGGGTCCGGGCGATGGGGTCCAGCCAGGCGGCGTGGTGGTCCTCGCGCCAGTGCTGCGCCGGGCTGTCGGTGTCCACGAGCAGGGTCGCGCCCCGGAAGGGGTGCCGCAGCGGTGTGTACTCCGGGTCGACCCTGTTGCACCCCGGGAGGGCGGCGAGGAGTACGGCGGTCAGGGTGGCGGCGAGCCGGACTCGGTGCACCCGCCCACCCTAGGCCCGGCGCGCACCACCGCATGCGCCCCCGGTCGGGGCCGTCCGGGTCGGCGGCCATGGCGCCCGACGGGCCGTTGCGGCGGTGCCCGTGAAAGGCGCGTCAAGAAACCGTGGGTCGCCGTCACGGTCGCGTTATGGCCCCTGTCCGTTCGGCTGAGCGGGCGTTGTGATTGCCCGGCGCGACCGGGAAGCGGTCGCGGACAAGGCCGTAAGAGGAGTCAGCCGTGTCCGACCTGGTGTTCGTGCTGTTGACGGTGGGGCTGTTCGCAGCGCTCGCCCTCGTCGTGAGGGGAGTGGAGAAGCTGTGAGCGCGGTGAACACCGTCGGGCTGGTGCTGGCGATCGGCCTGGGCGTGTTCATGGTCGTCGCCCTGCTGTTCCCGGAGCGCTTCTGATGACTGTGACAACAGCTGGCGTTCTCTTCCTGCTGTCCCTGGTGGCGGCGCTCGTCGCCGTCTACCGGCCGCTCGGGGACTACCTGTACCGCGTGGTCTCCGGCACTCGGCAGTCCCGGGCCGAGCGGGGGATCTACCGCCTGGTCGGGGTGAACCCCGCCGCCGAGCAGTCCTGGGGCGTGTACGCCCGCGCCGTGCTCGCCTTCTCCGCGGTCTCGGTCCTGTTCCTGTACGCCCTCCAGCGTGTGCAGGACCACCTGCCGTTGAGCCTCGGCTTCGACCCGGTGGTCCCGCACGGCGCCTGGAACACCGCGGTTTCGTTCGTGACCAACACGAACTGGCAGTGGTACTCGGGTGAGTCGACCATGGGCCACCTGGTGCAGATGGCCGGCCTGGCCGTGCAGAACTTCGTCTCCGCGGCGGTCGGCATCGCCGTGGCGGTCGCCCTGGTCCGCGGGTTCGCCCGCAGCCGGAGCGGCGAGCTGGGCAACTTCTGGGTCGACCTGACCCGGATCACCCTGCGGGTCCTGCTGCCGATCGCGGTGCTCGGCGCGCTTGTGCTGATGCTCGGCGGCGTGGTGCAGAACCTCTCCGGCGGCACCGACGTCACCACCCTGACCGGCGGTTCGCAGACGATCACCGGCGGCCCGGTGGCCAGCCAGGAGGTCATCAAGGAGTTGGGCACCAACGGCGGCGGCTTCTACAACGCCAACAGCGCCCACCCGTTCGAGAACCCGACGGCCTGGACGAACTGGCTGGAGATCTTCCTGATTCTGGTCATCCCGTTCAGCCTGCCCCGGGTCTTCGGCCGGATGGTCGGGCAGAACCGCCAGGGCTACGCGATCGCCGCGGTCATGGCGATCCTCGCGCTGGCCAGCGTCACCCTCACCAACGTCTTCGAGCTGTCCGGCCACGGCACTGTCCCCCGGGCGGTCGGGGCGGCGCTGGAGGGCAAGGAGGTCCGGTTCGACGTGTCGAACTCGGCGACTTTCGCGGCGGCGACCACGCTCACCTCGACCGGCGCGGTGAACTCGTTCCACGACTCGTACACGGCGCTCGGCGGGATGATGCCGCTGGTCAACATGATGCTCGGCGAGGTGGCCCCGGGCGGGGTCGGCGCCGGCCTCTACGGCCTGCTGATCCTCGCGGTCATCACCGTGTTCGTCGCCGGCCTGATGGTGGGCCGCACGCCCGAATACCTGGGCAAGAAGATCGGCTCCCGCGAGATCAAGTTTGCCTCGCTGTACTTCCTGATCACGCCCGCTCTGGTGCTGGCGGGAACCGCGGCCGCGTTCGGCACCGGCAACAACGCGACCGCGTTGAACGTCGGTCCGCACGGCCTCTCCGAAGTGCTCTACGCGTTCACCTCGGCGAGCAACAACAACGGTTCCGCGTTCGCCGGCATCACCGTGAACACGCCGTGGTGGAACACCGCGCTCGGGCTGTGCATGCTGCTCGGCCGGTTCCTGCCGATCATCCTCGTGCTCGCACTCGCGGGTTCGCTGGCGCGCCAGAAACCCACCCCCGCCTCCGAGGGCACCTTGCCGACCCACCGACCGCTCTTCGTCGGGATGGTCGTCGGCGTCACGGTGATCCTCGTGGCGCTGACCTTCCTGCCCGCGCTCGCGCTCGGTCCCCTCGCCGAGGGGCTGTGATCATCATGAGGAAAGAGGACATGTCCGTCACGCCCGTGACACCCGACGCCGGCGAGCAGCCGGTCGCCGGGACCCCGGCCACCCAGGGCGATCGGGTGAGTGGGGGACTGCTCGACCCGAGGCAGCTGGTCCGGTCCCTGCCGGACGCGCTGCGCAAGCTGGACCCGCGCAACCTGTGGCGCAACCCGGTGATGCTGATCGTCGAGATCGGCGCGATCTTCACCACCGTTCTGGCGGTGGCCGACCCCTCGGTCTTCGCCTGGGCCATCACCGTCTGGCTGTGGCTCACCGTTATCTTCGCGAACCTCGCCGAGGCGGTCGCCGAGGGCCGGGGCAAGGCCCAGGCCGCCACCCTGCGGCAGGCGAAGAAGGACACCATCGCCACCCGCCTCATCGGTTGGGAGCCGGGGGCGGCGGCGAACAGCTATCGCGACGAGGCGGTGCCCGCGCCGCAGCTGAGGCAGGGCGACGTCGTCCTGGTCGAGGCGGGCGGGATCATCCCCGGCGACGGGGACGTGGTCGAGGGCATCGCGAGCATCGACGAGTCGGCGATCACCGGTGAGTCCGCGCCGGTCATCCGGGAGTCCGGCGGCGACCGCAGCGCGGTCACCGGCGGCACCAAGGTGCTCTCCGACCGGATCGTTGTCAGGATCACCCAGAAGCCGGGCGAGAGCTTCATCGACCGGATGATCAATCTGGTCGAGGGGGCGAACCGGCAGAAGACCCCGAACGAGATCGCGCTGAACATCCTGCTCGCCGCGCTCACGATCATCTTCCTGCTGGCCGTCGTCACCCTCCAGCCGCTGGCGATCTTCTCCAGGGGCTACCGGGCGGCCGCTCCGGACACCGGCGCGATAGCGGCCGCCGGGGTCACCGGGGTGGTCCTGGCCTCCCTGCTGGTCTGCCTGATCCCGACCACCATCGGGGCGTTGCTGTCGGCGATCGGCATCGCCGGCATGGACCGGCTGGTGCAGCGCAACGTCCTGGCCATGAGCGGCCGGGCCGTCGAGGCGGCCGGGGACGTGAACACCCTGCTGCTGGACAAGACCGGCACCATCACCCTGGGCAACCGGCAGGCCGCCGAGTTCCTCCCGGTCGACGGGGTGGACGCGGCCACGGTCGCCGACGCGGCACAGTTGTCCAGCCTCGCCGACGAGACCCCCGAGGGGCGCTCGATCGTGGTGCTCGCGAAGAACGAGTTCGGGCTGCGCGAGCGTGAGCCGGGCCTGATCCCGCACGCCACCTTCGTGCCGTTCACCGCGCAGACCCGGATGAGCGGCGTCGACCTCACCCCCGACGGCCCCGAGCCGGCGTGCCGGATCCGTAAGGGCGCCGCCGCGGCGGTGATGAAGTGGGTCCGGGAGAACGGCGGCCATCCCACCGAGCAGGTGGGTCAACTCGTCGACGAGATCAGCGGGATCGGCGGCACGCCGCTGGTGGTCGCCGAGCACGTCGACGGCGAACCGGCCCGGGCGCTCGGCATCATCCACCTGAAGGACGTGGTCAAGTCGGGGATGCGTGAGCGCTTCGACGAGATGCGGCGGATGGGCATCCGGACCGTCATGATCACCGGCGACAACCCGCGTACGGCGAAGGCGATCGCGGACGAGGCCGGGGTGGACGACTTCCTCGCCGAGGCCACCCCGGAGGACAAGCTCGCCTTGATCAAGAAGGAGCAGGAGGGCGGCCGGCTGGTCGCGATGACCGGCGACGGCACCAACGACGCCCCGGCGCTCGCCCAGGCCGATGTCGGCGTGGCGATGAACACCGGTACGTCGGCCGCCAAGGAGGCCGGCAACATGGTCGACCTCGACTCCGACCCGACCAAGCTGATCGAGATCGTGGAGATCGGCAAACAGTTGCTGATCACCCGGGGCGCGTTGACCACGTTCAGCATCTCGAACGACATCGCCAAGTACTTCGCGATCATCCCGGCCATGTTCGCCGGCCTCTACCCGGGTCTGGACGCGCTGAACGTCATGCGGCTGGCCAGCCCGGAGTCGGCGATCCTGTCGGCCGTCATCTTCAACGCGATCGTCATCGTCGCGCTGATCCCGCTGGCCCTGCGCGGCGTGCGCTACCGGCCGGCCAGCGCGTCGAAGCTGCTCAGCCGCAACCTGCTGGTCTACGGCCTGGGCGGCATCGTGGTGCCGTTCCTCGGCATCAAGCTCATCGACCTGCTCGTCCAGTTCGTCCCGGGGATCTCGTGATGCGCTTTCCTTCCTGGCTCGCCCAGCACCTGGCCGCGCTGCGCGCGTTGCTCGTGTTCACCGTCCTGCTCGGGCTGGCGTACCCGTTGGCCCTGGTCGCCGTGGGCCGGCTCCCCGGCCTCGCCGGCCGGGCGGACGGTTCGCTGGTCGGCGTCGACGGCAGGACCGTGGGCAGTTCCCTGATCGGCCAGTCGTTCACCGATGCCGATGGCAATCCCGTACCGCGCTATTTCCAGTCCCGGCCGTCGGCGGCCGGAGCCGGCTACGACCCGACCGCCACCGGGGCCAGCAACCTGGGTCCGGAGAGCGTGGTCGACACCATGGCCAGCAACCCCGCCGACTCGAAGCAGAGCCTGCTCACCCAGGTCTGCGCCCGGAGCAAGGCCATCGGCGAACTCGACGGCGTCGACGGGCGGCGACCCTACTGCACCCGGGACGGGGCGGGCGCGGTGCTCGCCGTGTTTCACCGGGACGGGCTGACCGGCCCGGTCACCCGGGTGGTCAGCGTCAACCAGGTCGCCCCCGCCATCCCGTTCATCGCGAGCTGGCAGGGGGTGCCGGTGGAGCTGGCCCAGCCCGGCCACGACTACGTCGCCGAGGGTGGGGTGGTCACCCCGGTCCGGGGCGACGCCCCCGCCGCGCCGGCCGTACCCGCCGACGCGGTCACCGCCAGCGGCAGCGGCCTCGACCCCCACATCAGCCCCGCGTACGCCCAGATCCAGGTGGCCCGGGTGGCACGTGAGCGGGGCGCGGACCCGGTGGCGATCCGCCGTCTGGTCGAGCGGCACACGTCCGGCCGGGCGCTCGGCTTCATGGGCGAGCCCGCAGTCGACGTGCTAGCCCTCAACCTCGCACTCGACGAACAGTTCGCCCCCCGCTGACCAGGCGTTAAGAAGGGGCCCCTTCACCTCGCCAGGCGTTAAGAAGGGGCCCTTCCTTTCAGAGAGGATGGGGTACGTGCCGAGAGGTGAACTGCGCATCTATCTCGGGGCCGCCCCCGGTGTCGGCAAGACGTACGCGATGCTGGAGGAGGCTCAGCGGCGGGCCGAGCGGGGCACCGACGTGGTGATCGGCCTGGTGGAGAGCCACGGGCGGCCGCACACGGCGGCGATGATCGCTGACCTGGAGGTGGTGCCGCGCCGGGCGATCACCTACCGGGGCGCCGGGTTCACCGAGATGGACCTCGACGCGGTCCTGGCCCGCCGCCCCGAGGTCGCCGTGGTCGACGAGCTGGCGCACACCAACGTGCCCGGCTCCCGGCACGACAAGCGCTGGCAGGACATCCAGGAACTGCTCGACGCCGGCATCAGCGTGCTGTCGACGGTCAACATCCAGCATCTCGAGTCGCTCAACGACGTCGTCGCGCAGATCACCGGCGTCACCCAGCGGGAGACCGTCCCCGACCAGGTCGTCCGCGCCGCCGAGCAGGTCGAGCTGATCGACATGACCCCGGAGGCGCTACGCCGCCGGATGGCCCACGGCAACATCTACCGTCCCGACCGGATCGACGCCGCGCTGGGCAACTACTTCCGGGTCGGCAACCTCACGGCCCTGCGCGAGCTGGCCCTGCTCTGGTTGGCCGGCAAGGTCGACGAGCAACTGGACGCGTACCGGGCGCAGCACGGCATCTCCGCGACCTGGGAGGCCCGGGAACGGGTGGTGGTCGCGCTCACCGGCGGGCCGGAGGGGGAGACGCTGATCCGGCGGGCCGCCCGGATCGCCGCCCGCAGCAAGGGCGCCGACCTGCTCGCCGTGCATGTGGCTCGCAGCGACGGGCTGGCCGGCGCGGACCCGGCCCGGCTCGCCCGGCAACGGGTGCTGGTGGAAAGCCTCGGCGGGACGTACCACCAGGTCCTCGGCGGTGACATCCCGGCCGCTCTGCTGGACTTCGCCCGTGGCGTCAACGCCACCCAACTGGTGCTCGGCGCCAGCCGGCGGGGGCGGTTCGCCCAACTGCTGTCCCGGGGCGTCGGGGTGACCACCACCGCGCTCTCCGGGCCGATTGACGTACACCTGGTCACCCACGCGGAGGCCGGGCGCGGCCGGCGCGCGGCCTCGGTGCCGGCCGCGCTCTCCCGGCGGCGCCGGCTGCTCGGGTACGCGCTCGCGTTGCTCGGCATGCCGCTGCTGGCCGTCCTGCTGGCGGCGCTGCCCGACCTCACCCTGACCAACGACATCCTGCTGTTCCTCGCCGGCGTCGTCGGGGTGGCGCTGGTCGGCGGGCTGTGGCCGGCCCTGGTCGCCGCGCTCGGCGGGTCGCTGCTGCTGAACTGGTTCTTCACCCCGCCCTACCATGCGTTGACCATCGCCCAGGCGGACAACCTCCTCGCGCTGGGCGTCTTCGTCGGCGTGGCCATCGCGGTGAGCTGGGTGGTCGACGTGGCGGCCCGGCGTACCCGGGAGGCGGCGCGGGCCTCGGCCGACGCGCAGACCCTGGCCACCGTGGCCGGCGGCGTGCTGCGTGGCGAACGGCCGCTGCCGGCGTTGCTGGACCGGCTGCGGGAGACCTTCGGGCTGCGCGCGGTGAGCGTGTTGGAGCTGGTCGCCGAGGCCGAGGGGCGGCCCGGCCGGGCGCGGGAGGAGGCGGCCTGGCGGGTGGTGGCCGGGGTCGGCGACGCCCCGCCGGGCAGCCCCAGCGCCGGGGAGACCGCCGTGCCGGTGGACGACCGGCTCACCGTGGTGCTCTCCGGCCGCCGGCTGGAGGCCGCGGACCGGCGGGTGGTCGAGGCGTTCGCCGCGCAGGCCGCGGTCGCGCTGCGCCAGGAACGCCTCGCCGAGGAGGCCGCCACCGCCCGGCCGCTCGCCGAGGCCGACCGGCTGCGCACCGCGCTGCTCGCCGCGGTCAGCCACGACCTGCGTACGCCGTTGGCCTCCGCGAAGGCGGCGGTGAGCAGCCTGCGCAGCCACGACGTCGAGTTTGGCGCGGAGGACCGCGACGAGTTGCTGGCCACCGCCGACGAGTCCCTGGACCGCCTCGGCCGGCTGGTGGCGAACCTGCTCGACATGAGCCGGCTTCAGGCCGGTGTCCTCGGCGTCACCGCCGCGGCGATCGGACTGGAGGACGCTGTACCCCGGGCGTTGGACGAGCTCGGGCCGGCGGCGGCCGATGTCGTCACCGACATCCCGGCCGACCTGCCGGCCGCCGTGGCCGACCCCGGCCTGCTGGAACGGGTGCTGGTCAACATCGTGGCGAACGCCCTGCGGCACAGCCCGCCCGGGCGGCCGCCCACGATCACCGCCAGCGCGCACGCCGGGCGGGTGGAGCTGCGGGTCATCGACACCGGGCCCGGCATCCCCGAGGACCAGTGGGAGCACGTCTTCCTGCCGTTCCAGCGCCTCGGCGACCGGGACAACCAGACCGGGGTCGGCCTCGGGCTCGCGCTGTCCCGGGGGCTCGCCGAGGCGATGGGTGGCAGCATCACCCCCGAGACGACGCCGGGCGGAGGGCTGACCATGGTGGTGCGGCTGCCGGCCGCCGAGGCTCCGGAGGGGGCACGCGGATGACCCGGATCCTGGTCGTCGACGACGAGCCGCAGATCCTGCGCGCCCTCCGGATCAACCTGCGTGCCCGCGGCTATGACGTCCTGGTCGCCGAGACCGGTGGGGCCGCGCTCAAGGCCGCCGCGGGGCATCCGCCCGACCTGGTGGTGCTCGACCTGGGGCTGCCCGATCTGGACGGCGTCGAGGTGATCCGGGGCCTGCGCGGCTGGACCACCGTGCCGATCATCGTGCTCTCCGGCCGGGCCGGCAGTGAGGACAAGGTCGCCGCCCTGGACGCCGGGGCCGACGACTACGTCACCAAGCCGTTCGGCGTGGACGAGCTGCTCGCCCGGATCCGGGCCGTCACCCGCCGGATCGGCGGCGTCGCGCCCGGCACCCCCGCGTTACGCGTCGGCCGGCACACCGTCGATCTCACCGACCGGACCGTCACCCGGGACGACGGCGCCGAGGTCAAGCTCACCCCCACCCAGTGGGCCATGCTGGAGAAGCTGCTGCGCAACCCCGGCAAGCTCATCAGCCAGCGCCAGCTGCTGCACGACGTGTGGGGCCCCGAATACCATCACGAGACCAACTACCTGCGGCAGTACATGGCCCAGTTGCGGCGCAAGTTGGAGGACGATCCGGCGCGCCCCCGGCACCTGATCACCGAGCCGGGGATGGGCTACCGCTACCGCCCCTGATTCCCCGGGCGGCACCCCCGCCGCCGGTCAGGCCGCCCAGCGGTCGGGGGTGCGGGCCGAGCCGGGGTACGGCGGCGGCAACAGCCGCAGGCCGGGAGACTCGGGCTGCTCCTCGGCGGGCAGGTGCCAGCGCGGTCCCTCCGGGCGTTCGCGGTGCGCCGGGCCACCGGGCCGCAGCCGGGGCCGGGACAGCGCGACGACGAGCGCATAGCCGGCGAGCAGGAAGCCGTGGCTGACCAGCCGGGTCGTCTCCACCCGCCCGGTGGTCAGATCGTTGACCGACAGCAGCACCAACGTGCCGACGAAGGCCGACAGCATCGGCACCAGTCCGGTCGGCGGGGTGCGCCGCGTCGCGACGAACAGGAACCCGGCGCCGACGGCGACGTTCCAGGCCGCCGACTCGTGCCACAGGTGCCCGGACGCCAGCGCGCCGGCCGCCGCGTGGGCGTGGACACCGGTCGCCCCCTGGCCGATCTGGGTCAGGCCGAGGATGATCTGCAGCGCGCCGATCAGGCCGAGCACCACCCGCAGCGTGAGCGTGATCCGGGTCCGGCGGCGCGGAGCCGGATCCGGCTCCGGCAGCGCGGCGAGGATGACGTCGGTGAGGTCGTCGTCGGCCACGGTGACCGACAGCCGCGCCCGGCGGGTCACCGCCGCAGCCCCGTCATACCAGGCCCGGCAGCCGCCACATCCGCTCAGGTGGGCCTCCGCGGCCACCCGCTCGGTGGCGGTCTCCTCCCCGTCCAACAGCGCCGACAACACCTCACGCCACTGTTCACACCCCATGTACCCATAGTCGGTCCGAGGAGGGCTTCGGTTCCCGCCGGGTCGGCCGGGCCGCCGCCTTGACGCAGGTCACCGGGAAGGTTGCCCGGTCACCCCACCGCGTCGCCGCCGCGCCGCGAGGCCCGACCTGGCCGCTTCTCGGTGGCTGCGACGAGGTCCTCGCGGGCCCGGGCCACCCGGGAGCGGATGGTGCCGACCGGGCAGCCGCACACCTCCGCCGCCTCGGCGTAGGACATCCCGAGCACCTGGGTGGCGACGAACGCCTCGCGCCGCTCCGCCGGCAACGCGGCGATCAACTGTTCCAGCACCACCTGCCGGTCGAAGCCGCCCCGGTAGGTGTCGGGGGCGTCGTACCCGTCGACCATCGGCACCGTCCGCGGACGCGCCGTCGCGGCCCGTACGTGGTCCACCGCGACCCGGCGGGCGATGGTGAGCAGCCAGGTCCGCGCCGACGACCGGCCGGCGAACGACGGCAGCGACCGCATCGCGCGCAGGAAGGTCTCCTGGGCCAGGTCCTCGGCTTCGGACGGGGAGGTCAGCGCGGTGAGAAAGCGCCGGACCTGCTGCTGCGTCGCGCGGACGAACCGGGTGGCGGCCTCCCGGTCACCCCGGCCGGCGGCCAACGCCCACGCGGTGAGCTCCGCGTCGTCGTCGGCCATCCGGCACCTCCGGCTCGGGTCACCGGCGGACGTACACCGACGGCGGACGCGACAGGTCGTAGTAGTGACTGGCTGCCAGCGTACCGCAAGCTGTGGCCTGCACTTTCTTCGTCGTTGCGGTCGTCGGGCCGCTGCGGTCCGGCCGGTGCGAGATCCGGCGATCAGACTGTGGTCAGGGCGGCCGCCACCTCGACCTCCAGCACCGCGCCGGCCAGGAAGAGCCGGCTCACCTCGACCGTGGTGCTCGCGGGCTTGGCGTGCGGGAAGTACCGGTCGCGGACCGCCGCGTAGCCGGCCAGGTCGCCGAGGTCGGCCATGAACGTCCGGACGTGCATGACGTCGGCGAACGTGGCGCCGTGTGCGGCGAGCAGGCCGCCGATCAGCTCGAAGATCCGTTCGGTCTGCGCCCGGACGTCACCGGGCGCCACCACTGCGCCGTCGTCGTCGACGCCGACCTGGCCGGAGAGCAGGAGCAGGGCGCCGCCCGGCAGGTCGAGGCGGGCGACGTGGGCGAACCGGTCGCCGAACGGCGCCGCGACGGTCGTGGGGTTGTCCAGGGTCAGGGTCACGGTTGCTCCTTGTCGTGGGACGCGACGTCCATGCGGTGGACGCCGGTGAGGACGGCGATGTCCTCGTCCGGGTGGGGTGCGGCCGCCAGCACCGACGCGGTGGCCGTCAGGACGGGTGCCGGCACCCCGTCGAGCGCGTCGAGCGCGAGCCGGGCGTCCTTGGCGGCCAGCGCGACGGCGAACGCGGCGTCCTTGGCGGTCGCCCGGGTGACCGCGCCGCCGAGCGGTCCGGCGGCCAGGGCCTCGATTGCCGTACGCCGGTCCACGCCGACCGCCTCCGCGACCGCCAGCGCGTCCGCGGTGGCCGCCACGGCGGTGACCAGGGCGGTGTTGAGGACCAGCTTCAGCGCGGCGCCACGGCCGGAGCCCCCGCAACGGCGGACCGTGCCGAGCAGTTCCAACATTGGGGTGACCCGCTCGACGGCTGCCTCCGTGCCTCCGGCGAGCACCACGAGCCGACCCGCCTGGGCCGCGCCGGCACTGCCGGCGACGGGCGCGTCCACGAGCGGTACGCCCGCCGGCAGCCGCCCGACCAGCTCCGCCAGGGCCCGTGGGCCGATGGTGGACATCTCGACCAGGTGGGTGCCGGGCCGGAGGGCGCCTGCCGCCCCGTCAACGCCGTACAACACCTCCCCGACGGCGGCGGCGTCGGTGAGCATGGTGATCACCAGGTCGGCGTCCCGGACCGCCTCGGCCGGCGTGGCGGCGGCCCGTGCGCCGGCCGCGACCAGTGGGTCCGTCCGGGCGGGGGTGCGGTTCCAGACCGTGAGGTGCTGCTGCCCCGTGGCCAGCAGCCGGCGGCCGATCGCCGTGCCCATGGTGCCGGTGCCCAGCAGTGCGATGACGTCCATGGCCTAGAACGCTAGATGCTCGCCAGTCATGCTGCCAACGAATGTTCAGCATCACTGCCATTCGTCAGCTGCATGGCAGGATGGCGGCATGCAGCCGCAGGCGCTCCAGGTCTTCCGTGTCGTCGCCGAGCACGGCTCCATCACGGCGGCGGCGCGGACCCTGAGTTACACCCAGTCCGCGGTGTCGCGGCAGATCGCCGCTCTGGAGGCCGAGCTCGGTTCGCCCCTGTTCGACCGGCTGCCGCGCGGCGTCGCCCTGACCGAGTCGGGCCGTTGCCTGCTCGCCCACGCCGAGGCCGTGCTCGACCGGCTCGACGCGGCTCGCCGGGACCTGGCCGCGCTCCGCGACCTGACCGCCGGCCGGCTGCGGGTCGGCGCGTTTCCGACGGCGGTCGCCGCGCTCGTGCCCCGGGCCCTGGCCGCCTTCCGGTCCGCCCACCCGCAGGTGGCGCTCTCCCTGGTTGAAGGGCTGACGCCGGGGCTGCTGGACCGGCTGCTCACCGGGGACGCCGACGTCGTCGTGGTCAGCGCGGCCCCCGACCGGCCCCTCGACGAGGACCGGTTCGACCTGCACCATCTCGTGGACGAGGTCCTGCTGGTGGCGGTGCCCCGGGCGCACCGGCTCGCCCACCGGCGCACCGTGCGGCTGGGCGAGCTGGCCGACGAGCCGTTCATCGCCGGTTCGGCCACCGCCGAGGAGAGCCTGTTGCGAGCCACCCTGCCGGCCGGCTTCCGGCCACGGATCGACATCGTGGCCGCGGAGTGGAGTGGCAAGCTGGGCTGTGTCGCGGCCGGGTTGGGTGTCGCCCTGGTGCCCGCGCTCGCCGTCCGGGCCACCCCGCCCGACCTCGCCCTGCTCCGGCTGCATCCCGACGACGCCTCGATCCGGCGGGTCTTCGCCGCCACCGCGGCCGGTCGAGGCCGGCCGCCGGCGGTGCAGCGGTTCCTCGCCCACCTCGACAAGGTGGCGGCCGGGCTGGGTGACCGGGCGGCCTAGCCGACCTGTCTGGTCTGCCAGCGGTCGATGAGCGCGGGCAGTTCGCGCCACAGGTAGTCGTAGAAGTCCCGCATCTCGGCGAGCCGTCGGCCGGCCGGGCTGTCGGCCCCGGCGGCCCTGATGCCCTGCTCGGCGGCGTCACGCATGACGGTCACGATGGCGTTCTGGCCGGACATGAGGGTGGCCCAGGCCCCTTCGCGCACGCGGAAGTGGTCGCGCCGGCTGCCGGGTGCCGGGACCCGCTCGATCAGCCCGACCGTCGACAGCGACTTGAGTGCGGTCGAGACGCTGCCGGAGCTGATTCCCAGGGCATCGATGATGTCCCCGGCGGTCATCGCCTCGTCCTGGGTGAAGAGCAGTGCGGCCAGCACCCGGGCGGTCATCCGCTGCATCCCACCCTGGGTGAGGGTGAGCGCCAGCTGCTCCGCCGGGCCACTCAGTGCCGTCATGCGCGTCCTTCCCGCCGTACTGCCATCGCCATCACTCTATCAGCTCTGAGGCTTCAGAAATCTCTGAAGATTCGGTACTGTCTGCGACATGAGCGCGGTAATCGAGTTGGAGAAGCTGACCAAGACCTACGGCGGCCGCCGGGGTCTGGTAGGTCTCGACCTCACGGTCGGGCCGGGCGAGGTGTTCGGCTACCTCGGCCCCAACGGGGCGGGAAAGTCGACCACGATCCGCCTGCTGATCGACCTGATCCGACCCACCAGCGGCCGTGCGCTGCTGTTCGGCCAGGATCCCCGGCGGCAGGCGGTGTCCCTGCACCGGCGGGTCGGCTACCTCGCCGGCGACTTCGTGGTCAACCGGCAACAGCGGGTCGGTGAATGCCTGAACTTCCTCGCCCGGCTTCGCGGCGACGTCCCGCAGGCCCGCATCGACGAACTGGCTGAGCGCCTCGACCTGGACCTCGCCGCCCGGATCGGGGCGCTGTCGAAAGGCAACCGGCAGAAGGTTGGCCTGGTGCAGGCGTTCATGCACCGGCCGGACCTGCTAATCCTCGACGAGCCGACCTCCGGCCTCGACCCGCTGGTCCAGCAGACCTTCCTCGACCTGGTACGCGAGGCCAGCTCCAACGGCCAGACCGTCTTCATGTCCTCGCACGTCATGACCGAGGTGGAGGCCGTCGCCGATCGCGTCGGCATCATCCGTGCGGGCCGCCTCGTTGCCCTCGACACCGTCGCTCAGCTGCGCGCCAGCACCGTGCACGACTTCCAGGTGACCTTCGCCCAGGTCGCGGGCCAGGCGGAGCTGGCCGCCCTGCCTGGTGTCTCCGGACTGACCATCGACGGTTCGACGGCCCGCTTCCAACTCACCGGCAGCCCGGACGACCTGATCCGGCTGCTCGGCCGGCAGCACGTGGTGGCGCTGCGCGCCACCACCCCCGACCTGGAGCAGACGTTCCTCACCTACTACCGCGCCGACGGCGCCGACCAGGAGCGGACCCGTGTTTGACGTGATGATCAGCAAGACCCTGCGTGACGGTCGCCGTGGGCTCGTCGGCTTCGTCGCCGGTACCGCCCTGGTCGCCGTGATGTACGCGGCCTTCTACCCGCAGGTAGCCGACGGGGCGATGGAACAGACCGTGCAGGGTTTCTCCCCGGGGCTGCGCGAGGCGCTCCGGATGGACGATCTCGCCTCCGCCGCCGGCTATCTCGGCTCCAGTGTGTTCGGCATCATTGTGCCGCTGATCGCCGTCGGCTACGGCATCACCGTCGGTACCCGGGCCGTCGCTGGCGACGAGGAGGCGGGGCACCTCGACCTCCTGCTCGCCCACCCGGTCAGCCGTACCCGCCTGGTCCTGGCCCGGTTCGCCGCGCTCGCCGCCGGTGCTCTCCTCATCGCCGGCACGGTGTGGCTCGCCATGCTCGCCATCCGTTCCGGAGCCCGTCTGGAGGACATCAGCGTCACCGAGTTCGCCGCGCAGTGCGCCGCGCTCGCCCTGCTCACCATCGCCTTCGGGACGATCGCGCTGACCGTCGGCGCGGTCACCGGCAACCGCGCGGTAACCCTCGGTGTGACCGCCGGCATCGCCGTCCTCAGCTACGCCACGCGCACCATGGCCGGCCTCGTCGGCGTCGACGGCCTCCGCCACCTCTCCCTGTTCCAGTACTACGACGGCGGGGAGCCGCTGCGGCACGGCTTCCAGTGGGGCCACCTCGCGGCCCTCGTCGGCGTCACCGCGCTCCTCCTGGCCGCCGCCGTTCGAGCCTTCGACCGCCGGGACCTGACGAGCTGACCGCAGGTCAGACGGCCATCCGACGGCCACAGTGGATGCCGCGGTCAACTCGTGCCGACGATGAGGCATCCCCGGCTGTACGGACGCACCGCCTTCTGTCACGATCATCTGGGTACGGCACCGGAATGAACCGGAGTCGCACCTGTCGTGTTCGGAACCATTACGCAACGCGAGCGAATAATTGAAATCAGCGGATAAACTGCGCTGGCGTCCGTTTCGTGGCTCGGCGCGCCGTTGTTCGATCTCCGTTGCATTCTGGCCGACAGGCCAACCTGTTCCGTACATCTGGTGGCTCCTGTAAAGACACCAATTGCGCTTAGGTTCCACCAGTCCATCCCCCCCTCTCGGAGGCAACAGCTTTGAAGCTCCGACCCATGCGCAGACACCCTGGCAGGGTGTTGGGCGCACTCGCCACGAGCGGTGCGCTCGCTCTGAGCAGCAGCGCCGCCTTCGCTGCCGAGCCGGCCGCGACCCCATTCATCAGTGAGATCCACTACGACAACGTCGGCACCGACACCGGTGAGGCGATCGAGATCGAGGCGCCGGTCGGTTTCGACCTGAGCGGCTGGCAGATCGTTCTCTACAACGGCGCGAACAATGCGGCGTACAACACTCGGACGTTGAGCGGCACGGTGCCGGCGGCCGGTGTGATGGTCGCCAACTACCCGACCGACGGCATCCAGAACGGGTCCCCGGACGGCGTCGCGCTGGTTTCTCCGACCGGCACGGTTGCGGAGTTCCTCACCTACGAGGGCACCATGACCGCGGTCGGTGGCCCGGCCGACGGAATGACCGGCACCGACATCGGGGTCGAGGAGACCACCAACACCCCGGTCGGCCACTCGCTGCAGAAGATCAACGGCAAGTGGAACCCCCCGGCGCCGAGCACCTTCGGCGTCCGCAACGACACCGTCAGCCCCGACCCGGACCCCGAGCCGGACCCGGAGATCGGCTGCACGGTCACCGTTGACCACACCATCGCCGAGGTCCAGGGCACCGGCAGCGCCACGCCGCTGGCCGGCAACCGGGTCACCGTCGAGGGCATCGTGACCGCCGACCACCGCACCGGTGGCTACAACGGCGTCTACGTCCAGACCGCCGGCAGCGGTGGCGACCGTCCGGTTGCCGCCGGCACCGCCTCCGACGGCGTCTTCGTCTACGTCGGCACGAACGCCGCGAACCACCCGTCGGTCGCGATCGGCGACCGGGTACGGGTCAGCGGCACCCCCAGTGAGTACAACGGCCTCACCCAGCTGAGCACCGCCGCCAAGGCCGACGTGCAGATCTGTGAGCACAGCGCCACCCTGCCGGCCCCGGTTCCGGTGAGCCTGCCGCTGTCCGAGGATGCCCGCGAGTCGGTCGAGTCGATGCTGGTGGCGCCGGTTGGCCAGTACACCGTCTCCGAGGTGTACAACACCAACCGGTACGGCGAGGTCGTGCTCGCCGCCGGTGACAAGGTGGCCCGCAACGCGACCGACCTGGCCCGTCCGGGTACGGACGCCGCCCAGCAGGTGGTCGCCGACAACAAGCTCCGGCGGATCCTGCTCGATGACGGCCAGACCACGAACCTGTCGACCGCTGGTCTGCTGCCGCCGTACATCTCGAAGGAGAACCCGCTGCGGGTGGGCGACTCGGTCGAGGCGTTCGGTCCGGTCGTGCTGTCGTACGGCTTCAGCGAGTGGCGTTTCCAGCCGACCACCCCGGTCAGCGCGGACACCCCGACGGTGAGTCGCACCACCTTCAAGGCCACCAACCCCCGTACCGCCGCCCCGGTGAACGTCGGCGGCGACGTCCGCGTGGCCAGCTTCAACGTCCTCAACTACTTCGTGCACTTCGGCGGCGACGCTCGCGGTGCGGCGAACGAGGCCGGGCTGGCCAAGCAGGAGGCGAAGATCGTCGCGGCGATCAGCGCGCTCGGTGCCGACGTGGTGGGCCTTGAGGAGATCGAGAACTCGGTCCGGTTCAACGCGAGCGACCCGCAGCAGGCGCTGAAGCGCCTGGTGACCGCGCTCAACGCCAAGGACGGCGCCGGGACCTGGGACTACGTGCGTAGCCCGGCCGAGCTGCCCGGCCCCACCGAGCAGGACTTCATCACCACGGCGATCATCTTCAAGCCGGCGAAGGTCCAGCCGAAGGGCCTGGGCCGGTCCGTCAACGACGAGACCGTCTGGTTCAACGCCCGCGAGCCGATCGCGCAGACGTTCACCGCGGGGGGCACCACCTTCACCGTGGTGGTCAACCACCTCAAGTCCAAGAGTGGCACCGGGACCGGCGACAACGCCGACACCGGTCAGGGCAGCTGGAACGGCGACCGGGTGCGGCAGGCCAAGGCGCTGACCACCTTCGTCAACCAGGTCAAGGCCGACGCCGGCTCCGACGACGTGCTGCTGCTGGGTGACTTCAACGCGTACACCCAGGAGGACCCGATGCAGGTCCTCTACGACGCCAAGTTCAAGGATCTGAACAACACCGGTAAGGCCACCTACGTCTTCGGTGGCGAGTCCGGCTCGCTCGATCACGCTCTCGCCTCGCCGTCGCTGGTGTCGCGGATCACCGGGGTCGACGTGTGGCAGATCAACGCGGTCGAGTCGTTCGCCTTCGAGTACGACGGTCTGGCTGCCTTCTACGAGGCGAACCCGTACCGGGCCAGCGACCACAACCCGGTCGTGGTGGGCATCAGCACCGGCAACAACACGAAGCCGGTGAACCTGCAGCTGCTGGGTATCAACGACTTCCATGGTCGGTTGGAGTCTCCGGCGACCGTGGGTGGTCAGCCGGCCGGTGGCGCTGCTCAGCTGGCTGGTCTGGTCGGTCAGTTGCGGGCGCAGAACCCGAACACGGCGTTCATCTCCGCCGGTGACAACATCGGCGCGTCGACGTTCGTCTCGGCG